>JAYVLI010000391.1:0-3169 GCA_043759535.1 Betaproteobacteria bacterium | reverse complement strand
GCGCGCAACCTGGAGTTCGAGAAAGCGGCGCGGCTGCGCGACCAGTTGGCGCTGCTGCGCGAGCAGGCCTTTGGCGTGGCTGGCCATGACAGCAATGTGCTGCCGCTGGTGGCGGCCCAGCGCTGACATGTGGCCGCCATGACCTTGTTGAAGCGATTGTTCAGCCGGCAAAACCCGACCCGTCTGCAGGTGTTGATGGTGTGTACCGGCAACATCTGCCGCTCACCCATCGCCGAAGGTGTGTTGCGCGCCAAACTGCAGCGCGCCGGGTTGGCCGACCAGGTGCTGGTGGATTCAGCCGGCACCCACGGCTTTCACAAAGGCACGGCCGCTGACCCCCGCGCGGTGGCCCAGGCGGGTCTGCGTGGTTACCGGCTGGCCGGCCTCAAATCCCGGCCGGTGGTGGATGCTGATTTCAGCCGTTTTGATTTGCTGTTGGCCATGGACCGCAGCAATCTGGCCAGCCTGCGTGAGCGTTGCCCGGCGGCCGAGCAACACCGCTTGCAGTTGCTGTTGCCGTTTGTGGCCCAGGCCACAGGGCAGGCGCTGGTCACCGGCAACCTCGACGTGCCTGACCCCTACTTTGGCAGCGTGCAGGGCTTTGACGAGGTGCTGGATTTGATCGAGCCAGCCTGCGACGGCCTAGTGCTGGACATCACCCAGCGTCTGCGCAGCCCGCCTTGATGGCCGGGGTGGTGCCACCCAAATGCACAGCATGCACCCTGCCCAAGCCAGGGCTATGTCCTACTGATTCAGTCGGGTTCTGTTATAGTTGACCGCATCAGTCGGGTACAGATTGATCCCCCTGCGCACTGGCCGGGCGGTCAGTCCAGCCAACAGGAGAAACCCCATGCGTTTGACCACCAAAGGCCGTTTTGCCGTCACGGCCATGATCGATTTGGCGCTGCGCTCCAACAACGGGCCAGTGGCCTTGGCTGCCATCAGCCAGCGCCAGCAAATATCGCTGTCGTATCTTGAGCAATTGTTTGGCAAGCTGCGTCGGCATGAGCTGGTGGAAAGCACTCGCGGCCCCGGCGGCGGTTATTCACTGGGCCGCAAGAGTGAGTTGATCACCGTGGCCGACATCATCGTGGCGGTGGACGAGCCGCTGGACGCCACCGGTTGTGCCGGCAAAGAAAACTGCATGGGCGAGGACGCTGGTCGGTGCATGACGCATGACTTGTGGGCCAGCCTGAACCAAAAAATGATCGAGTTTTTGGATTCCATCTCGCTCAAAAAATTGGTGGAAGACCAACTTGCAAAAGGCGTGTCGATTGAAGAGTCGCCCATCAAGCGCGCCATCTCGTCGGTGCCTGTGGTCAAGCCCATCAAGATCACCGCGCCCAATTCGGTGTTTGCCCTTGGCAACGCCATGTCGAAATAAGCGCCTTATTCTCAGATTTTCGGACAGCTGAACATGACCCCGCACTTTCCCATTTACCTCGATTACGGCGCCACCACGCCAGTGGACCCGCGTGTTGTTGACGCCATGATCCCGTGGCTGCGTGAGCACTTTGGCAACCCGGCATCCCGCAGCCATGCCTGGGGCTGGGAGGCAGAGGAGATTGTTGAAAAATCCCGCGCCCAAGTGGCCAGCCTGATCAACGCCGACCCGCGTGAGATTGTGTGGACCAGCGGCGCCACCGAGTCCATCAACCTGGCGCTCAAGGGCGCGGCGCAGTTTTACAAGGGCCGCGGCAAGCACATCATCACCGTCAAAACTGAGCACAAAGCGGTGCTGGACACGGTGCGTGAGCTGGAGCGTCAAGGCTTTGATGCCACCTATCTGGATGTAGAACCCGACGGCCTGCTGGACTTGGACAAGTTCAAAGATGCGTTGCGGTCTGACACCGTGTTGGTGTCGGTCATGTTGGTCAACAACGAGATCGGTGTGATCCAGGACATCACCGCCATTGGCAACCTGTGCCGTGAGCGCGGCATCCTGTTCCATGTGGACGCGGCCCAGGCCACCGGCAAGGTGGCCATTGATATTGCCACGCTGCCGGTGGACTTGATGAGCCTGGCCTCGCACAAAACCTACGGTCCAAAAGGCATTGGCGCGCTGTATGTACGGCGCAAGCCCCGCGTGCGGCTGGAGGCGCAAATGCACGGCGGTGGCCATGAACGTGGCATGCGCTCGGGCTCGCTGCCCACCCACCAGTGTGTGGGCATGGGCACCGCGTTTGAGATTGCCAAGGCCGAGATGGGTGCTGAGCAAGAACGCATCCGCATGCTGCACAACAAGCTGCTGGGTGGACTGCAAGACATCGAGCAGGTGTTTGTCAACGGTGACCTGACACGCCGCGTGCCGCACAACTTGAATATCTCGTTCAACTATGTCGAGGGTGAGTCGCTGATCATGGGCGTCAAGGGCCTGGCGGTGTCGTCGGGTTCGGCCTGCACCTCGGCCAGCCTCGAGCCCAGCTATGTGCTGCGTGCGCTGGGGCGCAGCGACGAGCTGGCCCACAGCAGCCTGCGCATGACCATCGGCCGCTTCACCACCGAGGCTGAGATCGACTACGCCGTCAGCACCCTGAGGGACCGGGTGGCCAAACTGCGTGAGCTATCGCCACTGTGGGACATGTACCGCGAAGGCATCGACATCAGCAGCATCCAATGGGCTGCTCATTGACGGCAAGCCCCGGCTTCGGCTTGCCAAAGCCACCCCCCGAGGGGGTGCGGCGCCGCTTGGGGCGGCCCGACGCCGACCCCGCCGGCTTCGACCTAGGTTTTTGAGTTTCTGGAGAGCAACATGGCATACAGCGACAAGGTCATCGACCATTACGAGAACCCCCGCAACGTGGGCGGCTTCGACAAGGGCGACGAGGACGTGGGCACCGGCATGGTCGGCGCACCGGCCTGCGGCGACGTGATGAAGCTGCAGATCAAGGTCAACCCGGCCACCGGGCTGATCGAGGACGCGCGCTTCAAGACCTATGGCTGCGGTTCGGCGATTGCCAGCAGCAGCCTGGTCACCGAGTGGGTCAAGGGCAAGACCCTGGACCAGGCGCTGGAGATCAAGAACACCAACATCGCCGAGGAGCTGGCGCTGCCACCGGTCAAGATCCATTGCTCGATCCTGGCCGAGGATGCGATCAAGGCGGCAGTGGACGATTACAAGGCCAAGCATGGCTTGTCAGCCACAAACGCTGCCAGCAACGCCGGCGCC
>JAYVLI010000390.1:0-20550 GCA_043759535.1 Betaproteobacteria bacterium | reverse complement strand
CAGCGCCTTGAGCAGCTTGGCCACGGCCAGCGGCTGCAGCTCATCGGCGCACTCCACCAGGATGGCGCGGTCCGCGCCGATGGCCATGGCGGTGCGCAGCGTCTCCTGGCACTGGGTGACACCGCAGGACACCGCGATCACCTCAGTGGCCACGCCTTTTTCGCGCAGGCGCACCGCTTCTTCGATGGCGATCTCGTCAAACGGGTTCATGCTCATCTTGACGTTGGCGATGTCAACCCCGGTGCCGTCAGACTTCACACGCACCTTGACGTTGTAGTCAACCACACGTTTCACGGGTACCAATACCTTCATGTCGAACAGCTCCTGCAGGGGTTGAATAAGGCGTTTTTTGGTCTGCAATTGATTCTATGCGTGGCCCTCTGGCGTGAGGAATGGCAAGAAATCGAACGACCGTGCTATTTTTTGCTATTGTGCCCGGTGGCCGACCGGCGGGCTGACACCAGCGCGTCAGGTGTGTGTCGCCCGGGCCGCCCGTCACGCCGCCCATCAAGCCGCCCACCCCGCCACTGATCACGCTGCTGACCACGCTGGGTAGACTGCCGGCCCGATGCCCGCCCTGCCAACGCCCGACACCGCCGCCACCCCCACCGCGCCGCACATCGGCATCTTTGATTCCGGCATCGGCGGGCTGTCGGTGTTGCGGGCGCTACGCCGGCAATTGCCCCAAGCCCGCGTCAGCTACATCGCCGACGCCCGCTTCACGCCCTGGGGCGACCGGCCTTCCACCTGGGTGGTGGCACGTTGCCTGCAGCTGAGTGCCTGGCTGCTGGACAACCGCGCCGACCTGGTGCTGGTGGCCTGCAATACCGGCACCACCCAAGCCATCAGCACGCTGCGCACGCGGTGGCCAACCACGCCATTTGTGGGTGTGGAGCCTGGCATCAAACCCGCCGTAGCCGCCAGCCGCAACAGCCGCGTGGCGGTGATGGCCACCACCGGCACCTTGCAAAGCCCACGCCTGGCCAGGCTGGTGGCTGAGCATGCGGGAGGTGCCGCACTGCTGCGCTTGCCCTGCCCCGGCTTGGTGGAAGCGATTGAGGCGGCTGACCCCGATGACAGCGTGCTGCAGGGCTTGCTGGACCACATCGCCGCCCGCCTGCTGGCCGCCAGTGTGGACACGGTGGCGCTGGGCTGCACCCACTACCCGCTGGTGGCGGATGCGCTGCAAGCCAGGCTGGGGCCGGGGGTGCGGCTGGTGGACACGGCCGACGCGGTGGCGCGGCAGGTGCTGCGGCTACTCAAACACGCGCCGGGCAGCAACAGCACAACAGCCACCAGCCCCCTGCCCCGGCTGCTGAGCACCGGTGATGCAACTGGGCTGCAACAGGCTGCGAGGCGCTGGTTACAGCCTGACGCGGTGGCGGCAGTGCTGGCCTTGCCTGACCTCAGATGAGCCCCGCTACAGGCCCTCTCTTTTGCCTTGCAGCACGGCGTTCAGTGCCACGTTGATGTCGTAATTGCCCCGGCCGATCTTCTGCTTTTGCAAAAAGCCGGCAGCGGCCGGCGCGTCCAGGTCGTTGGTGGCAGTCAGCCGGGACACCTGCAAATCCCGCTGCACAAATCCGCTGCGGGTGTCGGGGTGGCTGTACGTTGCCCGCTGCGTGGTTGCTGCTGTGGTCGATCTCGTCCTTGACGGTGTTGTCGCTGTTGAGCACCGCCTGGTGCATGTCGTGCGTGATCAGCCAACGGATGCCATCGTCCCACGCTACCCAAGCCAGTTCTAGCGTCAGTTCCCCGTCGGATGGGGCAGTTGCTGTTGGCGCAGCCTCGACCATCCGCCTCAGGGACCCACTCTGCAGACCCTTGTCCCACGGGTTGCGGGGAGTGCGCGGTTGGCGCTGGCCAGTTTTTTCAGCATGGCCGGCGTATCAAAGCGGGCTGCATCCAACGCATCGAACGGGGGATCGTGGGCATGAACAGGCCGCCTGGGCGCTGATACCCATGGACTCATGCAAGTTTTTTTGCATGTAGTCCATGACGCGTGTAGGCAATACGATGTCCGATACACGTGTTACAGGTGGTGCGCAGGACGGGAATCGAACCCGTACGCCTTGCGGCTGCGGGTTTTAAGCCCGCTACGTCTACCAGTTCCGTCACCCGCGCACTGCCGGCCATGATAGCGGTGGGCATCCTCTAGACTGCCGCAGCCATGCGGCCAGTACCGCCGGGCACCACCCCAACCGCTGCAGCAGGAGCACCCCGCCCCATGTCGTTTCGCCCGTCTTTCCGCCTGTCTTGCCGCCCGGCAGTCCACTCACCCGCCACCACCACCGCCGCAGCCGTGCTGCTGTGCCTGGCCAGCCTGTCGCACGCGGTAACCCTGCGGGTGGCCAATGCCGGCGATGTGTCGTCGATGGACCCGCACTCCTTGCAAGAATCCTTGCAACTCAGCTTCACCGCCAATGTCTACGACCCGTTGGTGACACGCGGCAAAGACATGTCGCTGCAGCCCGCGTTGGCGGTCAAGTGGACCAACACATCCCCCACGGTGTGGCGTTTTGATTTGCGCAAGGGCGTGACCTTTCATGACGGCACGCCGTTCACCGCCGATGACGTGCTGTTCACCTTCAAGCGTGCTGCCGGTGAGGGTTCTGATTTGAAGAGCTACACCGCGCCGGTCAAGGCGGTGCGCAAGGTGGACGCCCACACGGTGGAGATTGAGACCAACACGCCCTTCCCCATCCTGCCCGACACGCTGACGGCGCTGGCCATCATGAGCCAGGCCTGGTGTGAGGCCAACAAGGCGCAGATGCCGGTGGACCGGCGCAAAGGCATTGAGAACGCCGCCAGCTTCAAGGCCAACGGCACCGGGCCTTACAAGCTGCGTGAGCGGCAGCCGTCGGCCCGCACCGTGCTGGCACGCCACTTTGGCGCCTGGGAGAAGGTGGAGGGCAATGTGGACGAGGTGGTCTTCACCCCCATCGGCAACGACGCCACCCGTGTGGCCGCGCTGCTGTCAGGTGAAATTGACGTGATGGAGCCGGTGCCGCTGCAAGACGTGGAGCGCATCAAGTCCAGCGCCAACCTGCAGGTGCTGCAAGGGCCTGAGCTGCGCACCATCTTTTTGGGCATGGACCAGAAGCGCGACGAGCTGCTGTTCTCCAACATCAAGGGCAAAAACCCGTTCAAAGACAAGCGCGTGCGGCAGGCGGTCTACCAAGCCATTGACATCGACACCATCAAATCGCGGGTGATGCGCAATGCCGCCACGCCCACCGCGCTGCTGCTGGGGCCGGGGGTGCGGGGCTTTCAGCCCGACATGAACAAACGCCTGCCGTTTGACCCGGACGGCGCCAAAAAGCTGCTGGCCGATGCTGGCTACCCGCAAGGCTTTGAGGTGGCGATGAACTGCCCGAATGACCGCTATGTCAACGACATCGCCATCTGCCAGGCGGTGGCCGCCAACCTGGCGCGGGTGGGCATCAAGATCAACCTGCAGGCCGAAAGCGAGCTGACCTACTTCCCCAAGATCCTGCGGCGCGACACCAGCATGTACCTGCTGGGCTGGACCCCCAGCACGGTGGACGCACATGACCCGCTGCTGAGCCTGATGTCCACCCCCACCGACAAAGGCCAGGGCACCTTCAACCTGGGTGCCTACAGCAACCCGGCGCTGGACGCGCTGGCGGCCAAGATCCAGAGCGAGATTGACCCCACCAAGCGCAACAGCATGATCCGCGAGGCGCTCAAGCTGCATGCCGATGATGTGGGCCACATCCCGCTGCACCAGCAGGCGCTGGCCTGGGGTTTCTCCAAAAAAGTGGCGCTGACGCAATTGCCCAACAACGCGATGGCGTTCAAGTGGGTGACTGTTGGTAAATGAGGGTGGGTAGATGAGGGTGAGTAAATGAGGGCGGGCAAATAAGGGTGGGCAATTGCGGGTGAGCCAATGAGCGTGCCGCAATCGCGGCCATGCCATCACTTGCGGTAATGCTCCAGCGACGCGGGCGGGGTGTAGCCCAGTTCCCGCGCGCGGGACTCCCACCGCGCCGCCGGCTGGGGCTGGTTTTGGCGGCGGTAGTGCAAGGCCAGTTCGTAGCTGGCAATGCCGTTGCCCAGCTCGGCGGCAAATTGCATCCAGCCCTCAAAACGGGACAAGGCCGGCCCCAGCACATCGGCGCGGGATGGGTTGGCCGCCCAGGCCCGGCCGACACGGGCGGCCGCGTCTTTGTCGCCCCGTGCGGCCTTGCGCAGGTCGCTGTTGTTGGCCGCATCACGCCCGGTTGCGGGCTCAAAACTGCTGCGGTACAGCCGCACATCGTTGCGGCGCAGGATGTCGGCGGCCTCACGGGCGCCCTCGGCCGCCACCTCGGCAGCGGGGTTGCGGGCGCTGTCGGGGTAGCGCTGGCGAAACTGGCTTGCCAGGCGCAGCAGGTCGGGTGGCCAGGCCAGGCTTTGCAGCGCCGCCCAGTCGCGGTCCTCGGCCTCGCGGTTGATGCGCGGCGGCGCGGCCACCGGCCGGGCAGTGCGGGGCGCCAGCGCAAACACGGCGGCGGCGTTGTCGGCAATGAACGGAAACTGGGCAAAGCGTTTGATCACTGGCCTGGCGTCGTCCAGCATGGTGCGCTGCACCTCCATCTTGACCAGGCGGAACAGGTCAGAAAACGACAGATCGTCAGGTGAGCCCAGCAGCAGCCGCACCAGTGCGGCGGTGTAAAACGTGTTCTCGGTGTCGTTGTCAGGCGCGATGGCCGGTTTGCCGGCGCCGGTGGAAAACGCGATCAGGCAGCCGGGGGGTGCCTCCACCTGGTTCAGGCCGTCCTGGCCACGCGCCCGTGGGCGAAAGTCTGACCGGCAGGCGTCTACCACCGCGATGTTGAGCCCGCCGGCCCGGCGCGGCAAGCGTTGCACCACGTCGCGGCCCAACGCCAGGCTGCCTTTTTGCAGGCTGTCAGCGCTGCCGTCTGGCCGCATGCCGGCGCACAGCAGCAGATTCTCGGCGTCCAGTTGCAGGCCGTGGCCGCTGAAATAAAACAGCAGCATCGCATCCGGCGCAGCGGCTTGGGCCCGGGCCACAAACGCGTCCACCGCCTGGTGCGCGGTGGCCGGGTCAGCGTCCAGCACCAAGCTGCTGTTGAAACCACGCTGGCGCAGCGCGGCATGCACATCCTGGGCGTTTTTGCGGATGGACGGCAGGTTGTGCGGCGCCGGGTAGTCGCGGTTGCCGATGACCAGGGCCAGGCGGCCGGGGTCGGTGGGCGGGTTGGTGGATGGGTTGGTGGATGGGTCAGCGGCTGCGGCCTGCGCTGCAGCCAGCCCGGGCAGCGCGGCGGCCAGCGCTGCAGCAGCGGCGCACCACTGGCGCCGGCCCAGCACGGGTTGGGGCTGGGCCGGTTGGGGCACGGCAGGAGCACGGCGGCGCGGCATGGTGGCTTGGGGCTTGACCGTTGTCAGGGCTTGGGTGCGGTGGCCGGTGCGGTGGCCGGCTCGCAGGCCATGCCGCCCTCCCCCACCGCGCATGACGGTGGCGGGCGCAAGCCGGCGCTGCCCACGGTGGCGGGCCGGCCGGGGCCAACCTCGGCGATCACACCGGCACGCAGCCGGATGGCCACGTTCTCGGTGCGCACCGCTTCATCAAACCCGTCGCGCCTGGCGGTCTCGGACACTGACGCGACCGCTGCCAGCGAGCCGGCCAACTGCGGCGTGACCGGCAGCATACCGTTGTAAAACACCGGCAACTCCAGCAGCGCACCGGCGCCATCATGAAAAAAGCTGTAACCCCGTTGGCCCACTTGCGGCCCGGCCAGGTACACCGCCGTGCCGCCTTTGGCGCCAGCACGCGGCAGCACCTGCACAAAACCGGCGCTGAGGCCTTCACGCAGTGGTTGGCCTGCAGCGCCGGTGTCAACGCCGCCGCCGCCACCCACCCCCGCCGCGCCAGACCCCAGGTTGCGGTTGCCCACGCTCACCTGCAGCCCCCGGCCCGCGCTGCCAAAGCCCAGTGGGTTGGCATAGGCCTCGGGCAGCAGCGTCAAGCGCAGACCGGGGGTGCTGCCGCGCAGGCCGGACGCGGCGTCGTTGTACCAAAGCCGGGCCGTGATGACGCTGCCCACATCGGTGCTGAGCTGGCCGGTGCTCAAGCGCAGCAGGTCGGCCTCCAGCCCACGGCCGCCCACCTGCAGCACGGCGCCGGCCAGAGTGATGCGGCTTTGGCCTGTGGTTTGCCCACCCGCAGCCGCCACGTCCAGCGCCACCCAGGGCCTGGCCCAGTCAGCGCCGCTCAAGGCCGACACGCTGCCGGCCAGCCGGTTGCGGGTCTCGCCCAGGCTGATGGACCCACCAGCCGGGGCGTACAACTGCAAGCTGCTGCCGGGCTGCGTGAGCATTTGGCTGGTGCTGGACTGGCTGATCACATCGTCGGCCACAAACAACTGCCGGCCTTTCAGCGGGTCCACCGGAATGCCCTCACCCGGCGCCACCGCCAGCGCGCTGTAAGCCGGGGGGCTGTGGGCGCGCAGCTGCAGGCTGCCGGCGTCCTGGCGCAGCAGGCCGTCCATGCGGGCATCACCGCTGGCGGCTTGGCCGGTGGGCACCAGCGCGCCCAGGCGCAGCAGGCCGGCGTCCACGCTGCTGGTGTTGAGGCCGACGCCCACCGCGCCGTCCGGTGTGGCCAGCCCGGTCAGTCCGGTCAGCCCGGTCAGCGTGATGGCGCCCAGCGTCAGGTCGCGGTAGACCAGCGCACCGGCGGGGCCGTCGGCACTGCGGCCGGCCGACAGCAGCAACTGACCCGCAGTGACCGACAGCGGCAGCCGGCCCCAACGGTTGCCGTCATCCAGCGCCTGCACCGTGTGGCCGGCTGCGCTGAGGGTGATGGGCTGGGCGCTGCCCGGCGCCAGCTCCACCAACACGGCGGCGCGGTAGCGCTGGTCACCGGTGGTGGCGGTGACTGACCCGGCCAACGCCACCGGGCCGTCGGCCAGCAAGGCGCCCAGGGTCTCGTTGCCGGCCAGTGCCAGGCGGGCGCCGCTGACCACGGTCACACTGCTGGCATCGGGCAGGCGCTCGGCCGCGCTGGTGCGCAGCAGGCCGCTCAACACCTGGGTGGCGCCGGTGTATGTGTTGGCCGCGCTGCTCAGCGTCAGGCTGCCGCTGCCGGCCTGCTGCAGGCTGCCGGTGCCGCTGATGGGGTTGGCCAGCTGCACGCTGTCGGCCCGCTGCAGCCGCAGCACAGCGTGGTTGCGCACGGCGCCGCTGCCCAGGCTGCCGGCCTGGCCACCGTCACCAACTTGCAGGGTGCCGGCATCGATCTGGGTGTCGCCGTAGGCCTGGTCACGCAGCAGCAGCAGCCGGCCGGACCCTTGTTTCACCAGGCTGCCAGCACCGCTGAGCAAGCCGCTGAAGGCCAAATCAGCACCGCCGCTGCCCACGCTCAAGTTGGCGCTGCCCAGGCTGATCTGGGCTGGGTTGGCGCGGGTCGGGTTGGTGGCGGGCAGGTCGGCCAGGCCGGCCAGGGTTTGATCCCCTGCCAACAGCCACTGGCTGCCGGCCGCCATCTGCAGGCTGGTGCTGGCGCCAAGCCGCTGCGGCGCGGTGGTGTGCAGGCTGCTGCCGGCCTGCAGTTGCAGCAGCGGGGTGTTGAGCAGGCCGCTGCTGTTGATCGATAGGCTGCCACTGGCCAGCGTGGCGCTGCTGCTGGCCAGCACCGGCGCGGCCAGCAGGCTGCTGCCCTGGCTGACCAGCAGCGGTGTGGCCAGCCCGGCCAGCACCTGGCCGCCGTCCAGCAAGGCGCTGGTGGTGGCGCGCAACTGGGGGCTGGCCGCGCTGCCGGTGCCCGCCGCACCAGCCGCACCAGCCACACCAGCCACACCAGCCACACCAGCCACACCGCCAGCCTGGTCCAGCGTGCCGGCCAGGCGCAGGCTGGCCACTGTGTCATCCGCGCCCAGGCCCAGGCTGGCGGTTGCCGCCACCAGCAGCGTGGCCACACCGGCCAGGCTTTGCGCGGCGCTGGTGCGCAGGCTGCCGGCTTGCAGGCTCAGCAGTGGGGTGCGCAGGGTGGCGTTGGCACCCAAATCCAGCGTGCCGCTGACCAGCGTGGCCTGCTCGGTGGCCACCACCGCCGCGTTCAGGCTGCTGGTGCCCTGGCTGATCAGGCTGCGGCTGCGCAGCGGCGCGGCCAGGTTGCCGCTGGCCAGCGTGGCGCTGCCGCTCAGGTCCAGCGTGCCGCTGCCGCCGGCATTGCCCAGCAAACTGCCGGCCAGTGCCAGGCTGGCCGCAGTCTCGGCGCCGCCCAGTTGCAGCCGGCCGCCAGTGGCCACCTGCAGCGCCGCGCCGCTGCCCAGGCTGCCCGGCGCGCCGCTGGCCAGCGTGGCGCCGCTGTTGACCAGGAGGCTGGGCGACTGCAGCAGGCCGCCGTTCAGCAGCGTGAGGCTGCCGCTGGCCACCGTGCTGCTGCCGGCCACCACCACCGGCGCGGCCAGCCGGCTGTTGCCCTGGCTGGTGAGGCTGCCGGTGGCCAGCGGGCTGGCCACCAAGCCACTGTCCAGCGCGGTGAGCCCGGTGATGGTGAGCTGGCCGGTACCGGCCAGGCTGCCATGCAGCGCCAGCGACAACACCGTGGCCGCGCCCGCCAGTTGCAAAGTGCCACCGGCGGCCACCTGCACCACCGTGTCGGCCGACAACGCGTTGCCACCCACACTGAGCAGCACCCCCTGGTCCACCTGCAGCAGGCCACCCCCCACCGCCGTGCCGCCCAGTTGCAACACCCCATCCCCCAGCTTGACCAGCCGGCCGCCCTGCGCCAGCAGCGCACCGCTGAACACCGCCGTGCCGGCGCCGGCCAGGGTGGCCGGGGTGTCAATCGTCAAGGTGTGGTGACCGATGTTGAGCCTGGCGCTGCCGTCAGCGGCTTGGCCCACCAGATCGACCACCGCCGCCACGGTTTCATCACCACCCAGCAGCAAGGTGGCGTCGTTGGCCACTTGCAACTGGCTGCTGGCCATCAGGCGTTGTTGGCCACGGGTGGCCAAGGTGCCCGCCAGCACCTGGGTGCTGCCGCTGAAGCTGTTGGCGCCAGCCAAGGTGAACTGGCCGGTGCCGAGTTTGATCAAGCCGCCGTCGCCACCAATCACACCGCTGAACTGGCTGCTGCTGTTGTTGGCGCCGGTGCGCAGGGTGTTGCGGCCTAACAGCACGCTGCCGCTGGCCGGGCCGCCAGCCATGCCACCTGACCCGGCGCCACCCGCCAGCGAGCCCAGCGTCTCGCTGTCCAGCAGTTGCAGCGTGGCGCCTGTGGCGTCAGCCAAAGTCACCGCGCTGCTGTCGGCCAGCGCCGCGCCACCTTGCAGCGCCAGCGTGCCGGCCTGCACCGTGGTGGCACCGCTGAAAGTGTTGGCGCCAGCCAGCGTGAGCGTGCCGCTGCCCAGTTTGCGCAAACCACCGCTGCCGCTGATGACACCATCAAATTGGCTGCTGGCGGGGTTGCCGCCCAGCGTCAGCGTGTGGTTGCCCAGCAGCACCGTGCCGCCGGCAGCGCCACCACCCGACAGCGTGCCGATGGCTTCATCAGCCTGCAGCGCCAGGGCCACACCGGGGCTGTTGGCCAGTTGCACCGGCACGCTGTCGGCCAGCGCCGCGCCGCCTTGCAACACCACCGCCCCAGCCGCCACCTGCAGCGCACCGGTGAACAGGTTGGCCCCGCTGAGCGTGAAACTGCCCGCGCCCTGCTTGATGAGCCCACCACTGCCGCTGATGGTGCCGGCAAAGCGGGCGCTGCTGCCATCCCCCCCGGTGCGCAGGGTAAAGCCGCCCAGCGCCACCTGGCCACTGCTGGCGCCCAGCCCGGCACCGCCCGCCAAGGAGCCGATGGTCTGGTCAGCCCGCAAGGCCAGCGTGGGGCCCGGGGTGCTGGCCAAACTGCCCGGCGCTGCGTCCAACAGCGTGACCGCCACACCTGGCGCCAGCGCCTGGCCGGCTTGCAGCGCCAGCGTGCCCGCCTCCACCAGCAGCGGCCCGCTGAAGGTGTTGGCGCCGCTGAGGGTGAAGCGCCCACTGCCCTGTTTGATGAGCCCGCCGCTGCCGCTGATGACGCCGGCAAAACTGCTGTCGTCAACCTGGCCACCGGTGCGCAAATTGAAGGCCGCCAGCGCCACGTTGCCACCCCGCGCCCCACCACCGGCCAAGGCGCCGATGGTCTGGTCTGCCGCCAGTTGCAACAGCACACCGGGTGCGTCCGCCAGGTGCAGCACCACGGCCGGGGCCAGGGCATCGGTCTGCTGCAGCCGCAGCGTGCCGGCGTCCACCCGCAGCGGGCCGGTGAAGGTGTTGACCCCGCTGAGTGTGAAGCTGCCGCTGCCCTGCTTCACCAACCCGCCGCCGCCGTTGATGCTGCCGGCAAAGCTGGTGCTGCGGCCGTCAGCGCCGGTGCTCAGCACATGGCTGCCCAATTCAACCGTGGCCACACCGCCACCGCTGTTGCCGCCGCTGTTGCCGCCGCCTGCAACTGCGCCAATGCGGGCATCCGCCAGCAAGCCCAACACCACATCAGCGTGCCCTGCCAATTGCACCGTGCTGTTGGGCAAGCCCGCGCCTGCATCCAGCAGCAGGCTGCCGGCCTGCACCTGGGTGGGCGCTGTCAACAGGCTGCTGGCCTGCAGCCGCAGGCTGCCGGTGCCCAGCTTGCTGAGGCCGCCCACGCCCGTCAACGGGCCGGCCAGGGTGATGTGGTGGCCGTTGCTGTCGATGCTGCCACCGGCCGCACCCAGGGCAACCGGCCGGTTGGCGGGCAGCGTGATGTCGGCCTCGGCGCGCAGGGTGCCGCCGTCCAGCAGCAGCGCCGCACCGCTGGCGCCCAGGCCGCTGTCGGCCAACACCGCCAGCGTGCCCTGGGCCACGCGGGTGCCACCGCTGTGGGTGTTGCCGGTGGTGGTGGCGCCCAGGGTCAACACTCCCGCGCCTTGTTTGATCAACTGGCCGGGGCCGCTGAGCTGGCCGTCAAACCGGCTGCTGGCGCCACTGCCACCGGTGCTGAGGCTGGCAGCGCCACCCGCCACACTGCCCAGCAGCACCTGGCCACCCACGGCACCACCACCGACCAGCGCGGCGATGGTGGTTTCGGCCTGCAGCGCCAGCGTGGCGCCGGCCACATCGGCCAGGGTGATGCTGGTGCTGCCAGCCTGCGCGGCACCGCCTTGCAAGGCCAGCGTGCCGGCGCTGACCAACAGGCTGCCGTCAATGTGGTTGGCACCACTCAAGCTGAACGTGCCGCCGCCCTCTTTGCGCAGGCTGCCGGCGCCGCTGATGACACCGGCAAAGGCGGTGCTGCGCTGGTCGGCCCCGGTGGCCAGTTGAAAACCACCCAGCGCGACCTCACCCACACCCGCCCCGGCCAATGAGCCGATACGGCTGTCCGCCAGCAAACCCAGCCCACCACCGGCCAGGCTGACGGCGCTGGCCGCCAACACATCGGCCTGGCCCAGCAGCAGGCTGCCGGCGGCCACGCTGGTGGCACCGGTCAGCATGTTGGCGCCGGTCAGGGTAAAGGCCCCCGCGCCTTGCTTGATGAGCCCGCCGCTGCCGCTGATGACACCAGCAAACGTGGTGCTGCTGCCATCCGCGCCCAGCGCCAGGCTGTGGCTGCCCAGTGCCACGCTGCCCTGCAGCCCAGCCAAACCCGCACCACCGGCCAAGGAGCCGATGCGCGCTGGCCCGGCCAACACCAGTTGTGCGCCGCTGCCGTCAGCCAACACCACCGCGCTGTTGGCCAGTGCGGCGGGATGGTCCAGCACCAGGCTGCCGGCGGCCACGGTGCTGCGGCCGGTCAGCGTGTTGGCGCCGGCCAGGGTGAAGCTGCCAGCGCCTTGTTTGACCAGGCTGCCGGGCGCGGCGCCGTCTTGCAGCACACCGGCAAATCGGCTGCTGGCACCGCTGGCGCCGGTGGCCAAGGTGTGGCCGTCCAGCAGCACCGTGCCGCCCGCCGCCCCGCCGCCCGCCAGCGCACCCAGGGTCTCGTCGGCTTGCAGTTGCAGCCGCACGCCGGCGCTGTTGACCAGGGTCAGCGTGCCGTTGTCGGCCAGTGCGGCGCCACCTTGCAGCAGCAGCGTGCCAGCGGCCAGCAGCGTGCCGCCGGCATAGCTGTTGGCGCCACCCAGCGTGATGCTGCTGCCGCCGTTGACACCACCCGCGGCGGACAGCACCAGCGCGCGCGGCCCACCGGTTTGGCTGATCGGCGCCAGCACCTGCAGGCCGCTGCCGCTGGTCTGCAGCGTAGCGTCACCCTGCAACACCAGCGTGGCGCTGCCGCCCAGCGTGCCGCTGCCGCGGGTGTTGTCCAGCGTGCCGGTGCCTGATGTGCCCGTGCCCAGCGTCACCGCCTGGGCCAGCAGCGCGCCGTCATTGAGCACCAAGCGGTTGGCGCCGATGGCCAGCGTGCCGGTGCCGGGCCGGGCCGCCGCGCCGCTGAGCACCAGCGTGCCCGATTGCAGCGTGGTGCCACCGCTGTAGCTGCCGGCGCTGGTGAGACTGACGCTGGCGCTGCCGGCGTTGATCGTCAAGCCCGACGGGTTGCCGCCGACCGCCTGGTCCACCACCCCGTCCAGCAACCAGCCGCTGCCGCTGCCGGCCACGGCCAGGGTGGCATCACCCAGCAGGGTCAGGCGGGCGGTGCTGGCCAGCGTGGCGCTGCCCGCCGTGTTGACCAACACACCACCGGCCACGCTGATGGGCTGGTTGATGCGGGCGCCGTTGTCCACCTGCAGCCGGTTGGCGCCCAGCGCCAGCGTGCCGCTGCCGGCGCTGGCTGTGGGGCCGTCCAAAACCAGGGTGCCGGCTTGCAGCGTGCCACCACCGCTGCTGGTGTTGGCGGCGCGCAGGGTGATGCTGCCGCCGGCAAAATCCAGCCGACGGGCGCCGCCGGATTCGCTGATGGGGGCGTTGACCAGCAGTCCATCCGCGCCGGCTTGCAGGGTGGCGTCGCCCAGCAAGGTGATGCTGGCACCGCTGCCCAGGCTGCCGCCGCCCACACCGCTGGCCAGCGTGCCACCGGCCACCGTCACCGCATTGCCCAACACCGCGCCGTGGTCGAGCTGCAGCCGGCTGGCGCCCACGCTGATGGCGCCGGCGCCGGCGCTGGCCAGTGCGCCGTCCAGCACCAGCGTGCCGGCCGCCAACCGGGTGCCACCGCTGTAGCTGTTGGCGGCGGTGAACCTGACCGTGCCACCGCCCACCACCACGCTGCGTGCGCCACCCGCCTGGCTGATCACCGCGTTGATCTGCAGCCCGGCGCCGCCGGCCTGCAATTGCGCATTGCCCAGCAGCAGCAGGCTGGCGCTGCTGGCCAGGGTGCCGGTGCCGGTGCCACCACCCAAGCCGTCGCCCAGACCGTTTCCATTCCCCAGCGTGCCGCCATTGATGCTGACCGGCTGGGCCAGCACGGCGCCCTGGTCCAGGTCCAGGCGGTTGGCGCCCACGGCGATGGCAGCGCTGCCCGCACGCGCGGCTGTGCCGGCCAGCACCAGCACCCCGCCGGCCACCTGGGTGCCACCGCTGTAGCTGCTGGTGCCGCTGAGCACCAGCGCGCCGGTGCCGGCCTTGCCGAGCGCAAAACCGCCGCCCGCGTCAGCGATGACACCGGCCAGGCTGAGCCGGCCGCTGGCGCCGATCTGGCTGTTGGCGGCCAGCGTGATGGCCCCGCTGGCGGCCGCATCCAGGCCGCTGCCCAACAGCGCACCGGCACCGGCCGGGCCGCTGCCGGCCAGGCGCAGTGGCTCAGCGCCGATGTCCACATTGGCAATCTCCAGCGCCGCGCCACTGGCCACGCTGGTGCCCTGTGTTGCACTGCCCAGTGAGCCCGCATGGGCCGCCACCAGCGTGCCGGCGCTGACCAGCGTGCTGCCGCTGTAGGTGCTGGCGCCGGCCAGCGTCAGCGTGCCGCTGCCCAGCTTGCTCAGGCCACCGCCGGTGCCGATCAAGCCGCCGCTGAACTGGCTGCTGCTGCCACTGCCGCCCACGCTGAGGGTGAAGCCATGCAGGTTGACCACACCCCCCAGCGCACCGCCACCGGCCAGGGCGCTGATGCTGGCATTTGCCGCCAAATCCAGCGTGGCGCCGGCCTGGTTGGCCAGGCCCACCACACTGCCGGCCAACGCACTGCTGTGGCCCAGCACCAGCGTGCCGGCCTGCACCGTGGTGGGCCCGCTGAACTGCGCTTGGGCGCTGGCCAGGGTGAAGCTGCCGCTGCCCTGCTTGAGCAAACCCCCACTGCCGCTGAGCGTGCCGCCAAAGCTGCTGTTGGTGCTGTCACCCACGGTCAGCGCCTGGGGGCCTGCCGGCCCGTCCAGGGCCAGCGTGCCGGCGCCGGCCAGGCTGCCCAGGGTTTGTGCGCCGCCCAAAGTCAGCCTGCTGCCGGCAGCCAAGGTCAACGCGGTGCTGGTGGGCAGGCGGTCCACACCAGTGGTCAGCACACTGCCGCTGTTGATCTGGGTGGCGCCGCTGTAGTGGCTGGCGCCGGCCAGGGTGAGCGTGCTGCTGCCGTCCGCCAACAACGTGCCGCTGCCGGTGTTGATGGCACCCAGCACGCTGATGGCGCCAGCACCGCCCAGTTGCAGGGCTTGGCCGGCGCCGACCAGTGCGTCAGCCCCGATGCTGCCCAGTGCCAGGCTGCCGGCATCGGCATTGATGCGGCTGCTGCTGGCCAGGGTGATGGTGCCGGTCGCGCTGTTGTTGCCACTCACGCTGCGCAGCGCGCCTGCGCCCAGCACACCACTGCCGGCCAGGCTGAGCGGCATGTCCAGCGTGATGCCACCGGCCAACGCCAGCGTGGCGCCGGCCTGCACGCTGGTGCTGGCGGCCGCATTGCCCAGCGCCTGGTTGGTTTGCACCTGCAACACCCCCGCCTGCACCGTGGTGCTGCCACTAAAACCCGGGCTGCTGCCGGCCAGCGTCAAAGTGCCGCGGCCTTGCTTGAGCAGGCCGGCGCTGCCGGTCAAGCTGCCGCCAAAGCTGCTGTTGCCACCCGCCCCGCCCAGGGCCAGCGTGCCAGCACCCAGCGCCAGGGTGCCGGTACCGGCCAGGTTGTCCAGTGCCTGGTTGCCGCCCAGCGCCAGGGTGGCGCCGGTGGCCAGGGTTAGCGCGCTGCTGCTGGGCAGCACATTGGCCGCGCCAGTGGCCAGCGTGCCAGCGCTGACCAGCGTGGCGCCCAGGCTGCTGGTGCTGCCAGACAGGGTGAGCGTGCCCGCACCGTCTTTGACCAGCGTGCCGCTGCCCAGTGCCAGCGCGTGGTCCACGCTGGTGGTGGCTGCACCGCCCACGCTGAGGTTGCGGCCGGTGCCCAGCAGCGCAGTGCCAGCCGGCACCGCCAGCAGCAGCATGCCGGCGTCGCTGTTGATGCGGGCATCGGCCGTCAAGTTGATGGTGCCTGTCAGCGTGTTGTTGCCGCTGCGGTTGCGCAGGGCGCCGGTGTCCGCCACACCCGCCACCACCACCCCGCCGCCGGCCAGGTTGAGCGGCTCGGCCAGCATGATGTCACCGGCCAATTCCAGCGCGGCGCCGCTGGCCACCGTGGTGGCGGCCGCTGTGCTGCCCAGCGCGCCATCCGCCTGGGCGCGCAGCACACCGGCCTGCACGGTGATGGGCCCGCTGTAGCCCGGGCTGTTGCCGGCCAGCACCAGCAGGCCGTCGCCCTGCTTGGCCAGTACGCCACTGCCGGTGAACACACCGTCAAACAGGCTGCTGCTGGCGGCCGCCAGCCCGGCGCCCAGCGCCAGGTTGTACCGGCCCAATACCACCGTGCCACCACCGGCCAGTGCGGCCAAGGTCTGGTCGCCGCCCAAGACCAGACTGGCGCCCGCGTCCAGTGTCACCAGGCTGCTGCCGGGCAGGCGGCCAGCACCGCTGGTGGCCAGCGTGCCGCCGCTGACCTGGGTGGCACCGCTGTACAGGTTGGCCGCGCTCAAGGTCAGGCTGCCGCTGCCGTCTTTGATCAGCGTGCTGCCGCTGGGCGGAGCGCCAGTCAGCACATCGGCCAGGCTGGTGCTGCCGGCGCCGCCAACAGCCAAGCTGAACACACCGACGGCCAGCGACTGGCCACTGGCCAGCGTCAGGCTGCCAGCATCGCTGTTGATGCGCACCGCCCCGCCCAGCGTGACGGCGCCGGTGAGGATGTTGTTGCCAGCCACATTGCGCAGCGCGCCGGTCTCGCCGCCCGCACCACCAGCACCACCACCCGCAGCACCAGCCACCCCGCTGCCCACCAAGCTGAGCGGCTCCGCCAGCGTGATGCCACCGGCCAGCGCCAGCGTGGCGCCCGCTGCCACGCTGGTGCCGGCCGCTGCATCGCCCAGCGCGCTGGCGCTTTGCGCCTGCAGCTCACCCGCCAACACGGCCAGCGTGCCGCTGAACGCCGCGTTGTTGCCGCTGAGCACCAGCGTGCCGCTGCCTTGTTTGGCCAGGCTGCCGCTGCCGCCCAAGCTGCCGCTGAACACGGTGGTGCTGGCATCGCCCACCAGCAGCCGGCTGCTGCCCAGCGCCAACGTGCCGGCGCCGGCCAGCGACGCCAGCGTTTGGCTGCCACCCAGGGCCAGCGTGGCACCGCTGGCCACCGTCACCGCGCTGCCGCTGGGCAGGCCATTGGCTGCGCTGGTGGCCAGCGTGCCAGCAGCCACCAACGTGGCGCCGCTGTAGCTGCTGCTGCCCGCCAATGTCAGGCTGCCGGCGCCGTCTTTGCGCAGCAGCCCGCTGCCGGTGTTGATGGCGTCCGCCACCACCAGGTTGCCGGCACCACCCAGGCTGATGCCCAAACCGGCACCGGCCCAGGCGCTGCCCGAGGACAGGGTCAGCGTGCCGGCATCGGCGTTGATGCGTGCATCGGCGGCCAGGGTGATGGCACCGGTGAGCGTGTTGTTGCCGCTGGTGCTGCGGATGGCGCCCCGGTCGGCATTGCCGTCGTTGATGCCTGCACCGGCCAGGCTGATGGCGTTGGCCAGCGTGATCCCCACACCCGTACCCGCGCCCGCACCGCCGCTCAACGCCAGCGCCGCGCCACTGCTGATGCTGGCCGCCCCGCTGCCCAGCGCACCGCTGTTTTGGGCCTGCAGCACACCGGCCAACACGCTGCTGCCACCGCTGTGGCTGTTGGCGCCGGTCAGGGTCAACACACCAGCACCGGCCTTGACCAGTTGGCCAGCGCTAGCGCCGTCGGCAATGACACTGGCCAGCGTGCTGTTGCCGGCCAGCGTCCAGCTGTTGCTGCCAGCCAGCCCGATGCCACCGGTCACCTGCAGGCTGGCACCGGTCAGCGCGGCATTGAACTGGTGCTGGCCGGTGCCACCCACGCCGTTGCTGATGATCAACGCCCCATCAGCGCTGATGGGGCTGTTGAGCGTCACCACCCCGGCGGGGTTGGCGGGCTCCAGCAGGATTCCGGTGTTGGCATTGCTGTGCAGCGTCAGCGCTTTTGCCGTGCCGGCCAGGTTGATGGGCGCGTCCACGACCAGGTTGTTGCCGGCCTGCAGCGTCAGCGCAAAGTCACCTGCCCCACCGGCGGTGATGGCGCTGGTGACGCGCAAGTTGTTGCTGGCTTGCAGCGTCACATCACCCCCGGCCAGCAAGGCCTTGACCTGGGCCGCCGTGATCTGGCTGACCGCCCCGGCCTGGTCGGCAAACAGCAGGGTGGCGCCGGCAAGGTCATCGCCAGCGGTGGCATCGCCGTTCACGTCGGCGGTGGCGCCAATCTCCAAATCCAGCGGGTCCAGCAGCAGCCGGCCGGGGCGGCCCAGCGGGGCTTGGCGGTCGGCGCTGCCGGTCATGCGCAACAGGCCTTTCGACGACACCTCCACCAACCCACCATCGCCCCCCAGCGGCCCACCACGCACGCTGGCGGCGCCGGCAAAACGGGTGGCCGTGTCAGACCAGACGATGACCTGACCGCCATCACCCAGCCGGGTGGCATCAGCCAGCAGCCTGGCGCCGGGCTGCACCAGCACCTGGCTGGCAGGGGGCAGGGCTTGGCTGGCCAGGCCTGGCGCCTGGTTGGATTTCAGCAACTGGGCCGCGTTGCCGCCCTGCACATCACCGCCCACCCGCAGGCTGCCCCCACCGGACTGGCCGCTGGCATCCAGCACCGCGCTGCTGCTGAGCAGCAGTTTGTCGCCCAGCACCACCACATCCCCACCATGCCCGCTGCCGGGTGTGTCGGCCTGCACCTGGCCGCTGATGCGGGTGATACCGGCGCTGCCGCCGTCAATCACCACCCGGCCGCCACGCAGGCCCAGGCCACGGGCGCGCACCACACCATCCAGGTTGAGCACCGTGTCGGCAAAACCGCTGCGCGCCAGCGCCCGCAGCTCGGCACTGCCGGCGCGCAACTCGGCACCGGGCAACAGCGACAGCCGTGCGGCCAGCGTCTCGTTGCGCAGCTTGAAAAAGATCAGCCCATCACCGTCCACATCCACCCGCACCTCCACCGCCGCCGCTGCCGCCAGGCCCACCCGGCCGGCTTGCACCGTGCCGCCCACACGGAGCGTTGGGCCCACCAGCACCACCGTGCCGGCCGGGGCGTGGATGCTGCCGTCCATCTGCAGCGTGCCGGTGTTGGCTGTGGCGCCGGCCAGCTGGTAGTTGCCATTGACCAGCGCGGTGGTGTTGACTGCCAAGGTGGTGGCCACCAGCCCGCCCACATCCACCTGGGCGCCGGCACCAAAAATGATGCCGCGGGGGTTGCTCAAGAACACCCGGCCATTGGCCTGCAGTTGGCCAAAGATCAGTGATGGGTCGGCCCCGGTGACCCGGTTGAACAGCACCGCCGCTGGGTCAGGCTGGCGTACCAGCAGCCGCTCACCAGCGGCGATAGAAAACGTGCGCCAGTCCAGCGCGGCACGGTTGCTGGCTTGCACGATCTCCAGCGTGTTGCCAACCGCCGGCCGCACCACCACCTGGCCCAGCGTGGCCACACCGTCTTGCGGCAGCGCCCACAGCGGCGTGGGTGCGGCACACAGCGCGGCAGTCATGGCCACACACCTGGCCACGGCCAGACTCACCGGCGTGCGGGCCGGCTGGGTTGATGGTGGATGGCGCGCTTGCATCGCCGTGATCAGAACAGCGCCATCAAAAAAAGGTGCTGATTTGCGCGTAAAGCCGCAAGCTGCGCGGCCGGGTGTCTGACTTGGCCTGGCCGGCCAGGCGCGACGCCAGGCTAAGCCGGGCGGCAAACACTTGCGGCCGCTCCCAGGCCAGCGCCAAGCCGGCGCCGCTGAATTGGGCGCGGTTGACAAAGCGGGCGTCCTGCGCCGCTGCGTTGTGGCGATAGCGCACCAGGCCGTGGTCAACAAAAGCGCTGAACACCATCTCACGCGCCAGCCGGCCCAGCCAGGGCTCGGGCGGCAGCAGGCGCAGCTCGGCGCTCAACACGGCGCCGCTGTCACCGGTGCCCTCACCCGGCGCAAACGCGCGCACACCGTCAGGCCCACCCACACGAAACTGCTCACCACTGTCCAGATTGGCCAGCGCCCACTGGGCGCGCAGCGCGGTGTACAGCAGCAGCCGGCCGTCCAGCATGTTTTGCAGCCGGTTCAGGCCCAGGCTGGCGCGCTGGTACTGGGCGGCATCGTCTAGCGCAGCGGGCCTGCCGGCGGGGTACTGCACCTGGCCGGCGGCCCAGTTGGCCTCAAAGGTGCTGACGGCGCCACCGGCCAGGTTGTCACGCAGGTCACCCGTCAGGCCCAGCGTCAAGCTGGTGATGGCGCGGCGGGTGCTGGTGCTGGCGGTGCGGTCGGTGTTTTGTTTGTGGTCCAGTGTGCCCACCACAAACAGGTTGAGGTTGCGTGAGCGCACCCAGGGATACAGCGCATAACCGGTGGCCGTGAGTGCGTCACCCCGGATGCCCAGCGGAAACTGCACCGGGTCCAGCCGGTAATGCACCGCCGAGACGGACGCGCCCAGCTTGATGCCATCGCTGCCCACTGGCAGGGTGTAGCCCAGCTGGGCAAAGGTCAGCCCGCCGGTGGTGGACGCCAGCGCGTTGACGGTGAGTGAATCGCCCCGCCCCAGCAGGCTGTTGGCCGCCACCAGGCCTGACACCCGGCCGGTGCCCAAAAACCGCGAGCCGTTGACATCGGCATCGGCCTTGGCCGACCAGCGGCTCTCGGCCTGGCCGGTGACCAGCAAGCGCGAGGTGCCCGGCACGCTGCCCTGCAACACCTCAAACCGGGCAGTGATGCCGCGCAAATCGTTGATCAAAAACACCACCCGCTCCAGCAGGTCCACCCGCAAAATTTCACCGGCTTGCAGCCGGTCCAAATAAGCCCGCACCACCGCGCGTTGCACCGGCAGACTGTCGGGCCACACCAGTTGCGGCGGGCCGTCCAGCCGGCCCTCCAGCACCTGGATGCGCACCACCCCGTCTTGCGGTTGTTGCTCGGGCAGGTAGGCATAACCCAGGTAATAACCGGCATCACGCTGCAGCCAGCGGGTCACATCGGCAGCGGCATTGACGAGGTCTTCAAAGGTGCGCTTGGGGCCGACATAAGGCGCCAGCAGCGTGGGCAGCGCGGCCACCAAGGCTGGCGGCGCGTTGGCTGAGACCTGGTAGGCCCGCAC
>JAYVLI010000389.1:0-13406 GCA_043759535.1 Betaproteobacteria bacterium | reverse complement strand
CAAGGGGGAGAACGGGGTCAACCGGGCGGGCTACCCGTCAGCGCGGCGGGTGCAGGTGAAGCGTATTAGAAGGGAGGGCCGCAGGCCCGGAATGACATGAAGGCAGCCGGTCACCCGATGGCCCAGGCCCCGCGCAGAAGCCGGCAGCAAAGCAACCCGCCGCGTCAATAGCTCAGCAGCACCGGCGCCCGCAGCCACGGCAGGCCGGCCTGGTTGTTGGCGGTGCGCAGGTCCGCCCGCAGGCCGATGGCCAGAAAGTCCAGCCAGTCCTGGTCATCGTCGTCAGCAGGCACGGTGGCAGCGGTGCCAGCAGCGCGATGCAGCGCCAACGCCGAGTTGAAGCCGAGGCTGTGCTGGCTGGTCAAAGTGGCGCTGGTATGCATGGCAAGTCCTGGTGATGTGCGCAGGACTGTAGGCAGCCACCTGCAAACGCCAATGCGCAAGATTGACGATGCCAAGTGTGCGCAATTCACCTTGCCCAGCTGCGCCGCAGCGCGCCACCCGCCGCGCTAGCGGAAGGTGGTGAGGTGGATGCTGGTCTCGGTGCCGCGGATGCCTTTTTGCAGGCGAATGCGCTCCAGCACCTGCGACAAACCCGCCATTGAACTGGCACGCAGTTCGGCCAGCAGATCCCAGCGGCCGTTGGTGTCGTGCAGCGCAGCCACGCCGGGGTCACCCAGCAGGCCGGCGATCACCAGCCGGGTCTGGTTGCCCTCCACCTGAATGCCCATCCAGGCGCGGATCTCGTCGGGCTGCGCGTCGGGCCGCAATTGCACCGTGTAGCCCACGATCACACCGGCCTGCTCCAGCTTGCGCAGCCGGTTGTTGACGGTACCCCGCGCCACCCCCAGCTTGGCTGCCAGCAGCGCCACCGGGCGGCGGGCGTCTTGGCGCAGCAGGGCGATCAGGGCCTGGTCGGTGGCATCAAGAGTCATGCAGCAGGATACAAGCTGCCGATGGCGGTGTTCAAGAATGGTGACTTCCGCCGCTGCCAGCCCCCGCCTAGACTGCCGCCCCACAACCCAACACCATGAGCAAACCCACCATGACATCAAGCGTTTCACACTCCCCGGTTGCCGTGGTCACCGGCGGCGCACGCGGCATCGGCCTGGCCGCAGCGCAGTGGTTTTTGGCACACGGCCACCGCGTGGCGCTGTGGGATGTGGATGCCGCGACCTTGGGCGCCACCGAGGCCAGCCTGGCCGACCCGGAGCGGGTGCTGACGGTTGTCTGCGATGTGTCGCAGCCTGCACAAGTGGCCGCCGCCACCGCGCAAGTGCTGGCCCGCTTTGGCCGCATCGATGCACTGGTCAACAACGCCGGCGTGGCGGTGTTCAAGCCCATCGGCGAGACCACGTTCGAGGAGTGGCAGACGGTGCTGGGCGTCAACCTGAACGGGCCGTTTTTGTGTACCCAGGCGATTGCGCCGGTGATGCTAAAGACGGGTGGTGGCGCGGTGGTCAACATCGCGTCCATCTCGGGCCTGCGTGCCAGCACGCTGCGGGTGGCTTACGGCACCAGCAAGGCCGCGTTGATCCACCTCACCAAGCAGCAGGCCACCGAGCTGGGTACTGTGGGCATCCGCGTCAATTGTGTGGCGCCCGGCCCAGTGGACACCGAGATGGCCAAGCTGGTCCACAGCGTGGCCATCCGCAGTGATTACCACGACGTGATCCCGCTGGAGCGCTACGGCACGGTGGAAGAAATCGCCAACGCGGTGGGCTTTTTGTGCAGCAGCGCGGCCAGCTATATCAATGGCCAGGTGCTGGCGGTGGACGGTGGGTTTGATGCCGCCGGGGTGGGCCTGCCCACCTTGCGCAAGCTGGCGCGGGGCTGATCAGCGGCCTGAGGTGGCGCCAGCGGCAACGCCACCCAGACGCATCGATTCATACAAACACACCGCTGCCGCTGCGGCCACGTTGAGCGACTCCTCACCGCCCGGCTGCGGGATGCGCAACACCCGGGCGCAGCGCGCCAGCACCACCGGCGCCACACCCTGGCCCTCATGCCCCAGCACCCAGGCGCAGGGCTGCGGCAGGGCGTCGGTGTGCAGCCAACGGTCTGTCGCCAGTGAGGTGCCCAGCAGCGGCACCGCCAGCGTGGCCAGGTCATTGGGCGCCAGGCCTTCGATCAACTGCAGGCCAAAGTGGGCGCCCATGCCGGCACGCAAGACCTTGGGCGACCAGAGTGCTGCTGTGCCCTTGAGCGCCAGCACTTGCACCACCCCAAACGCCGCTGCGCTGCGCAGCATGCTGCCCACGTTGCCGGCGTCTTGCACCCGGTCCAGCACCAGGCTGGCGGCGTGCGGTTGGATGCTGGGCACGGCCGGCAGCGGCAGCACAAAGCCCAGCCTGGCGGGCGATTCCAGCCCGCTGATGCTGTCAAACAGCGCGTCTGGCAGCCGCACGATCTTGGGTGCCCAGCCGGCCAGGGCGCGCAGCGCGGGCTGGGCCCAGGCGCTGTCGGCCACCACGGCCTGGGCCGGCCGCTGGCCACGGGCCTGCAGGGCGCTGCACAGGTGCTCACCCTCCAACCACAGCAGGCCCAGCTTGCGGTAGGCCGCCGGGTCACGTGCCAGCTTGCGCAACTGCAGCAGCAGCGGGTTGTCGCGCGAGGTGACGGCCAGCGGCTCGGTCATGGTGTGGCCGGGCCAGGGTCAGCCAGTTGGTGGGGTGGGTTGGCCAAAGCTGCCCGCACAGGGGCATAACTGCGGCGGTGCGCGTCACACGCGCCATGCTGGCGCAGGGCGGCCAGGTGGTCTGCGGTGGGGTAGCCCTTGTGGACCGCAAATCCATACACCGGGTGGGCGTCATGCAGGGCCAGGCACAGCCGGTCACGGTACACCTTGGCCAGGATGGACGCGGCCGAGATGGCCGGCACCAGCGCGTCACCTTTGACAATCGCGGCTGCCGCCATCTTGAGTTGCGGCAGGCGGTTGCCGTCCACCAGCACCCGGTGCGGCGGCAGGCGCAGACCGTCCACCGCCCGGCGCATGGCCAGCAGCGTGGCTTGCAGGATGTTGAGTTGGTCGATCTCCTGCACGCTGGCCTGGGCAATGCTGCAGGCCAGCGCCCGGGCGCGGATTTCGTCAAACAGCGCTTCTCGCTTGCGCGGGCTGATCACCTTGCTGTCGCCCAGCCCTTTGATTGGCTGCAAGTCGTCCAGGATCACCGCCGCAGCCACCACCGGGCCGGCCAACGGGCCACGGCCGGCTTCGTCCACGCCAGCGACCAAGCCGGGCGCGGCCCACTCCGGGCCAAGCTGCTCAAGCAGCTTGAAGAACTTGCGCGATGGCATCGGTGGCTTTCAGGGCGGTGTTCTGGCGCAGGCTGTGGTGCAGGTCGGTGAAACGGCGGATCAGTGCCAGCTCGCGCGGGCCGTCGCCCAGCCAGGCCAGGCCCTCGCGCGCCAGGGCCTGCGGCGTGGCGGCATCCTGGATCAGCTCAGGCACCACAAACTCACCGGCCAGGATGTTGGGCAGGCCAAACCAGGGCTGGTAGCGCATGCGCTGCATGCGCTGCCAATTCAGCCAGGCCAGGTGGTAGGTGATGACCATCGGACGCTTGAACAGCGCGGCTTCCAGGGTGGCGGTGCCACTGGCAATCAGCGTCACGTCACAGGCCGCCAGCGCGGTGTGGGATTGGCCGTCCAGCACCTGGATGGCCGCGCCTTTTGGCTGTTGGGAATGTTGGGCCAGCAACGGGGCAACCAGCGCGCGCAAGCCCGGCACCACCGGCATCACAAAACGCAGTTCTGGCCGGGCCGCCTGCATCAGCGCGGCGGCGGCAATCAGGCGCGGCGCGATGTGGTTGATCTCGCTGCGCCGGCTGCCAGGCAGCAAGGCCACCACGGCCGCGTCGTCCGGCAAGCCCAGCGCGGCGCGGGCGGCGGCACGCGGGGGCACCAGCGGAATAGCGTCGGCCAGCGGGTGGCCCACAAATGTGGCCGCAACGCCGTGGGCTTGCAGCAGCGCCGGCTCAAACGGAAACAGGCACAGCACATGGTCCGCCGCACGGGCCAGCTTGGCCACCCGCTCACGCCGCCAGGCCCAGATGGACGGGCAGACAAAGTGGATGGTCTTGAGGCCCGCCGTGCGCAGCCGGGTCTCCAGGCCAAAGTTGAAATCAGGCGCATCAATGCCGATAAAGGCCGCCGGGCGTTGCGCCAGCAGCCGGTCACCCAACTGGCGGCGGATGCGCAGCAGCTCGGGCAAGCGGGCGATGGCGTCCACATAACCAAACACACTCAGACGCTCATGTGGCCACCAGGCGTCCAGGCCTTGGGCCACCAACTTGGGGCCGCCGATGCCGGCGGCTTGCAGATCGGGCCAGCGGGTTTTGAGGCCCTGCAGCAGCAGGCCGCCCAGCAAGTCACCCGAGGCCTCACCGGCCACCAGGCCCAGCCGCAGAGCTGCGGCGCCGCTGCTCACCGCGCTGCTACCTGACGATGCCGCGCTCGGCTTGGGCCAAAAAGCCCAACATCAGCGCGGTGTCGTCGTCACTGCCGGCCTCGCTGCCGGCCGTTTTGCCTTGCAGTGCCGCGATGGCCGCGATGCCGGCAGCCAGCGTCAGCCCTTGCCGGTACAGCAGTTTGTGCATCTGCTTGACCTGGGCGATGCGCTCGGCCGAGAAGCCACGCCGGCGCAGGCCTTCGGCATTGATGCCGGTGGCCGCAGCCGGGTTGCCGGCGGCGGTGACAAACGGCGGCAGGTCTTGCGACAGCCGGGTCTGGAAGCCGGTCATGGCATGCGCGCCCACCCGCACGAATTGATGCACACCCGACAAGCCGCCCAGAAACACCCAATCGCCCAAATGCACATGACCACCCAATTGGGTGGCGTTGGCGATGATGGTGTGGTTGCCCAGCCGGCAGTCATGCGCGATATGCACATAGGCCATGATCCAGTTGTCATCACCCAGCGCGGTGAGCCCACCGCCTTGCACCGTGCCGGTGTTGATGGTGACAAATTCGCGGATGGTGTTGCTATTGCCAATCTCCAGCCGGGTTGGCTCACCAGCGTATTTTTTGTCCTGCGGCGCCGCGCCGATGGACGCAAACTGGAAGATGGTGTTGTCGCTGCCGATGCTGGTGTGGCCCTCTACCACGCAGTGCGCGCCAATGCTGCTGCCAGCGCCAATGCGCACCTGCGGGCCGATCACGGCATAAGGGCCAACCGTCACGTTGTCGGCCAGCTCGGCATGGCTGTCCACCAAAGCGGTGGGGTGGATTGCGCTCATGGCCAGACCCTCACGTGATCTTGCGCATGGTGCACATCAGCTCGGCCTCCACCGCCGTCTGGCCGTCCACGCTGGCGCGGGTTTTGTACTTGTAGATGCCGGCCTTGGCACGCTCCAGGCTGGCCTCCAGGATCAACTGGTCGCCTGGCTCGACCACCCGTTTGAAACGTGCGCCATCAATGCCGACAAAGTAGACCACGGTGTTTTCATCGGGTTGCTCACCCAGCGATTCAAACGACAGCAGCGCCGCAGTTTGCGCCAAGGCTTCCAGCATCAACACCCCCGGCATCACCGGCCGGTGCGGAAAATGGCCAGTGAAAAACGGTTCATTGATGGTGACGTTTTTCAGCGCAGTGATGCGCTTGTTTTTCTCGAATGCAATCACCCGGTCCACCAGCAAAAAAGGGTAGCGGTGCGGCAGGCGCTGCAGGATTTTGTGGATGTCGAGAATGGCGGGTGCGGTGGTGGGGGTGGTCATGATTTGTTGTTCTCCAATGCGCGAATCCGGTCGCGCAAGGCATGCAATTGGCGCAGCGTGGCCGCGTTTTTCTCCCACGACGCATTGTCATCGAAGGGAAACAGGCCGCTGTACTGGCCAGGCTTCAAGATGGACCGGGTGATCACCGTGGCTGCGGTGATGTGGACATGATCGACCAATGTCAAATGGCCCAGGATGATGGCGCCGCCCCCTGCAGTGCAGTGGCGGCCGATCTTGGCGCTGCCGGCGATGCCCACACAGCCGGCCATCGCGCTGTGCGCACCGATATGCACGTTGTGACCCACCTGGATCAGGTTGTCCAGCTTGACACCGTCGTCGATCAGCGTGTCGTCCAGCGCGCCCCGGTCAATGCAGGTGTTGGCACCAATCTCCACGCCGTCACCAATGCGCACCGCACCCAGCTGGGCGATTTTTTCCCAGCGCTGGGCGTCGCCTCGGCCATCGGGTGCAAAACCAAAGCCGTCCGCGCCAATCACCACGCCCGCATGCACGATGCCGCTTGCGCCGATGCGGCAGGCCTCACCCAGCGTCACGTGCGCGGCCAGCCGGGTGGCTTGGCCAATTGCCGTATCGGCACCGATGTGGGCATGGCTGCCGATCACCACCCCGGGGCCGATGGTGGCGCCGGCGCCGATGTAGGCCAAGGCGCCCACCGATGCGGTGGCGTCAATGCGTGCGCCAGGCTCCACCACCGCGCTGGCATGCACCCCCAGCACAGCCGCACGCCGGGTGCGCGCCGCCCACCACTGGGTGAGGCGGGCGAAGTAGAGGTAGGGGTCGTCGGTAACGATGGCGGCACCACGCGCCAACGCCGCATCACGCATGGCCGGGGCCACGATGACGCAAGCCGCCGCACTGGCCGCCAGTTGGGCCGCATAACGCGGATTGGACAAAAAACTCAGGCTGGCAGCATCGGCCGACTCCAGCGGCGCCAGGCGCGTGATGGGCTGGCTGCCGGCGGCCGCCAGCGTGGCGCCGGCGCCTGCACAGAGTTCACCGCCCAGGGCGGCATGGATGTCAACCAGCCGCACCGGGGACGGCACGGCGCTCAGGCCCTACTTGACCGCTGGCGCAGCGTTCAGCGCCTTGATCACCTTTTCGGTGATGTCCACCCGCGGGCCGGCAAACACCACATCCTGAAGAATCAGGTCGTATTTTTCGCCTTCAAAAATGCCTTTGATGACCTTGTTGGCGCGCTCCACGATGCCAGCGGTTTCTTCGTTGCGGCGCTGGTTCAAGTCTTCTTGAAATTCTCGTCGTTTGCGCTGCAGGTCACGGTCTTGCTCGACCAAATCGCGCTGGCGGCGGTTGCGCTCAGCCTCGGGCAGCGTGGGGGCGTCTTTTTCCAATTTGTCAGCAGCGCCTTTGAGCTTGCTGGCCTGGTCGTTCAGGTCTTTGTCGCGTTTGCTGAAGTCGGCTTCCATGCGGGCCAGCGCGGCCTTGGCGGGGGTGGCCTCACGCAACACCCGCTCGCTGTTGACATAGCCGATCTTGAACTCTTGCGCGTGCGCCGGGGCGGCGGCCAGCATTGCCACCAAACCTGTGCCAATCAGCGGCGCAAGCAAGGGTGAAATCAGGGATGCAGCCAGCGACTTCATGGTCTTGGTGGTCATCGTCTTGGTCGTCGTCGTCTTGGTGGCAATCAGAACGCAGTCCCGATCTGGAATTGGAAGCGTTGGATTCTATCCGTGGGCTGTTTGCGCAATGGTGCGCCCCAGCTCAGCTTGAGCGGGCCCACCGGCGAGATCCACGACAGGCCCAAGCCGGCCGACGTGCGCAGGCTGCTGGTGGTGATGGGCTCACCGTCCCGCCACACATTGCCGGCATCTGCAAAGGCAAAGATGCGCAAGGATTTGTCATTGCCGGTGCCAGGCACCGGCAAATACAGCTCGGCATTCAGGTTGAGCTTTTTGGCGCCGCCCACATACGCGCCGGTGGGGTCAATCACGCCCAGCGAGTTTTGCTCAAACACCCGCACTGAGCCCAAACCACCGCCGTAGAAGTTCTTGAACACCGGATACGGCCGGCCGCCCTGCCCCAGACCGTAGCCCAGTTCACCGTTCAGCCCCAACGTGATCTTTTGCCAGACCGGGAAAAACTGCTGGTACTGCAGGTTGGTGCGCAGGTAGCGCACATCCCCGCCCACGCTCCATTCCACGTTGGCGCGTTGGTAGCGGCCGGCGGTGGGGGTGAGCGCGCTGTCACGCTGGTCACGCGCCCAGCCCAGAGTCAGCGGCACGGCGGTAGAGATAGGCCCGTAGCGGAAGCGGTAATCAAAATACTGGTTGGGAATACCGGCTGACGCACCGATGTTGGTCTGCTCGACACCGACGCCAAAAAACACCGTGTCGTATTCAGAAAACGGCACGCCAAAACGCACCGCACCACCCGGGTTGGTGATCTGGTACTGGTCTCCCAGGCTGTTGTAGGGCCGTGAGGTGCGGTAGTACAGGTCAATGGCGCGTGAGATGCCGTCCACCGTGAAATACGGGTCCACCGTGGAGAACACCAGGCTGCGGGTCAGCCGGCTGGTATTGATCTCAAAACCCAGGTAGTTGCCCGAACCAAACACGTTGTCTTGCCGAATGGCGGCCGACAGCGCCAACCGGTCCGCGCTGGAAAAACTCAGGCCCAGTGACAGGTTGCCGGTGGGTTTTTCAGTCACGTTGACGGCCAGGTCCACCTGGTCCACGGTGCCTGCCACCTCGTTGGTGTCAACGGCCACGTCTTTGAAATATCCCAGCCGGTCAACCCGCTCACGCGACAGTTTGATGCGCTCACCGTCATACCAGCCCGATTCGAGTTGGCGGAATTCACGCCGCACCACCTCGTCGCGGGTGCGGGTGTTGCCGGCCACGTCAATGCGCCGCACGTAGACGCGGCGCTGTGGCTCGGCCGCCAGCACCAGAGCCACCTGGCCGGTAGCGCGGTCAATCTCGGTGCGGGCGTCGACCCGGGCAAAGGCGTAGCCAAAGCTACCGAACCGGTCAGTGAAAGCCTTGGTGGTGGCGGTGACCACGGCAGCGCGGTAGGGCTCACCGGCCTTGATGCTGATGAGTTGTTTGAACTCGTCCTCTTTGCCCAGGTAGTCACCGGCCAGGCGCACCGCAGTGACGGTGTAAGGCTGGCCCTCATTCACCGTCAGCGTGACCGAGATGTCTTGTTTGTCCGGCGAGATGGTGACCTGCGCGCTCTCGATATTGAACTCAAGATAGCCGCGGTTCAGGTAATGGGCGCGGATGGTGTCCAGGTCGGCATTCAACTTGGCGCGCGAGTAGCGGTCGTTCTTGGTGTACCAGGTCAGCCAGCCGCTGGTGGTCAAGTCCATCAGCCCAGTGAGCGTGCTTTCAGTGAACACCTTGGCACCAACAATGCGGATCTCGCGGATGCGCGCCGCATCCCCCTCGGTCATGGCAAAGCTGACGTTGACGCGGTTGCGCTCGGTGGGGGTGATGGTGGTCACCACCTCGGCGCCATACAGGCTGCGCGACAGGTATTGGCGCTTGATCTCTTGCTCGGCGCGATCGATCAGGGCGCGGTCAAACGGCAGGCCCTCACCAATGCCGGCGTCTTTCAGGGATTTGACCAGCGTGTCTTTGTCAAACTCTTTCAAGCCTACAAAGGCCACCGATTCAATCACCGGCCGTTCTTCCACCAGCACCACCGCAACCCGGCCGTCGATCTCGATGCGCACATCTTTGAACAGGCCGGTGGCAAACAAGGCACGCAGCGCAGCGGCGGCTTTTTCGTCGGAATAGGTGTCACCCACACGGAACGGCAAGGCGGCAAACACCGTGCCAGGGTCGGTGCGCTGCAGGCCTTCAACCCGGATGTCTTGCACCACAAACGGTTCAACCGCACGCGCCACGGGAGAGGCAAAAGCCGCAGCCATGGCCACAACGGCCAAGGCGGGGCGAAACAGAGGGTCTGTCGAAAAAGGGGGCATCGTGGGGATCAGTGCAGGCCCAGCAGGCGGGCGACGTCGTTGAAGAGGGCCACCGACATCATCAGCAGCAGGACTGCGATGCCGCCGCGCTGCAATCGCGCGAGCCAAAGATCAGAGACCGGGCGGCCGGTCAAACCCTCAAAAAGATAATACATCAGGTGTCCACCGTCGAGCATGGGCAGCGGCAGCAGGTTCAAAACACCCAGGCTGACGCTCACCAGCGCCAGAAACCCGAGGTAATACGCCAAACCTTGTTGCACCGATTGGCCGGCCACATCGGCAATGGTGAGCGGCCCGCTCAGGTTCTTGAGTGAGGCCTGACCGATCAGCATGCGGCCCATCATGCGCACCGTCAGCATGGAGACTTCCCAGGTGCGGGCAACGCCTTGGGTCAGGCCATCCACCGGGCCCAACTGCACGTTGACCTGGGCCGGTGCTGCGCCCACAAACGCGTCAATCCGGCCCACGCTGCGATCACCTTCACGCACCAGACGCGGGGTGATGCTGATGTCCAGCAGTTGGCCCGCGCGCTGCACTTGCCAGAGCATGGCTTGCGGGGTGGCAGTGCTGGCGGCGCCGGCCGTGTTGCCCGCATCCGCCTTGGGCAGGTTGCGGATGCGTTCGCGCAGGCTGTGCGCGTCGCTGATGGCATGCCCGTCCACCCGCAACACCCGGTCACCACTGCGCAGGCCGGCGGCAGCGGCAGGGCCACCGGCTTTGACCTCGCCCAGCACCGGGTCACTGAAGGCAGCGCCCAGGCCAATGCGTTTGACCAACGCGGCGTCCATCTCTTGCGCGCCCAATTCGTCCAGGCCCAACCGCACCTGGCGGGGGCCGTGGTTGCCCTGCTCCCCCACCTGCAGTTGCAGCGGTTCACCGTTCATCAGGTGCCGGGTGAGCTGCCAGCGCAGGTCGTTGAGCGACTGCACATCCACCCAGCGGCCATCACTGTCTTGCCAGGCCTGCACCAGGTCGCCTGAGCGCATGCCGGCCCGCTCAGCCAGGCTGCCAGCCACCGGCGCGCTGAGCAAGGCCTTGGTTTCGTCCACGCCAATCCAGTGCGACGCGGCATACAGCAGCACCGCCAACAGCAAATTGGCCAGCGGGCCGGCGGCCACCACGGCAGACCGTTGCGCCAGCGTCTTGCGGTTGAAGGCGCGGTGCAGTTCATCCGGCGCCACCGGGCCTTCACGCTCGTCCAGCATGCGCACATAGCCGCCCAGCGGCAGGGCGGACAGAACAAATTCAGTGTGCGCCGGTGAACGCTGGTGGCGCCAGATGACCCGGCCAAAACCGATGGAAAACCGCAGCACCCGCACACCGCAGGCCACCGCCACCCGGTAGTGGCCGTACTCATGCACCACGATCAGCAGCGCCAGCGTCAACAGAAAAGCAAGCACCGTGGTGATCATCGTGTCAGCTCCCGCACAAAAGCCAAGGCACTGGCGCGCGCCCGTTGGTCAAGCGCCAGCAAATCATCGAGGGATACCGCATCGGCCGCGCTGGGCAGCACCGCCGCCACGCAATTCGCGTTGATGTGGTGGATGTCAGTAAAGCGCATCTGGCCCGCCAAAAATGCGGCCACTGCCACCTCGTTGGCCGCATTGAGCACGGTGGTGCTGCCCTCGGCTGCAGCCAGCGCGTCAAACGCCAGGCCCAGGCCGGGGAAGCGGGCATGGTCAGCCGGTTCAAACGTGAGCGGTTTGAGCGACAAAAAATCCAGCGCGTCGGCGCCCGATGCCGCCCGCTGCGGCCAGGCCAGGCCCACGCTGATGGGCACTTTCATGTCGGGTGTGCCCAGTTGCGCCAGCACGCTGTTGTCACGGCACACCACCATCGAGTGGATGATGCTTTGTGGGTGCAGCACCACGCGGATCTGCGCGGGCTGCAGGTCAAACAGCCAACGCGCCTCGATCACCTCCAGCGCCTTGTTCATCATGGTGGCTGAATCGACCGAGATCTTGCGGCCCATCACCCAGTTGGGATGGGCGCAAGCTTCATCGGGTGTCACCGTGTGCAGCGTTGCCGGGTCACGGCTGCGGAAGGGCCCACCGGATGCGGTGAGCACGATGTGGCCAATGCGGGCGGCCCAAGCTGTGCGGTCTTCGGGCAAGCACTGAAAGATGGCCGAGTGCTCACTGTCAATCGGCAGCAGCAGTGCGCCGCCCTGCCGCACCGCGTCCATGAACAAGCGCCCGCCCACCACCAGTGCCTCTTTGTTGGCCAGCATCAGGCGTTTGCCGGCGCGTGCGGCGGCAATGCAGGGGGCCAGACCGGCGGCGCCGACGATGGCCGCCATCACGCTGTCCACCTCGGGGTGGGCCGCCATGTCGCAAAGCGCCTGCGGGCCGTACAGCACCTCAGTGGCCACGCTTGCGCTGGCCAATTGATGCTGCAATTGGCCGGCCTGCGAGGCCGTGGCCACCACCGCAAACCGTGGCCGCCATTGCCGGCACAGCGTCGCCAGCTCAGGCAAGCGGTGCTGCGCGGTGAGCGCAAACACCTCAAATTGGCCAGGGTGCAGCGCCATCACCTCCAGGGTGCTGCCGCCCACCGAACCGGTGGCGCCGAGGATGCACACACGTTGAACCATGTCGAGGCCTTGTGCTTTGCGGTGCGTCAAAAGAGAGGGTTAAAGGCTGATCAGCGCCAGCGCGGCCGGCAGCACTGGCAGCAGCGCGTCCACCCGGTCCAGCACACCACCGTGGCCGGGCAGCAGGCCGCTGGAATCCTTGGCGCCCGCCGCACGCTTGACCAACGATTCAAACAGGTCACCCATGACGCTGAGCGCGGCCAGCAGTAAAGCCGCCAGCAACAATCCGCCATAGCCCAGCCGCTGGCGCAGCAGCAAGAACAGGCTGGGTGAGTCAAAGCTGCAATGGGCGTCCAGCCACAGCCAGCCCAGGGCCAGCAGCAGCACACCGGCCACACCGCCATACACACCCTCCCAGCTTTTGCCGGGGCTGATGCTGGGGGCCAGCTTGCGGCGGCCAAACGCACGGCCGCAAAAATAGGCTGAAATATCGGCCGCCCACACCACGCACATCACTGACAGCAAAAAATTGATGCCGATGGTGCGGGCCTGGGCCAGCGCCAGCCAGGCCAGCCACAGCAGGCCCAAGCCCAGCGCCCAGCGCAGCCAGCGGGGCAGTTGAGGCCAGCCTGCCGGGCCCTGGCGCAGCGCATAACCGCCCCCCAGCAGCCACAGCGCGGTGCCTACAGCCCACAGCGTGCCCACCGCACCCACCTGCGTCCACGGCCCCAGGCTGGCGCCACACAGCGCAGCCAGCAAGGCGCCACTGGCCAGTGCAGGCAACGGCTGGCTCACACCGTTCAGGCGGGCCCATTCCCAACCGGCGGCGCTGATCAACACCAGCGTCAACAGCGCAAATGGCAAAGGGTTAGACGCAAACAGTGCCGGCAACAGCAGTGCCAACAGCACCAGGGCGGTGATCACACGCTGGCGCAGCATCAGCGGCTCAGCCGGAGGCCGCTTCAACCACGCCGGGCGACACCGCGCCAAAGCGGCGCTCGCGGCCGGCGTAGGCGGCCAGCGCGGCGTCCAGTGCGGCCACATCAAAGTCAGGCCACAGGCAGTCGGTGAATACCAGCTCGGAATACGCCACCTGCCACAGCAAAAAGTTGCTGATGCGCACCTCACCGCCGGTGCGGATGAACAGGTCGGGATCAGGCGCGTGGCGCATGGCCATGTAGCCTGACAGCG
>JAYVLI010000388.1:0-19988 GCA_043759535.1 Betaproteobacteria bacterium | reverse complement strand
GCCTGATTTGCTGCGCACATGGCGGCCCACCATCACGTTCTCAAGCGCCGTCATCTCGGCAAACAGGCGGATGTTTTGAAAGGTGCGGGCAATGCCGGCCTTGGCCACCTCATGCACTGCGGTGGGTTTGTAGGGCGCACCACCCAGCTCAAACGTGCCAGCATCCGGCGTGTACAGCCCGGTGATGACGTTGAAAAACGTGGTCTTGCCGGCGCCGTTGGGGCCGATCAGGCCGTAGACCTGGCCTTGTGTGATGGTGATGCCCACGTCCGACAAGGCCTGCAGCCCGCCAAAGCGTTTTGACACCCCACCCACTTGGAGAACGACATTGCTCACAAGTCTCCTCCGGATTCAGTTTTTGACCAACGCTGGCGCGGCCTTGCCGTGCTCGGGCGACGGCCACAGGCCACGCGGCCGCATCAGCATGATCACGATCATGGCCAGCGCAATCATCAACTGGCGCAGGATGGCCGCGTCGATACGGCCATCGGTCAGGCGCTGCAGGTCCAGCTCACCCGCCACCCAGCGCAGCGCCTCCGGCAGCGCGGCCAGCAGCACCGCACCGAGCACCACGCCGGGGATGTGGCCGATGCCACCCAGCACCACCATGGCCACGATCATCACGCTCTCTTGCAGCGAGAACGATTCGGGTGACACAAAGCCCTGGAAGGTGGCAAACATCACCCCCGACACACCGCCAAAGGTGGCGCCCATGCCAAAGGCCAGCAGCTTCAAATTGCGGGTGTTGATGCCCATGGCCTTGGCGGCAATTTCGTCCTCTCGAATCGCCATCCAGGCGCGGCCGATGCGGCTTTGCTCCAGCCGGTAGCAGATCACCACGCTGACCACCACCAGCGCCAAAAACAGGTAGTAGTACTTGGTGACGGACGAGATCTCCATGCCAAACAAGTCACCCGGCTTGCCCAGGTCAATGCCGAACATCTTGATGCTGTCAATCTGTTGAAGTCCCTTCGGACCATTCGTGATGTTGACCGGCCGGTCCAGGTTGTTCATGAACACCCGCACGATCTCACCAAAGCCCAGCGTGACGATGGCCAGGTAGTCGCCGCGCAATTTGAGTGTGGGCGCGCCCAGCATCACACCGGCCAGGCCGGCCAGCGCCGCGCCCAGCGGGATGACCACCCAGAACGGTGTGTGCAAGCCCTGCGGGAAGATGGCCTTGATGGCGGCAAAGTTGTCACCCAAATGTGGTGAGGCCAGCAGGCCAAACATGTAGGCGCCCACGGCATAAAACGCCACATAACCCAAATCGAGCAGGCCGGCGTAGCCGACCACGATGTTCAGGCCCAGCGCCAGCAGCACATACAGCAGCGCAAAGTCCAGCATGCGCACCCAGAAGTTGCCCACATGCTGGGCCAGCAGCGGCAGCACCAGCAGGGCCAGCGCGGCGATCAAGAAGACGACGAGTTTGTTTTTCATGACGAGACGTGCCTCGATTCAGTGTGGTGTCGGGCCGGTGCGTGGGTTGTATCCAACGGACGCCGCAGAACCGGCTTTGCCGGGCTGCTGGCGGCGCCCCCTTGAGGGGGAGCGCCGAAGGCGCTTCGGGGGTGGGTCATCAAGCCCGGTCTGCGACGCGTTCACCCAGCAGGCCTTGTGGCCGCACGGTGAGCACCAGGATCAGCACCAGAAAGGCAAAGATGTCGCTGTACTGGCTGCCCAGCACACCACCGGTGAGGGCGCCGATATAGCCCGAGCCCAGGGCTTCAATCAGGCCCAGCAGCACACCGCCCACCACCGCGCCACCCAGGTTGCCGATGCCACCAAACACGGCCGCCGTGAAGGCTTTCAAGCCGGGCAAAAAGCCCATCGTGTGCTGCACCGTGCCGTAGTTGGCGGCGTACATCACCCCGGCCAGCGCAGCCAGTGCGGCACCGATGATGAAGGTGGCCGAGATCACCATGTCGGGCTTGACACCCATCAGCGCGGCCACCCGGGGGTTCTCGGCCGTGGCGCGCATGGCCCGGCCCAGCTTGGTGCGGTTGACCAGGTACATCAGCGCAAACAAGGTGACTGCAGTGGTGGCCAGGATCAGGATCTGCGTGAGGTTGATGACCGCGCCACCGATGAAGATGGGGTCAGACGGCAGCAGGATGGGATACGGCTTGGTGCTGGGCTGCCAGATGATCATGGCCAGCGTCTGCAGCAGCAAACTCATGCCCATGGCGGTGATCAGCGGCGCCAGGCGCGGCGCGTTGCGCAGCGGCCGGTAGGCAATCTTCTCAATGGCGTAGTTGAGGGCCGAGCACACCACGATGGCTGCCACCAGCGAGATCAGCAACAGCACCCAACCCGGCAGGCCGGAATCGGCCAGCACCCGCAACACTGTCCAACTGGTCAGGGCGCCCACCATCAACACCTCGCCGTGGGCAAAGTTGATCAAATTGATGATGCCGTAGACCATGGTGTAACCCAGGGCGACAAGGGCGTACATGCTGCCCAGCACCAGACCGTTGATGATCTGTTGCAACAAGGTATCCATGACGGGGGTCTCCGGTGCGTGGCCTGGGTGCTGTTGCAGTGGCGCACTGCAAACCTTGCCACCCGGGCTTGTTGTGGTTGGCTAGCAAGAAGCCGGCCGTGCCTGTCAGGTGCAGGCTGCGGCGGATTGTAGAGAGCGCCCCACACGCAAACCCGCCGAGATACCCGGCCGCCGCAGCAACAATTGACTGAACGCACCAAGCCAAACAGAGACTTGTTCGGCGACAAGCTGGTCTAGGTAGAGACCCCAGGTGCTGGCTGGTCGGCGCTGTCAAACGCCTTCACGCGATCACAAGCGCTGTCAGGCGCTGTCAGGCCCATCCCCGGCGTGGGCGGCGTTCAGGCGCCGCAATTCCGCCAGACGCTCACCGATGCGCAACTCCAGCCCACGTGGCACGGGTTGGTAAAAAGTCTGGCCGGCCAATCCGTCCGGCAGATAGTGCTCACCGGCCGCAAAACCGCCGGCTTCATCGTGCGCATAGCGGTAGGCGCTGCCGTGGCCCAGGTCTTTCATCAACCGGGTGGGGGCGTTGCGCAGGTGCATGGGCACCGGGCGGGTGGCGTCTTGTTTGACCAGCGCCCGCACCGCATTCCAGGCGCTGTAGACCGCGTTGCTTTTGGGCGCCACCGCCAAATAGACCACAGCCTGGGCCAGCGCCAGCTCCCCCTCGGGCGAGCCCAGTCGCTCATACACCGCTGCGGCCTCCAGCGCCAGGGTCTGGCCACGCGGGTCGGCCAGGCCGATGTCCTCACTGGCCATGCGCAGCACGCGGCGGGCCACGTAGCGCACGTCCACCCCACCGTCCAGCATGCGCGCCAGCCAGTACAGCGAGGCATCGGGGTCTGAGCCGCGCACACTTTTGTGCAGCGCCGAGATCATGTCGTAGAACTGGTCACCACCTTTGTCGTAGCGGCGCAGCAGCGCGCCCAAGGTCAGCTCGAGCTGGGTTTCGCTGATTTCACCGGTGGCGTTGTCAGGCGCGGCTGGCGGCAAGCCCTCCACCAGGTTTTGATAGGCGTTGAGCAGGCGGCGGGCGTCACCATCGGCATAGCCGATCAAGCGCTGGCAGGCCGCGTCGGACAACACTGGCGCATCGGTGGCCTGGCGCGCGCGGGCGATCAGCAGCGTCAGATCAGCGTCGTCCAGCGGCCTGAGCACATGCACCGTGGCACGTGACAACAAGGCCGAATTGACCTCGAAGCTGGGGTTCTCGGTGGTGGCGCCGATGAAAGTGAACAAGCCCGATTCCACATGCGGCAAAAACGCGTCTTGCTGCGATTTGTTGAAGCGATGCACCTCATCCACAAACACCACCGTGCCGACGCCGCTGTTGGCCTGGGCAGCGCGGGCCTGCTCCACCGCCTCACGGATGTCTTTGACACCGGCCAGCACGGCGGACAGCACGATGAAGCGGGCGCCGGCGCCGGGCCGCTCCAAGCCGGCGCGCTCCCCCTCGGGGGTGAGGACGGCATCGCCGTGCGCAGGGGGGGCCATCCCAACGGCGCCTGCGACCAGCCTGGCCAGCGTGGTTTTGCCCACACCGGGTGGCCCCCACAAGATCATGGAATGCAGCCGGCCGGCTTCAAACGCCACCCGCAGCGGCTTGCCGGGGCCCAGCAAATGGGCCTGGCCAATGACTGCGTCCAGCGTGCGAGGGCGCAGGCGTTCGGCCAGGGGGATTTGGGCGGTGTTGGGGTTGCTGGCAGGGTTGGTTTCATGGCCTGCAGCCGACCCGGCGGCTGGCATGGCGGGTGGTGGATCACCGGCGAACAAGGACTCCTGCACTGTCATCCGGCAATTGTGGCAGTGCGCCTTGCGGCGGGCCGTGCCGCCAGTCCAACACGCAGGGGCAGCGTCAGCCCTGGCGGCCCACGCTGTGCAGCGCGTCTTGCGCGTCTTGCGCGTCCAGCGCGTCCAGCGACATCGGCCCGCTGGCCATGTCATCCAGCTGGGCCAGCAAGGCCGCCGGCCCAGCCCGGCCGTCCACCAGGCGCTGCAAAAAATTGCGCATGGCGGCCAGCACCTGCAGCTTTTCACTGTCGATGCCCAACTGGTGGTAGCTGTCGGCAAACAGTTGCCAGGTGATGTGCTTGGACCGGATGCGCCGCCCCACCTCGTCAGCGCTGTGGCTGGACGCCACGTCGTCATGCTGGGCATGCAGCAGCAGCGTGGGCGCGGTGATGTCGGGCAGGCGGCGGCGGGTGTCTTGCGCCAGGCGGCGCACCTGCAGCACATCACGCACATGCAGCACGGCACCGGCGCCGGTGGTGCCTGCCGCCTCGCGCACTTGAGCGCCGATCCAACCGCGCAGCGTGGTGTCTTTGACACCAAACGGTGCGGTCATGCGCAGGCCGATGTCACCAGCACCCGGCATCCAGCGGGCAAACGGCAACAGGCGGCGCGACCAGGGTGTGGCCCAGCCGTCAAAGTCGAGTGCGGTGGAGAGGGCCAGCAAGGCGTCCACCTGGGCCACACGTTGTGCGGCCACTTGCAAGGCCAGCACCGCCCCCACCGACAGCCCACCCACGGCCACCGTGTCGCAGCGGGCCTGCAGCGCATCAAACGCAGCCAGCGCGGCGGCAACCCAGTCGGCCTGGCCGGCCAGGCGCTGGCCGGGGCTGCCCAGGCTGTAATCGGGTAGCACCGGCACCTGCACAGTGTGGCCAGCGCGGTGCAGGCCATGCGCCAGGTACTGCAACTCTTGCGGGCCGCTGGACAGGCTATGGAACAACAGCACCCCGCTGCGGCTACCGGCCAGGTCCAGGCTGCGTGTTTGTGGACTGGTGGGCTGGGCTTGCTGGATGAGGCTGGGGCGGGTCATCGCTGTGGGCACTGCCGTGGTGAAGCCGGAATGGCGGGTTGCCTGGTGTGCTTTGTTGGCCAGAAGCGTTGGCCAAAAGCGCCGGCAGTTGCAAACTTGCTGAAGTCACCCCCTCAGCAGAGACCAACAGCCATCATCGCAAGCCGAGGCGCTGCGAGCAAAGCGATGAAAAACTGTGTCGTCGGGAATGTGAAAAAAAGGTAACAGAAGGCGTCTACTTTCGACCATCCCACAGTGCAAGGAGGGCGTGAACCCTGGGATGTGCCGCGCCGACTTGGCCGCCAGGCGGCACCGGTGCGGTCTGCCCCTGCCAGTGGCGGGCTGCCTGTCATGCATTTGCCGTCATGCACCTGCCATTTGCGGCTGTTCCAATCAGCGATTGCTATTTCACAGACTGTGCCAACTACTTGCCATGATTCTTGTCGGTTCACGCTGTGATGCAAGCCATGCCGTGGTGGCCGCAGTGGCGCTGGCGCTGCAGTGCCTGCCCGCCGCCGGCCAAAGCGCTGAAGGCGCTGAGGCCGCCGCCACCACCAGTGCAACGCAGCGCTGGCAGATCAAGGGCCAGGTCACCCATGTCTGGCAGCAAAAAGCGGCGATGGCCGCGCCCTACAGCGGCGCCAACAGCCTGGGCGGGCCGCGTGAAAGCAGTTATTCATTCACCGCCACGCTGGGGCTGGGCTGGCGGCCGTGGGCGGGTGCTGAGGTGTTTGCCAACCCGGAGGCCGCACAGGGTGTGGCGCTGTCCAACCTGACCGGGCTGGGTGGTTTTTCCAATGGCGAGATGGCGCGCAGCTCAGGTGCCACACTGCGGCTGTACCGGGCCAGGCTGTTTGGCCGCCAGACCTGGGCGCTGCCCAGCGACAGCGACAGCGTGGAAGCCGACCTGAACCAGTTTGCCGGCACTGTGGCACGGCGCCGCTTGGTGCTGACGGTGGGCAACCTGTCGGTGGCCGACCTGTTTGACGACAACACCTACAGCCACGACCCGCGCACCCAGTTTTTGAATTGGTCGCTGATGAGCATGGGCGCTTATGACTTTGCGGCCGATGCCCGCGGCTACACCAGTGGCGTGGCGCTGGAATGGTTCCATGACGACTGGGCCTTGCGCGCCGGCCGTTTTGCGCTGCCGCGCCAGCCCAACCAGCAGGCGCTGGACCCGCAACTGGCACGCCACTTTGGCGACCAGGTGGAGCTGGAGCACGGCCACAACCTGCTGGGACTGGCTGGCCGTGTGCGGCTGCTGGGCTTCCATGACCGCACCCGGCTGGCACGCTTTGATGACGCCCTGGCGCTGGCCCGCCAGACCGGTGGCAAGCCCGACATCAACCAGGTGCGCAACCGGGTGCAAAACAAGTGGGGCTGGGGTGTGGGGCTGGAGCAGGCGCTGCCCGCCCACGCCGGCCTGTTTGCGCGCTTCAGCACCGCTGACGGCCAGACCGAAACCGACGCCTTCACCGAGATTGACCGCAGCCTGTCCGCCGGCCTGCTGCTGGGCGGCGCGGCCTGGCAGCGGGCGGGTGACAGCCTGGGGCTGGGCTGGGCGCGCAATGAGATTTCAGCCAGCCGCCGCGCTTATCTGGCCGCCGGTGGCCTGAGTTTTTTCATCGGTGATGGCGCACTGCGCTACCGGCCCGAGCAGGTGCTGGAGTTGTTCTACAGCCTGCAGGTGGCGCCCGGCATCACCCTGTCACTGAACAGCCAGCGCATCACCAACCCGGCCTACAACGCCGACCGGGGCCCGGTGCGTCTGCTGGCCTCACGCCTACACGCCGAGTTTTGAAACCACCTCAAAACCGCCGGCCCACCGACAGCCGCCAGGCGTCCAGCGTGGAGAAATTCTGTTTGGGGTCATGCGCCAGGCGGCCAAACCATTGGGCGCCGTCCAGCCCCACCGTCCAGCCCCAGGTGTTGACCGGCCCGCCATCACCCTGGCCTTGTTTGTGCAGCAGGTCAGCGCTGAGGCGCAGGCCGGGCTGCAAGGGCCAGCGCACGGTGAGGTGGTGGTGTTGCTGGCCGGTGCCCAGCCGGTCGTCGGCGATGACGGCCAGCGCGGCTTGCCGGCCGCCCTCACCCTGCCAGCCCAGCGTGGCCATCAGGGCGTCGTTGGGATCGAAATTGAGGTTGGCGTAGGGCCGCAGGTTGGTGCGGCCGATGCCGACCTGGGCGTAGAACGGCGCGCCCACCTGCAACGCCAGGCTGCCACCCACAAAACCACCGCTGGCCACTTGCAGGGACGGCAGCACCTGCGCCGGCAGGGTGGCCGCAGCGGGCACATCCCACTGGTCATCCCAGCCAGCGCGCCATTGGCGGCTGGTGTTGGCGTCTTGGTAAGCCCCCAGCCAGACGGTGCGGCCGCCTTGCCGGTAGCGCAGGTTGAGGTCGACGCCGTTGCTGGCACCGTCGCTGCGATCCAGGTGGTAGCGGCCCAGCGTCAGCTTGAACTCACCGGGCTCGGGGGCCGGGTCAGCGGTATCGGCCGCCTGCGCGGCGCTTGCCGCCATGGCCAAGCTGCAAGCAAGCATTGCCAGCAGCGCCAGCCGGCTGGCCAGTGGATGGGTTGTCATGCTTGCTCCCGGTGTTGCCTGAACACCAACACCGCGTTGCTGCCGCCAAACGCAAACGAATTGGACAGCGCCAGCGCCACACCAGCCCCCAGGCGGGCGCTGCCGGCCACGTGGTCCAGCCCGGCGCAGGCAGCGTCCACGCTGACCAGGTTGGCAGTGGGTGGGATGTGGCCGGTGTGTACCGCCATCACCGTGACCAGCGCCTCCAGCGCGCCGGCCGCGCCCATCAAATGGCCGTGCATGGATTTGGTGGCGCTCACCGCCACCTGGGGCGCGTGGGCACCCAACAGGCGGCGCAGGGCGTCGGCCTCCACCGGGTCACCCTCGGCGGTGGCGGTGCCGTGGGCGTTGACGTAACGCACTTGGTCGGCAGTTGCACCGGCATCCAGCAACGCGGCTTGCAGCGCGCGCAGTTGGCCGGCCGCGGCTGGGGTGCTGAGGTGTGTGTGGTCACAACTGCCACCCGCACCGGCCAGCTCGGCGTAGATGCGCGCGCCACGCGCCAGGGCATGGTCACGCGCCTCCAGCACCAGCGCGGCGGCGCCCTCACCCAGCACCAGGCCGCTGCGGCTGGTATCAAACGGCCGGCAGGCGGCGGGCGCGCCGGCCGCATCAGCCTCGGCCAGCACCCGCATCGACTGCCAGGCTTTGACGGTGCCGTAAGGCAACGCTGCCTCGGCCCCACCGGCCAGCGCCACCGCGCAGCCGCCCCAGCGCACCCGGCGCATGGCCTCGGCCAGCGCCACGGCGGACGAGGCGCAGGCCACCGAGTAAGTCAAGCACGCACCACCCAAGTTGAACAGCAGCGCCAGTTGCGCCGCTGCGGCGTTGTGCATGCCCAGCACCACACTCAGCGGGGAGATGCGGGCTTTGTTGTGCAAGAACAGGTCGCGGTAACCGCGCTCCAGCGTTTGGATGCCACCGGCGCCGGTGCCCCACAGCACGCAGGCGCGGTCGCGTTCAGCATCCGTCAGCCCACCCAGCGCAGCGGGTGCATCCAGCCCGGCGTCGGCCCAGGCCGAGCGGGCGGCCAGTGCGGACAGTTGGCTGAAGCGGTCCATCGTGGCCAGCCGGGCCCGGCCCAGCGTGGCGGCGGCACCCAGCGCGTCGCCGCTGGCGCACACGGCGCTGACCAGCGCGGTGCTGTGCGGCGCCTCACCCACGCGGCCCAGCCGGGTGGCGCTGTGGCCGGCCAGCAAGGCGGCAAAGCCGGCCGCCACGTCCGTGCCATGCGGCGCCACCTGGCCCAGGCCGGTGATCACAACGCGCTGGGGTCCAGTCATGCGCCAGGCCTGCTCAGGCGGCGCGGGCCTGGATCGAGGCCAGGTGCGGCTCGATCAGGTGCAGGATGTCGGCCACGGTCTGCGGCCGCACGCTGGGCTCGTCCAGGGTGACGCCGATCTGGTCCTCCAGCGCAAACAGCATTTCGGCCAGCGTCAGTGAGTCCACCTGCAGGCTGGCCAGTTCAGCCTCGGGCACCACCTGCTCGGGGCTGGCGTCACTGAAGTGGCCCAGCACCTGGCGCAGCAAGGCCAGCGCAACCGGGTTGACGGGTGGGGTGTTCGGTGCGGTGTTCGGTGCGTTGACCGGTGTGGCGGCCGGTGTGGTGGTGGACGCAACAGCGGCGCCGGCAATGGGCACGGTCGAGATCATGGTGGGCTCCTGCGCGGGCTGGCGCGGTCAAAAGGGATCAACTGGCCGGCCCGGGCGCTGCCGTTGGCCTGGCTGCTGCTGATCTGGTGGTCAAGAAACGCCAGCATCTCGGCCAGCACCTGCTGCTTCTCGCGGTCGATGCTGAGCATGTGGTAACTGTCAGCCAGCAGCACGCAGCGCACCTGGCGTGACGCCACCCGGCTGGCCACCTCAAATGCGCTGCGGGTGGACGCGGCGTCGTCCTGCCGCGCATGCAGCAGCAGCGTGGGGCTGGTGATGTCGGGCAGACGGCGCCGCACGGCGTGCATCAGTTGGCGCGCCTGCAGCAGGTCACGCACCCGCAGCACGGCGGCACCGGCGTCCGAGTTGCCGGCCTCTTGCATCTGCGTGGCAATCCAGCCCCGCAGGCGCTCATCTTTGACGCCGTAAGGCGGCACCTCACGCACCCCCCAGCCGCCCGCGCCGGGCACCCAGGCCGCCAGTGGCAGCAGGCGGCGGTACCAGGGTGTGGCCCAGCCGTCGTAGTGCAGCGTGGTGGACAGGGCCAGCACGGCCGACACCTGGGTGCTGCGCAGCGCGGCCACGCGCAGCGCCAGCACCGCGCCGATGCACAAGCCGCCCACGGCCACCGTGCTGCAGCGCGCCTGCAACGCGTCAAACGCTGCCAGCGCCGCCGTGCCCCAAGCCGTGTGGGGCAGCAAGCGCTGGCCGGCACCAGCAAAGCTGTAGCCCGGCAGCACCGGCACCTGCACCGTGTAGCCGGCGCGCTGCAGGCCACGGGCCAGGTATTGCAGCTCTTGCGGGCCGCTGGACAGGCCGTGCAGCAGCAACACGCCGTGGGCACCACCGGGCAGGTCCAGCGTCTTCGGGCCGGCCGTGCCGCTGCTGGCAGGCACGCTGGGCAGGCTGGCACTGCGCTTCATGCCTCGGCCTCGGCCTCAGGTGCAGTTGCCGGCGTGTCCTTGCGGGCCGCCCAGGCGTACAGCGTGGGCAGCACCAGCAGCGTCAGCAAGGTGGCCGACACCAGCCCGCCGATCACCACCACCGCCAGCGGGCGCTGGGTTTCAGCGCCGATGGCATGGCTCAGCGCCATCGGCAGCAGGCCCAGCATGGCCAGCATGGCGGTCATCAACACGGTGCGCAGGCGGGTCAGGCTGCCCTCCATCACTGCGGCCTGCACACCCATGCCCTCGTCACGCAACTGGTTGTAGTAGGTGACCATCACCACCCCGTTGAGCACCGCCTGGCCAAACAAGGCGATGAAACCGATGGCCGCCGACACCGACAGCGGGATGCCGGTGAGGGCCAGCGCCACAATGCCGCCGATCATGGCAAACGGGATGTTGGCGATGATCAGCAAGGCGCTGCGAAAGCTCTTGAAGGCGTCAAACAGCAGCAAGAAAATAACGAGGATGGACAGCGGCACCACCCACGACAAGCGCTTCATCGCGCGCTGCTGGTTCTCAAATTCACCCGACCACACCACCTCGTAATTGGCCGGCAGTTTCAGGTCACGGGCGGCGGCGGCTTGCAGATCCGCCACCACCGAGCCCATGTCGCGGTCACGGATGAAGATGCCCACCGCCGCCACCCGCTGGCCGTTCTCGCGGGCAATGTTCATGGCGCCGCTGGTCTGCGTGATGTGGGCCAATTGCCCCAACGGGATTTGCGCGCCGCTGGGTGCGGCCACCAGCAAGCCGGCCAAATTGCCCAGACTGCGCTGGCTTTGTGCCAGCCGCACCACCACCGAGAAGTGGCGCTCACCCTCCCACAACTCCGAGCTGGTTTTGCCGGCCACCGCCGTCTCGATCACGTCCTGGATGTCGCCCACATTCAGGCCGTAGCGCGCTGCCGCATCGCGGTCGATGTCGATCTTGAGCTGCGGCAACTGGCCGTCACGGTCAATGAACGCCCGCATCACGCCTTTGGTGCTGCGCGCCAGGCCCACCACCGTGTTGGCCAGCTTGTTCAGCTCGGCCAGGTCGTCGCCCTTGATCTTGACCACGATCTGGCCGTCAATTTGAGAGATGCTTTCCAGCACGTTGTCGCGGATGGGTTGCGAGAAGCTCACGTCCACACCCGGCAGCACCGACACCGCGTCGTCCATCGCCGCAATCAGCTTCGGCTTGGTCATGCCGGGGCGCCACTCGGTGTCGGGCTTCAGCTCCACAAACGCTTCAAAGCCGTTGAAGATCTTGGGGTCGGTGCCGTCGTCGGGCCGGCCCACTTTGCTGACCACGGTGACCACCTCGGGCACGCTGTGCAGGCGCTCGCGGATGCGGGCTGCGGTGAGCTTGGCTTCGTCAGGCGACACCGACGGCGGCAGCGTGGCGTTGACCCAGATCGTGCCTTCGTCCAGTTCGGGCAAAAACTCCGAGCCCAGGGTGCTGGCCAGCGCGGCGGCCAACGCCAGCGTCACAGCCGCAGCAGCCAGGACGGTTTTTGGCCGTGCAATCGCCCAGCCCAGCGCGGGTGTGTAGACCCGTTTGCAAGAGCGCACCAGCGCGTTGTCTTCATGCGGGATCTTCTTGCGCAGCAGCATCAGGCACAGCAGCGGCACCAGCGACAAGGCCATCACCAACGAACCCACCAACGCGGATGTGACGCTCCAGGCCATGGGCGAAAAGATGCGTCCCTCATGCCGCTGCAGCGTGAAGATAGGCAGGTGGGCCGCAATGATGATGACCATCGAGAACAGCGTGGGCCGGCCCACCTCCACCGTGGCCTGCAGCACCGCCCGCAGGCGGCGCTGGCCGCTCTTCATCTGGTGCTCGTTGAGCTCACCCAGGCGGCGGAAGATGTTCTCCACCACGATCACCGCACCGTCCACGATGATGCCGAAATCCATCGCGCCCAGGCTCAGCAAATTGGCCGGGATGCCGACAAAGGTGAGCCCCAAAAACGTGGCCAGCAGCGACAGCGGGATCACCGCCGCCACGATGGCTGCGGCACGCAAGTTCTGCAAGAAAAGGAACAGCACCAACATCACCAACAGCGCACCCTCGGTGAGGTTGGCAAACACGGTGTGCAGGGTTTTTTTGATCAGCCAGCTGCGGTCGTAATACGGCACGATGGTCATGCCGGGCGGCAAACCACGGCTGTTGAGCATGTCGATCTTGGCCTGCACACCGGCCAGCACTTTGGACGGGTTTTCGCCTTTGCGCATCACCACAATGCCGTTGACGATGTCGTCGGCCGCGTCTTGCCCCACCAGGCCTTGGGGTGGGTATTGGCCCACCTGCACTGCCGCCACATCGCGCACCAAGACGGGGGTGCCGGCCACTTCAGCCACCACCACCCGCTCAATGTCGGCCGAGGTGCGAAAGCTGCCCAGCGAGCGCACCAAAAACTGCTGCCGGCCCTGCGCCATGGCGCCACCACCGGCATTGCCGTTGGCGCGCTGCAAGGCGGTGAACAACTGCGCCAGACTGACCTTGTGGTCACGCAGCCGGGCCAGGTCGGGGTTGACCTCGTACTGCTTGATGGCCCCGCCCATGGTCACCAGATCCGCCACGCCGCCCACTTGGCGCAACGCCTTCTCGACCACCCAGTCTTGTGTCTCGCGCAGCTCACGCGGGCTGTAACCATCACCCCGCAGGCGGAAGCGCATGATTTCGCCAATGGCTGTGGACGGTGGTGGCACATCGGTCTGCACCCCGGGCGGCAGGTCCACACCGCGCAAGCGCTCCAGGATTTGCTGGCGCGCCAACTGGTCACCCGGCTTGTCGTCAAACGTGACCATGGCAAACATCAGGCCGTACTGGGTGTGGCTGAACAGCCGCACCGTGCCGGGGATGCCGGTGAGCGCCACCTCGATGGGCAGCGTGACCTGCTTTTCAACTTCTTCTGCGGCCCGGCCGGGGTACAGCGCAATCACGTTGACCTGGGTGTCGGACACGTCCGGAAACGCCTCGACGGCCAAGTTCTGGAAGGCCAGCAAACCAGCACCGACAAACAGCGCCAGGCCCAGCCAGATGAACAGCGGCTGGCGCAGCGCAAACTCCACAAAGCGCCGCATCACTTGGCCTGGTCCAGCAATTGGTTGAGGTATAGCGCGCCGCCCACCACCACTTTGTCACCGGCGTTCAGGCCGGCCACCACTTGCAAGAACTTCGGGCCGGCCGGCCGCACCTGCACCATGCGGCGCTCAAAACGGCCAGCGCCTTTGGGCACAAACACCGCGCTGGTCTCACCGCGCAAAAACACCGCGTCGGCCGGTACCAGCGGCAGGCCACCGGCCACCGCAATCTGTGCGCTGACAAACATCTCGGCCTTCAGTTTGCCGTCCGCGTTGGCGACACGGGCGCGGGCCTTGACGGTGCGTGAGGCCGGGTCCACCGCAGCGCCCAGGCCCAGCACGGTGGCGGCAAAGCGTTGCTCAGGCCAGGCCGCTGTGCTGAGTTGGATGGTCTGGCCAGCTTTGAGCAGCGCCAACTGGCTTTCGTCCACATCGATGCTGGCCCACAGCGTGGCCGGGTTGCTGATGGTGAACAGCGCGGCGCCGGCCACATCAGGCCGGACCTCGGCGCCAGGGTTGCTGTTGCGGTCCACCACCACACCGTCCAGCGGCGCCGTCAGGTTCAGCGACTGGGTGACCGCACCGGACGTCGCCGCCACGCCGTATTGCGCCAGCCGGGCGCGGGCGCGGCTGGCCTCGGCGCTGCTGCGGGCCAGGTCGGCCTGGGCCTGGTCCAGGTCTTTGCGGGCGATCACACCACCTTCCACCAGGTCTTTGGCGCGGGCCACAGTGCTGCGGGTCAGCGCCAGGTCGGCCTCGGCCTTGTGCAGGTCTGCTTGGGCGCTGCCGATGTCGGCCGAGCTGAGCACGGCCAGCGCCTGGCCGCGCCTGACCCGGTCGCCCACGGCCACCAGCAGCCGCTCAAGGCGGCCGGCGTAGGGCGCGTAAATGCGGGCGGTGTGGTCCTCATCCCAGGCCAGGCGGCCGGGCAGCCGCACCGGGTGTTCACCCGGGCTGGCCACCACGCCGATGCGCAGGGTGGCCGGGTCCTGGTTGCCGGGGAAGGTGACCAGCTCACCGGCCACGGTGGGGTCAGGCACGCTGGGTGCGGGTGCCTCGGGTTTGCTGCAGGCGCCCAGCAAGCCGGCCAGCGCCAGGGCGGCAAAAAAATGGGTGGTGGTCATCGGGAGCTGGATCAGGGGATCGGGATTCAGGGGTTTTGGACAGCCGGGGTCTGTAGGCCGCCAGCGGCGTGCCGGTCGGCAAGGGCCTTGGCCAAGTCGGCGTCGGCGTTGATGCGTTCCAGCCGCACCGCCCGCAGGTTGCGCCTGGCGTCCAGCAGTTCCAGCGCACTGCTGGCGCCGCGCCGGTAGGCCAGCTCGGCACCGGCGGCCACTTGTTCGGCCGCCGGCTCCAGTTGGGTGATCACCAGTTGGCGCCGGCCGGCTGCGCCGTGGGCCAGGGCTGCGGTGCGGGCCTGCTCGGCGCTGGCAGCATCGCGCAGCCGGCGCAGGTTGTCCTGGGCGCTGGCCAGGTCGGCCTGGGCGCGGGCCAGTTCACCCTCATTGGCATGGCGGATGAACAAGGGCACGCTGACGCTGATCGACACCGTGTTGCCGGTGCCGCTGCCATTGGTGGGGCTGGTGGGCCAGTGGTCAAACTGCAGGCCCACGTTGACATCACGGGTGCGTGCGGCGGCAGCCAGGTCACGCGCCAGCTCGGCGGCGCTGACACGGGCTTGGGCGGCGGCCAGGTCGGGGCGCTTGGTGTTGCTGGTGGTCGTGGTCGTGGTCGTGGTGGTGGTGGTGTCCACCGCTTGCGGCAGCCAGGCCAGGTCGGCCGGCAAGTCAGCGGCCAGGGCCTGCAACTGCGCAGCAACAGGCCCGGCGCCGATCAGCACCGCCAACTGGCGCTGCAGGTCTTGCCGGTCGGCATCGGCCTGGCGCAGGTCAGCACGCAGCCTGGCGTCGTCCAGGCGGAAGCGGGTGGCGTCCAGTGCCGGGGCATCACCGGCGCGCACCCTGGCGTCCAGCAGACGCAGAGATTCGGTGCTGCTGCCCACGGCAGCTTGCAACTGGGCCTGGCGGCCTTGCAGCGCCCACAAATCCTGGTGGGCATGGGCCACGGCGGCGGTGGCGCGGCGCTGCGTGTCGGCCAGGTCGGCCAGCACGGCCAGGCGGGTGGCATCGGCCACAGCGCGGCGCAGCGCTGGCTTGTTGCCACGCTCCAGCACCTGGTCCAGCCGCACCGATTGGTCATAGGTTTTGCGCCACCACGGCCCGCTGCCCAGGTTGCTGCCCACTGACCCCGCAGCCACCGTGAGCTGTGGGTTGGGCAACTGGCCGGCAATCTGCACATCGGCCAGTGCAGCGCCCAGCGCGGCGCGGGTGGCGCGCACATCGGGGTGGCAATCGGCCACCCGGGCCTGGGCCTGGGCCAGGCCCAGCGCGGCGGCGCTGGTGGCGGGTAGATCAACGCAGGCCAGCGTCGGCACGGCCAGCGCGGTGGTCAGCAAAAACAAGGACAGGACAGGCAGTTGCATCACAGTGGGGCCACAGGTGCGCCAGCGACGCCAAAGGCACCGTTGGCCGGAGAAAACAGACAATGCCCAAGACGCCAAGCGCTGCCGCAGCCCACCCGGGCTGCATGCCCGGCAGGCTAGGCCAGCCACCTTGCAAGCACCTATCGATGCCCCTGCCCAGCCACTGCCATGCACCTGCTGTTGATTGAAGACGACCCCACCATTGCGCGCGAGCTGGCGCTGCGTTGGGCCCAACGCGGCTGGCAGGTGCAAAACGCGTCCAACGTTGTGGCAGCCCAGGCCGCGCTGGCACTGCCCGGCTTGTTCGACCTGGTGCTGCTGGATCTTGGCCTGCCCGACGGTGATGGCATGGACCTGCTGGCCAGCCTGCGCCGCAGCGACAGCCGCACCCCCGTGCTGGTGTTGACCGCCCGCGACCAGGTGGCCGACCGGGTGCTGGGCCTGCGCCAGGGCGCGGATGACTACCTCGTCAAACCCTTTGCTCCGGACGAACTGGACGCCCGGGTGGAAAGCCTGCTGCGCCGCACCGGCCAGGTGCCCGGCCAGCGTTTCAGCTTTGGCCCGCTGCACTGGCTGGGTGACGAGGGCCGGGCCTGTGTTGGTGATGTGACGCTGGAGCTGTCACCACGTGAATTTGAGGTGCTGGGCCTGCTGGTGCGGCGCGCGCCCCGGCTGCTGCCCAAGCGGGTGCTGGTGGAGGTGCTGTCCGAGCGCAATCTGGAGATCAACGACAGCGCGGCCGAGGTCTACATCTCGCGCCTACGCCGCCGTTTGGCGGGCGCGGGTGTGGCCATCCGCACGGTGCGCGGCTTTGGCTACCAGTTGGCACTACAGGACGCTGGCGCGGCGCGGGATGCCAACACCGACACCGATGCGGACACCAGCCCGGCGCCCTAAAGCCGGTGTTGACAACAAACACCATGCCCAGCCCAACGCCTGGCCAGGCCAAGCCTGCAACCACTGCACCCGCAGCGCCCCCTGCACCCACCACACCGGCGCTGTGGCGCGACCTGCTGCGCCGCTTGCTGTTGCCGCTGCTGCTGATCGTGGCAGCCACCGGCGCTTTAGGCGTGTACACCGCGCAGCGCCTGACCGACCGCACCTTTGACCGCTGGCTGATCGACGCCGCCCGCTCACTGGCGCGCCAAGTGCGGTTTGTCGAGGGTGAGGCGCTGGTGGACCTGGGCGGTGACGCCGAGGCCATCCTGGCTTACGACGTGGTGGACAACACCTGGTTCAGCGTGCAGCAACCGCACCGCCATGTGGCTGGCCACCACAACATCCCCACCCAGGGCCTGCATGAATCCCGCTACGAAGACGCGTTGGTGTTTGACGCCACCTTTGCCGGCCGGCCGGTGCGGGTGGCCAGGGTGCAGGTGGGCAACGCCAACACCATCGGCGACGCTGCAGGCCCGCCTGGCAAAGGCGCGGCCCAGGTGCTGGTGGCCGAAACCCTGCACAAACGCAGCGGTGTGCGCACCGACCTGGAGCTGATGCTGCTGCCGCTGGGCGGCCTGCTGCTGCTGGCGGCCGTGGCCATCGTGCTGGCGCTGCGCTGGACACTGCGCCCGCTGGAGCTGATTGCCGCCAGCTGGAATGCCCGCTCCCACCTGTCGCTGCAGACCATCGACATGCACGGTGTGCCGCGAGAGCTGCTGCCGTTTGCCAGCGCGCTGAACGATCTGCTCACCCGCATCCATGACCTGCTGCTGCGCGAGCGGCGCTTTGCCGCCAATGCCGCGCACCAGATCCGCACCCCGCTGGCCGGTTTGCAACTGGGCTTGTCACGCGCTGCCGCAGCACCGGATCTGGCCAGTGCGCGCGGTGTCATCACCGAACTGCAGCACAGCACCACCCGCACCGCCAGGCTGCTGCAGCAACTGCTGGCGCTGGGCCAGTTGGACCCGGAAACCGCGTTTACCTTGGCCCGCAAGCCAGTGGACCTGGTGGCGCTGGCACATGACGTGGGCGCGCTGTACCTGGACGCCGCACTGGCGCGCCAGATCAACCTGGAGCTGGTGGCGCCCGGCACGCCGGTGTGGGCCGCTGTGCAGGCCGACTTGGTGGGTGAGGCCCTGGGCAACCTGGTGGACAACGCACTGCGTTACTGCCCACCCGGCAGCCGGGTGGAGATCCAGGTGTTGGCCCAGCCGCCCACCCTGCAGGTGGCCGACAGCGGGCCCGGCTTGCCGGCCGACCAGCGCAGCCTGGTGCTGGAGCGTTTTGTGCGCGGCGCCGGTGCATCCGGTGACGGCAGCGGCCTGGGCCTGGCCATCGTGCAAGAAATTGCCCATCTGCACCAAGCCAGCCTCAGCCTGGACGGCAGCGCGCTGGGGGGGTTGCTGGTGCGGCTGGTGTTTGACGGCGCGGGTGTGGATGGCGTCGGTGTTGACCAACCCACCACACCCTGAGCCGCCGGCTCAGGGGGATTCGATCACGTCAGCGCCCTTGGGCGGCACAAAACGGAAGGTCTCGTCGGCCAATTTCGGGTTGGCCTCGACAGCGGTGAATTGCAGCACCGAGCGCTGGCCAAACGCATCCACGATCTCCAGCGCGGCCAGCGTTTTGCCGCGGAAACCGATGCGCAGCACTTGTGCGCTGGCGCCCTCTTTCTGGCGCGGCACCGCCTGCACCCAGTCCAGCCCGTCACGCGCGGGCGCGGCAGTCAGCGCAAAGTCCTTGTCCATCACACCACCGGCCAGCAGCGATGCCGGCGTGGCACCCAGCGCCTGCGACAGGGCCCGCACCGTGACCTGGTTCAGGTCCACGTCATACAGCCACACCTTGCGGCCATCGGCCACGATCTGCTGCTGGAATGGCTTGGCGTAGACAAAGCGGAAACGGTCAGGCCGGGCAAACTCAAACGTGCCCGATGAGGTTTTTTTCTTCGCCCCGTCGGGTGAGCTGACGGTCTGGGTGAACGCCGCCCGGCCGGTTTTCACGTCGTGGGTGAACTCGCGCAGCGTGTCCACCGCGTCGGCGCGGGCGTTGGCTGCAGCCAACACGCACAACGCGCTGGCCAGCAAGGTTTTCAAGTGTGGCCGCTCATTCATCGCGTTTGGGGATCAACAGATCACGGTTGCCGTTGGTGGCCATGCTGGACACCAAGCCGGATTTTTCCATCTGCTCCAACAACCGTGCAGCCCGGTTGTAGCCAATGCGCAAATGGCGCTGCACCAGCGAGATGGAGGCTTTTTTGTTCTGCAGCACGATGGCCACCGCCTGGTCGTACATCGGGTCGGCTTCGCCGTCCCCCGCACCTGCACCACCCGCGCCGCCACCACCAGGTGAGTCCAGGTCACCGTCCAGCACACCGCCCTCCAAAATGCCGTCGATGTAGTTGGGGGCGCCTTGGCTCTTGAGGTATTCCACCACCCGGTGGACCTCATCGTCGGACACAAACGCGCCATGCACCCGCACCGGCACACCACCGCCGGGCTGCAGGTACAGCATGTCGCCCTGGCCCAGCAGCGCCTCAGCGCCCATCTGGTCCAGGATCGTGCGGCTGTCGATCTTGCTGCTGACCTGAAAGCTCAGGCGGGTCGGGATGTTGGCCTTGATCAGGCCGGTGATCACGTCCACGCTGGGGCGCTGGGTGGCCAGGATCAGGTGGATGCCGGCAGCGCGGGCTTTTTGCGCCAGGCGGGCAATCAGTTCTTCGATCTTCTTGCCCACCACCATCATCAGGTCGGCCAGCTCGTCGATCACCACCACCACAAACGGCAACCGCTCCAGCGGCTCGGGCTCGTCCGGTGTCAGGCTGAAGGGGTTGGCAATCTTCTCCTCCAGCGCCGCCGCTTCGTCGATCTTTTTGTTGTAACCGGCGAGGTTGCGCACCCCCAGCTTGCTCATCAGCTTGTAGCGGCGCTCCATCTCGCCCACACACCAGTTCAGCGCGTTGGCGGCCTGCTTCATGTCGGTGACCACCGGGCACAGCAGGTGCG
>JAYVLI010000387.1:0-9043 GCA_043759535.1 Betaproteobacteria bacterium | reverse complement strand
GCTTGCAGCAGGGGCGTGATCTCGGCTTGGTGGGCCAAGCTCAGAGCCTCACCCTGGGCCGCTGGCATCACCCGCAGGCCACCTGGCGCACACCCGGCGCCGGGCCGTCGGCCGGTGGGCCGGCAAAACATTGGGCCATGCCCAGCCAGGTGGCCACCGGCCCGGCGCTGTATTGCAGCGTGGTGTCGTGCAGGTGGCGGCGCTGGGTGATGAGCAGGCAAAAGTCTTCGGCCGTGCCGCTGACACGGTGCTCACATGCCGGGTCGCCCCAGGTCCACCTGCTGCCGTCAGGGGCTTGCAGCGCCACGTGGGGTGCCACTGGCGGCGCGGCCAAGCCCCGGTTGACAAAGGTCCAGCCAAAGGTGGTAACGCCCAGATGGGCGATGTGCTTGAGGCGGGCGCTGCCTGGGCGGCGGCGGCGGGCGGCGTCCCAGATGTCCTGGCCGTGGGCCCAGGTTTCCATCAGGCGGGCGGTTGCAAATGAGCGGGCGCTCATCGGCGGGCCGTACCACGGCAGCCTGGCTTTGGGGTCCAGCGCGGCCAGCGCTTGCACCAGGGCCTGGTGGTGCTGGCGCCAGGTGGCCAGCAGGGCAGGGCCGCTCAGCGCGGTGCCGTCCGACGCGCTGTAGCGGGCGCGGGCAATCGCGCTGGTTTCTTCACCACGTGCGCCACGGGCGCGCAGCTCCAGTGCCTCACGCGCAAAACGTGCCGGGTCCTGGGTGGAGACCAGCGCGGTTTCATCAAAGTAGCAAAGGTGGGCAATCTCGTCCCACGGCGTCCAGCCATAAAACGCGGTGGTCTGCTGCCAGGTGGCGCTGTCCAGTGACGCGCACAGCGTGGCCAAGTCGGTGTATTCGGCCAGCAGGTCGTCGGTGATGGACGGCGCACTGATGGACGGTGGGGTGGTGGGCAGAACCATCTTCAAATTCCCTGTAAAAAACACGCGCAAATCGCGCGCAGGCCGACGCTGCATGGATGCTGCTTGCCGCAGCCCGGCCTGTCTTGTGGCAATTGGCTGTTGGCGTCCACGCCGGCAAGGGCAACGCCGGATGCGGTACCCTCAAGCCCAGCAAAAAGGAGGTGGTTTCCTTGGACGTGCTGCAACTCGATGTGTCCGGTCGGCCGCAAGCGTGGATCACGCCGCGCGAGGCCGCCGTGCTGTATGCCAGCGATGGTGTGGCCTGGACATTGGGCCGTGCCTGCCATGTGCTGCGCGGTGGCATCCAGCGCACCACTGGGCTGCAATCGCGCATTGAGGTGCATCCCATCATCGCGGTGCGGGGCAGCATCCCCAGCCGGGCCTGGCGGGTCACCCCGGCCATGACCAATCCCAAGCTGTTTGTGCGTGACCGCCATGTTTGCGCCTACTGCGGCGGCCGTTTTGGCTATGACACCTTGACGCGTGAACACATCGTGCCCACCTCACGCGGCGGCCGCGACACCTGGATGAACTGCATCACCGCCTGCAAGGCCTGCAACGGCCGCAAGGGCAACCGGCTGCCTGAAGAATCCAACATGACCCTGCTGTACCTGCCCTACACCCCCAGCCTGCATGAGGACATGATCTTGCGCGGGCGCCGCATCCTGGCCGACCAGATGGAGTTTTTGCTGGCCTGCGTACCACGCTCCAGCCGCCTGCGCGATTGAGCGCCGCTGTGCAACGGGTCAGACAGGCCGCTGCGGCGGCACTGCTGTGGGGTGTGGCCAGCATGCTGGCTGGCGCGGCCGGGTTGGGGGCATCCACCGGGGCGGTGCCGGTGCAAGTGCCCGACACCCTGGCCCAACGCCTGCAGCCCTGCCTGGCCTGCCACGGTGTGCAGGGCCGCAGCACCCGCGAGGGCTACCTGCCGCGCATTGCCGGCAAGCCGGCGGCTTACCTGTACCAGCAGTTGCTCAACTTCCGCGACGGCCGGCGCAACAACAGTGCGATGGTGGGTTTTTTGGCCCACCAGCGGGACGCTTACCTGTGGGAGATGGCCAACTACTTTGCCACGTTGGACCTGCCACCCGCCGCTGCACCCCGCACCAGCGCCATACCGGCCGCCCTGCTGGTGCGCGGTGAAACCCTGGTGCGGCACGGTGACCCGGCGCGCCGGCTGCCAGCCTGCGTGGCCTGCCACGGCAACAATCTGGCGGGCACGCTGCCCGCAGTGCCCGGCCTGCTGGGCCTGCCGCAGGATTACCTGACCGCCCAACTGGGCGCCTGGCTGACCGGCAGCCGGCGCGCCGTGGCACCCGATTGCATGGCCGACATCAGCCGTCGCCTGGCCCCTGGTGACGCCAGCGCCGTGGCCGCCTGGCTGGCTGCCCAGCCGGTGCCGGCGCATCCGGTGGCCGACACCATGCCCGCCAGCCCACCACCGCTGCCCTGCGGCCGTGTGGCGGCAGCGCCGTGATGGCCCGGGGCACGGTGATGGCTGGCCGTGACTGGGCCAAGGGCGTGTTGATGGTGCTGCTGGCCAGCGCCGCCCTGGTGGCGGTGGTGCTGTGGCGCAACCTGCAAGGCGAGGCGGCACTGCGGCCTGACCCGCCAGCTTCATCCACGAGCCCGGCCGCCGGCGCCGCGCAAATCACCCGTGGCGCCTACCTGGCCCGCGCCGGCCACTGCGCCGGCTGCCACACCACACGCGGCGGTGCGGCTTATGCCGGCGGCCGGGCCATCAGCACGCCGTTTGGCACGGTCTACGCCAGCAACTTGACGCCAGACCGCAGCACCGGCCTGGGGGATTGGACGGCGGACAACTTCTGGCGTGCGCTGCACCACGGCCGCTCGCGGGATGGGCGTTTGTTGTCCCCGGCCTTCCCCTACCCCAACTTCACCCAGGTCAGCCGGGCCGATGCCGACGATCTGCTGGCCTATTTGCGCAGCCTGCCGCCGGTGCAGCAGGCCAATTTGCCCCATGCGTTGCGCTGGCCTTACGGCACCCAGGCCGCGCTGGCGGTGTGGCGCGCCGTCTCGTTCAGCCCGGGTGGTGTTGCGTTGGACAGCCAACGCAGCGCCGAATGGAACCGTGGCGCCTACTTGGTCAACGGCCTGGGCCACTGCAGCGCCTGCCATGCGGCGCGCAACCTGCTGGGCGCCAGCGCCGGGCTGGCCGACCCGGGTGTGGGCGACGGCTGGCCGCTGCAAGGTTGGCGTGCGCCGTCACTGGCCGACCCGGCAGAGGCCAGCCTGGCGGTCTGGCCGCTGGAGGATGGCGTGCGCCTGCTGCAGACCGGCATCAACACCCATGCCGTGGTGCAGGGGCCGATGGCCGAGGTGGTGGCCGGCAGCACCCAACACCTGCTGCCGGCTGACCTGCGGGCGATGGTGGTCTACCTGCAAGCCCTGCCGGCACCGCTGGCCACTGCTTCCATCGCAGCCCCTCCACCGACCGGCGCCGTGATGGCCCAAGGCAGCCAGCTCTACACCCGCCACTGCGCCGATTGCCACGGCGCCCAAGGCCAGGGCGCGCCCGGCATCTACCCACCGCTGGCCGGCAACCGCAGCGTGACCATGGCCGACCCGCGCAACCTGATCCAGGCCATCAGCAACGGCGGCTTTGCGCCCGCTACCGATGCCAACCCCCGGCCTTACGGCATGCCGGCGTTTGACCTGCCGCATGACGAGATGGCCGCCCTGGCCACCTGGCTGCGCGCCAGTTGGGGCCACCAGGCGGCGCCGGTGTCAGCGCTGGATGTGTTGCTGCACCGCTGAGGCCGCGCTGCGCGTCGGGTGTGGCGCAGGTTTACCCAACTTCACCTGTCCGCCGCACCGGGCGTGGAACCGCTATGGCGGCTGTTGTCTCCAACCGGCGCGTCAACGCCGGCCAGACGGGCGCCGTTGCACAAGCTCACTCAATTTAAGGACTTGCCATGCGCCGCACCTCAATCACCCTGGCCACCACCGTGTTGGCCGCCGTGCTGGCGGGCTGCGCCACCAGCAGCCCCGATGTCATCAGCCGCAACGACACCCAGCGCCTGTCCACCGTGCTGGACGCCACCGTGCTGGGGGTGCGGCCGGTCACGGTGGACGGCAGCCAAAGTGGCGCTGGCGCAGCTGCAGGTGGCCTGGTGGGCGGCATTGCCGGCTCGTCGGTGGGCGGGCGGCGCGATTCCGCCGCCATCGGCGTGATCGGCGCGGTGGTGGGCGCGGTGCTGGGCAATGCCATCGAGCGCAACTCCACCCACGAAGAATCGCTGGAAATCATGCTGCAACTGCGCAGTGGTGAGCGCCGCGCCGTGGTGCAGGCCAAGAGCAGTGAAAACTTCAACCCGGGTGATGCGGTGATCGTCGTCACCACTGGCAGCAAAGTGCGGGTGATGCGGGCGCCGGGCGGCACGCCGCAGGCGTACCCGGCACCGGGCACACTGCCGGCGCCGGTGCCGGGCAAACGCGGTTAAGCGCTGGCACGCGGCCTGGCCGCGCAACCGGCCGGCCAGGCTCAGGGCAAGGGCTGGGTCTGCGGTGTCAGCTTGAACGCTGCACGGGCAAAGCCCAGTGCCTCGGCCCGCGCCAGTGCTGCGTCCAGATCAGCCGGCGCCATCTGCGGTGTGCGTGACAGCACCCAGCCGTATTGCCTGTTTGGTGCGCCGACAAGCACCCAGCGGTAATCGTCGGGCAGCGCCAACACCCAGTAGTCGCCGTAAAAGGGCCTGAAAAAGCTGACCCGCAACTTGGCGTTGCCACTGCCGGCCACCACCTTGGCCACACCGGTGGCCGAGACCACCGTGCCGTCCGCCTTGCGGCAGCGGTTCAGCACCTCGATGTCGTCCCCCTGGGCCCGGTAGCGCGCCTGGGTATCGGCTGCGCATTGCGCCTGGAAAGTATTCGGCAGCATCGCCACCTCATACCAGGCCCCTGCGTAGCGCGCCAAATCCACGCCGGCCACCGTGGGCAGCGGCGCGGTGGGGCGGATGCTGCAGCCGGCCAGGGCAGCCAGCGTGGCGGCAGCGGCCAGCAGGCGGGTTGTTTTGCGTGAAATGTTGGTCATGCGGTGGGCCTGGGCAGATGGGGATCCAGTTTGATGTGGCAGCACGGCAGGCAGCACGAAAATCTTGCAGCACGATTATTGTGTAACACGAACTTCGTGGTTTAATCCAGCCATCCAGCTTGGCGTGTCAGATGAAAAACGTGACCATCACCATGGAAGACAGTGTTGCAGACTGGGCCCGCATGGAGGCCGCCCGGCGCAATACCAGTGTGTCGCGGCTGCTGGGTGAGCTGGCGGCCGAGAAGATGCGGCATGACGATGCCTACGAGCGCGCCATGCGCGAGGCTTTGGAATTCCGCAGTTTTGGCCTGTCCAAAGGCCCCTATCCCAGCCGCGACGAAACGCATGACCGTGCGGCCAACCGGGTTGCGCCATGAGCCTGGTGTTTGTGGACACCAACGTGCTGCTGTACTGCGTGGATGACCGCGACCCAGCCAAACGCGACCAGGCACGGCGCTGGATTGCCGCCTGCTGGGAGCGACGCTGCGGCCGCGTCAGCACCCAGGTACTCAACGAGTTTTACAACAACGCCCGCAAAAAATTCCCATCAGCACTGTCCGCCGGTGACGCCCGCGCCGAGGTGCGCCGCTACCAAAACTGGCGGCCCTGGGTGATCGACCATCCCACGGTAGAAACCGCCTGGGCCATCGAAAGCCGCTACCAGCTCAGTTATTGGGACGCGTTGACCGTCTCAGCCGCCCAGCAGCAACGCTGCGAGTGGCTGCTGACGGAAGACCTGCAGCACAACCAGCAAATTGACGGTGTGCGCATCATCAACCCCTTTTTGATCGGGCCTGACGTGCTCGACGAGACCAACCCATGACCCCGCAAGACAGCACTCTGCTCAGCGCCTGCATGCAACGTGTCATCCGGCAAGACATCCAGGGCCTGCATGCCTACGCGGTGCAGCCCAGCGCTGGGCTGGTCAAGATCGACACGATGGAAAACCCGCACCGCTTACCCGCCGCGCTGCAGCGGGCGCTGGGTGAACGGCTGGGCCAAGTGGCCCTCAACCGCTACCCGGCCGAGCGCACCGACGACCTGGCTGCCGCCCTGGCCGCCCACGCCCACATGCCCGCCGGCAACGCGCTGATGCTGGGCAATGGCTCAGACGAGTTGATCAGCCTGCTCACGCTGGCCTGCGCGCTGCCCGGCGCGGTGGTGATGGCGCCGCTGCCGGGTTTTGTGATGTACGGCCTCTCAGCCGCGCTGCAAGGCCTACGTTTTGTCGGCGTGCCGCTCACACCCGACTTCGAGTTGGACGAGGCCGCCATGCTGGCCGCCATCGAATCCGAGAAACCCGCGCTGCTCTACCTGGCCTACCCCAACAACCCCACCGCCAACCTGTGGGACGACGCGGCGATCGAGCGCCTGATCCAGGCCATGGCCAGCCACCACGGCCTGGTGGTGATGGACGAGGCCTACCAGCCGTTTGCCGCGCGCGACTCGATGGACCGCCTGCGCCGCCACCCGCATGTGCTGGTGATGCGCACCATGAGCAAGTTTGGCCTGGCCGGTGTGCGCATCGGCTACCTGATGGGCCGCAGTGCGCTGATTGCCGAGCTGGACAAACTGCGCCCACCCTTCAACATCAGCGTGCTCAATGCCGAGGCCGGCCTGTTTGCGCTGGAACATGCCGACGAATACGCCGCCCAGGCCACGCTGATCCGCAGTGAGCGTGAGCGGCTGTTTGCCGCCTTGACGGACCTGCCCGGTGTCCACCCCTATCCCAGCCAAGCCAATATGGTGCTGGCCCGGGTGCCGGATGCAGCCGCCGCCTTTGCCGGCATGAAAGCCCGTGGCGTGTTGGTCAAAAATGTGTCTGCGCTGCACCCGCTGCTGGCCAACTGCCTGCGCATCACCGTGGGCACAGCCGACGAGAATCGCCTCTGCCTGGCCGCCCTGCGCGCCAGCCTTTTTGCAGCATGATCACCATGAACCCTGAACCCACCATGGACCGCACCGCCGACATCCAGCGCAACACCAAAGAAACCCAGATCCGTGTGCGCGTGAACCTGGACGGCACGGGCCAGGGCAACTTCAACACCGGCATCGGGTTTTTTGACCACATGCTGGACCAGGTGGCGCGCCATGGCCTGATCGACCTGGACATCCAGTGCCAGGGTGATCTGCACATCGACGGCCACCACACAGTGGAAGACGTGGGCATCACGCTGGGCATGGCGGTGGCGCAAGCCGTGGGCGACAAACGCGGCATCACCCGCTACGGCCACAGCTATGTGCCGCTGGACGAAGCCTTGTCGCGGGTGGTGGTGGATTTTTCAGGCCGGCCCGGCCTGCACCAGCACATCCCGTTCAAGGCCGGCATGGTGGGCGCGTTTGACACCCAGCTCACGTTTGAGTTTTTCCAGGGCTTTGTGAACCATGCGCTGGTCAGCCTGCATATCGACAACCTGAAAGGTGAAAACGCCCACCACCAGGCCGAGACGGTGTTCAAGGCCTTTGGCCGCGCGTTGCGCATGGCGCTGACGCTGGACGCCCGCTCGGCTGGTGTGATCCCGTCCACCAAGGGATCACTGTGACCAAAACAGTGGCGGTGGTGGATTACGGCATGGGCAACCTGCGCTCGGTGTCACAAGCGGTGATGCACGTCGCGGTCGGCTCAGGGTTCGACGTGATCGTCACCCAGCGGCCAGAGGATGTGCTGGCCGCTGACCGGGTGGTGCTGCCCGGCCAGGGCGCCATGCGCGACTGCATGCGTGAGCTGCACACGTCCGGCCTGAAAGACGCTGTGCTGCACGCAGCCGCGCACAAGCCGCTGCTGGGCGTGTGTGTGGGCATGCAAATGCTGCTGGACCACAGCGAGGAGCAGGACACACCCGGCCTGGGGCTGATCCCCGGCCGGGTGCGGCGGTTCCAGCTGGAGGGCCAGGTGCAGCCCGACGGCAGCCGCTACAAAGTGCCGCAGATGGGCTGGAACCAGGTCCATCCCCGAGCGCACGGCGGCGTGCTGCATCCGTTGTGGCGCGGCATTGCGGACGGCAGCCACTTCTACTTTGTGCACAGTTACTACAGCGCGCCGTCAGACCCGCGCCACACGGCAGGCTGCACAACCTACGGCAGCAGCTTTACCTGCGTGGTGGCACGGGATAACATTTTTGCCACCCAGTTCCACCCTGAAAAAAGTGCTGACCAAGGCCTGCGCCTGTACCGCAACTTCCTCAGCTGGTCACCGTAAGCCTCCGCACCATCACCATCCCGCCGCGCTGCGGCACCGCCGCACCGCACCCACCCACCAACCGCCTTTGTTGCCACAGCCATGCTGCTGATCCCCGCCATCGACCTGAAAGACGGCCACTGCGTTCGCCTGCAACAGGGCGACATGGATGCCTCCACCACCTTTGGCGACGACCCCGCCGCCATGGCCAAGCGCTGGCTGGAAGCCGGCGCCCGCCGCCTGCATCTGGTGGACCTGAACGGCGCCTTTGCCGGCAAGCCGGTGAATGAGCCGGCCATCCGCAGCATCTTGAAGGTGCTGGGCGACAGACTCCCGGTGCAACTGGGCGGTGGCATCCGCGATCTGGACACGATCGAGCGCTATCTTGATGCAGGCATCAGCACCATCATCATCGGCACCGCCGCCGTCAAAAGCCCGGGCTTCTTGAAAGACGCCTGCACCGCATTTGGCGGCCACATCATCGTGGGCCTGGACGCCAAAGACGGCAAAGTGGCCACCGACGGCTGGAGCAAACTCACCGGCCACGAAGTGGTGGACCTGGCCCGCAAGTTTGAGGACTACGGCATCGAGGGTGTCATCTACACCGACATCGGCCGCGACGGCATGCTCACCGGCATCAACATCGAGGCCACCGTGACGCTGGCAAAGGCGCTGACTGTGCCGGTGATCGCTTCGGGCGGCCTGTCTGACATGACCGACATCGAGCGCCTGTGTGCGGTGGAGTTTGAAGGCATCAGCGGCGTGATCTGCGGCCGGTCCATCTACACCGGCGCGCTGGACTTCACTGCAGCGCAGGCCCGGGCGGACGCGTTGGCTGCCTGAGTTTTCTCAACTTGGCCATCAGGTCGGCCACACACCCACCCGCGCCAAA
>JAYVLI010000386.1:0-2811 GCA_043759535.1 Betaproteobacteria bacterium | reverse complement strand
GTGCCAACCACCGCAGTTTCCTTCGTGAACCAGAAGGCGGCCAACGCGGTACGTACACATCTTTCGAGCTTGCTCGGCGGCAGCCGCCTCTACGACCTGGACCGCCTCGATCTGAGCGTGTCCAGCACACTGGATGCACCCGTGCAGAACGCAGTAACCCACCTGTTGCGGGAGCTGCGCGACCCGGCCAGTGCCAAGGCGGCGGGCTTGTCTGCCAAACAGTTGCTGGCCAAGGGCGATCCAGCCAAGGTGGTGTATAGCTTCACGCTGTATGAGCGCGGGCCCAACAGCAACTACCTGCGGGTGCAAACCGACAATTTCGACCAGCCACTGAACATCAACGAAGGCACCAAACTGGACCTGGGCTCCACCGCCAAACTGCGCACACTGGTGACCTACCTCGACCTCATGGCCAAGCTGCACCAGCGGCTGTCCAGCATGGACAAGACGTCATTGCGGGCGCTCGACATCGACCGCAAAGATGTGCTGACGCGCTGGGCGACCGATTATTTTCTGGCGGCCAAAGATCCAAGCCTGAGCGCCCTGTTGGATGCCGCGCTGGAGCGGCGCTACTCGGCCAGCACCGGCGAGGGGTTTTTCACCGGCGGCGGCTTGCACCACTTCGACAACTTCAACCGCGAGGACGACGCCAAGGTGATGTCGGTGCGGGAGGGGCTGCGCAACTCGGTCAACCTGGTGTTCATCCGGCTGATGCGCGACATCGTGTCGCACTACATGTTTCTCACGCCCGGCTCTTCGGCCAGGCTGCTGAAGGATGCCGATGACCCGCGCCGCGCCGCCTACCTGGTGCGTTTTGCCGACCGTGAAGGGCAGGTCTTCATGCGGCGTTTCCTGGTCAAGTACCAGGGCAAAACCGCCGAGCAGGCGCAGGAGTTGCTGCTGCAGCATCGGCGCCCGACCGCCTCACGGCTGGCAGCCATTCACCGCACGCTGTGGCCCGACGCACCGTTGGCGGAGTTCACCGCGTTTGTCCAAGACAATTTGCCCGATGGCCTGGATCTGGCCGAACCCAGGCTGGCCAAGCTCTACGCCCAGTACGCACCCGCGCAGATGTCGCTGGCCGACCGCGGTTATGTGGCGGGCGTGCACCCGCTGGAGCTGTGGCTGGTCGGCTACTTGCGCCAGCATCCGGGAGCAAGCCAGACGCAGGTGATGCAGGCGAGCAGCGCACAGCGGCAGGCGGTCTATGCCTGGCTGTTTTCCACCCACCGCAAACATGCGCAGGACCAACGGATTCTGGGCTTGCTGGAAGGCGAAGGGTTTCTGGAGATCCAGCGCCAATGGGCGCAGATGGGTTACCCCTTCGATGCGCTGGTGCCGTCCTATGCGACAGCACTCGGTGCGTCGGCCGACCGCCCTGCCGCGCTGGCGGAGTTGATGGGGATTTTGGTCAACCAGGGCCTGCGCAAACCAGCGACACGCATCCAGTCGTTGCACTTCGCCGCCGCCACACCGTATGAAACCCTGCTGGACTACCAGCCCGCTCAGGCCGAACGTGTGCTGGCGCCCGAGGTGGCCCAAGCGGCGCTGGAGGCCACCCGGCGGGTGGTGGAAGAAGGCACCGCCCGGCGCGTGAAACAGGCCTTTGTTCGGCCGGACGGCAGTGTCATCCCGGTCGGAGGCAAGACCGGCACCGGTGACCAGCGCTTCGACACCTACGGTGCCGGGGGCCGCCTGATCCACTCGCGGGTGGTCAATCGCTCGGCCACGTTCATGTTCCATATCGATGAACGGTTTTTTGGCACCGTCATCGCCTACGTGCCCGGCCCGCAGGCTGCAGCCTACGACTTCACCAGCGGCCTGCCAGTCCAGTTGCTCAAACTGTTGGCACCCACGTTGCTGCCGCTGATCCAGGCCAACACTGGCCAGGCGGCAGCGCCAGCCGCGTGCCTCAACGCAGGCGCATCGGTCTGGCCTGACCCCGGGTCGCTGCGACGATGACCGCCGAACCGCACCTGTCCCATCCACCAGGAAAAAGGATCGCATGAGTTGGCAAACCGTCGTCGCAACGCCCTGTGAACTGGGTGAGTCGCCGTTCTGGCACCCGCACGAGCAGCGGCTGTATTGGGTCGATATTGCCGGTCAGCAGATTCACCGCTTGCAGCCCGACACCGGCGTGATCGAACACTGGGCGATGCCCTCGGAGCCCGGGTGCATGGCACCACTGCAATCCCCGCCCGGCGGCCTGGTCATCGCCCTGCGGGACGGTATCTACCGCGCCCTCTGCTGGGGTGGGGCGCTGCAGCTGCTCGCACCGGCCCGGCACGATGTGGCGCTGTTGCGCTTCAACGACGGCAAGGCCGACCCGCTGGGTCGCTTCTGGGCCGGCACCGTCAACGAGCGGCGTGACGCCGCCACGGCGCAGTTGTATTCGCTGAGCGCCTGCAACGGCAGTGGCGTCGCCGCCGTGCTGCAGCCCCAGGCGGGCGGGGCCACGGTAGCCAACGGCCTGGCTTGGTCGCCAGACGCCCGCACCCTGTACTGGGCCGACACCAGCAGCCACACGCTGCGAGCCTGGCAGTGGGACGCTGTCCACAACCTGCTGAGCGGTGAACGTGTTGTCCATCGGTGGCCGGACAAACCCAGGGGCTGGCTGGCCGGCGCAGCCGACAACCCGCCCTACGCGGGGCGGCCCGACGGTGCGGCGGTGGACGCCGAAGGCAACTACTACATCGCCATGTACGAGGGTGCCCAGGTGCTCAAGCTGTCGCCTTCCGGGGCGGTGCTGGCCAGCCTGCCAGTGCCTGCGCAGTGCCCCACCATGCCCTGCTTTGGTGGCAACGACCTGCG
>JAYVLI010000385.1:0-3565 GCA_043759535.1 Betaproteobacteria bacterium | reverse complement strand
CTTGACGACCATGTCCTGCGCCATTGCGGTGCCTGCGAGCACGGAAACGGCCGCAGCCACGATCACATTGAGCTTGACTTGCATGCAAAAACCTCCGGGATAGGGATGAAAAATATGCTTGTAGGGGGTTCCCAACGGGCTGGACGATACACCCGTTGAAGTGCCGTTCCCGGCCGCCCGGGCTCGGGGCTTGCCCTAGCCTGGCGCGGTCAAGCAATCGGTTGCAGCAAGCTGCGTGCCCGGAGCGTGCCCGGTGCATGTTCGGCGCGATGCGGCGGCCGGCGCCAGTGGTTCAAGCCGCTGCTGCCGTGCGGTTGGTGGGCGGATGACCCGCCGCCACATACTGCCGCCAGCGCTGGCGCCCGGCCGCCACATCGTCAGCGGGTGCATCGCCCACGATCTCGATGACGCGGGCAAAGCGGGCATAACCCGGCGCCAGATCGGGGCCGAGATTGACCAGCACATCGGCGTGCAGCGTGTCGGCCGATGCGCCCTGCTCGCCCAAATCAACAAGCCAGATCGGTGTGGGCGCCAACCCTGCCGGCACAGGCTGGCCAGCGCGCAGCCGGCCGTGGGGAATGAACTCACCCACATCAAATGTCCACAACAGGCTGTCCAGCCGGTTCAGCTGCTCAGGCGCGCCGGCCACCAGCACCCGGTTGCCGGCGCGGTAAGCCTTGCGCAGCAGCCGGCAGGTGTAGGCCAGCTTGTCGGCCACACCGGTGTGGAAATCAACCGCAGGCATGGCCAGCACCTCAAGCACCCAGTGCGGCGCGCTTACTTGGCTTGCGCCAGCACCCAGTGGGTGAGCAGCCCCACCGGCCGGCCGGTGGCGCCTTTGGCGGCGCCGGATTTCCAGGCCGTGCCGGCCACATCCAGATGGGCCCAGCGCAGTTTTTTGGCAAAGCGCTGCAAGAACATCGCGGCGGTGATGGCACCACCGGCCCGGCCGGCGATGTTGGCCATGTCGGCAAAGTGGCTCTTCAGGCCGTCGTCGTACTCGTCGTCCATCGGCATGCGCCAGCAGGTGTCCAGCGCGCTGTCACCTGCGGCCAGCAGCTCGTCTGCCAAAACATCATCGGTGGAGAACATGCCAGACCGCACACCGCCCAGCGCCACCACGCAGGCGCCAGTGAGGGTGGCGATGTCCACCACGGCGGCGGGTTTGAAGCGCTCCACGTAAGTGAGTGCATCACACAGGATCAAACGGCCTTCGGCGTCGGTGTTGAGCACCTCAATCGTCTGGCCCGACAAGCTGGTGACCACATCGCCCGGTTTCAGCGCCCGGCCACTGGGCATGTTTTCGCAACTGGCAATCACGCCAATCACGTTGACCTTGGGCTTGAGTGCGGCAATGGCGCGCATCGCGCCCACCACGCTGGCAGCACCGCCCATGTCGTATTTCATCTCGTCCATGTCGCCGCCGGGCTTGAGTGAGATGCCACCCGAGTCAAAGGTGATGCCCTTGCCTACCAGCACCAGCGGCGCCACGCTTTTGGCCGCGCCCTGGTAGTGCATGACGATGAAGCGTGGTGCTTCATCTGAGCCTTGCGCCACCGCCAAAAAACTGCCCATGCCGATGGCCTGGATCTGCTTTTTGTCCATCACCTCAATCTTCAAGCCGTTGGCGCGTGCCATCTTGCGCGCCTCGTTGGCCAGGATGGTGGGGGTGCAGTAGTTGCCCGGCCGGTTGGCCAGCTCTTTGGCCAATGCCACGCCGTCATTGATGGCGGCAGCGCGCAGCAGGCCGCCATCCACCGCTTGCGCCTCGGCTTTGTTGGCCACCAACAGGCTGAGCTTGGACAACACTGGTGCCGGTGCGGCGCTGGGCTTGCTGGTGCGGTAGAGGTACACCGCTTCGGCGGCCGCCGTGGCCACCACCTCGGCACAAGCGGCATCCAGCACCGGCAAGCCCGCAATTTGTACCGCCAGGTGTTTGATGGCCAAGCCCTTGAGCAGCCCCAAACCCTGCACTGCAGCGGCTTTCAGCGCCTTGGCGCTGCCATCACGCGCCACCACAACTGCCAAGCGCGGCACCTGCACGCCGGCCACCTGCCGCAGGTAAGCGCCCTTGCCGGCCTTCAGCGCCAGGTCACCCTGGCTGATGGCTTCTTGCAACGCAGCAACCAGCGGGGCGTCCAGCGTGCTGGGCAGGGTGCTGTTCTGGGCGCTGTTCTGGGTGTCACCCACCAGCACCAGCAGCAGCGCGTCAGCACGCAGTTTGGCGGTGCCACCAGGGGCCATGACATGGGAACGACAGTCCATAATTCACTCAGGTAATGACAACAAATGATGTTATTCGATTCAACCGTTAAACGTGAGCTGGCGCGCAGCTTTGGGGCCACCCTGGTGGTCATCTTGACCATCGTCATCACCATGATGCTGATCCGCACCCTGGGCCTGGCCGCCGGTGGTGAGGTGGCACCCGAGGACGTGGTGCTGCTGCTGGGTTACACCGCGCTGGGCTATCTGCCCATGATGCTGGGCCTGAGCCTGTTTGTGGCGGTGGTGGTCACGTTGGGCCGCATGTACCGCGACAGTGAAATGGTGATCTGGTTTGCCAGTGGCCTGGGCCTGGGGCGGTTTGTGCGGCCGGTGCTGGGCATGGCCTGGCCGGTGCTGCTGGTGGCGGCCGTGCTGCTGCTGTTTGTCTGGCCCTGGGGCAACCGCAGCAGTGTGGAGCTGCGCAGCCGCTACGAGCAGCGCACCGATTTGTCGCGGGTAGCGCCAGGTGTGTTCCAGACCTCACGTGACGGCACCCGGGTGTTTTTTGTTGACCGCGCCAGCCAGGAAGGGGTGGACGCCCACCATGTGTTTGTGCTCACGCGCAAGCCGCCGGTTGAATCGGTGGTCTCAGCGCGCAGCGGCCGGCTGGACAACGAGGGCACTGAGCGGGTGCTGCGGCTGGACCACGGCCAGCGCAACGAGACTGACAGCAAGACCGGTGTGCGCAGCCTGGCCAGCTTCGAGGGCTACCGGGTGCTGGTGGGCGAAACCGCTGCCCGCAGCGCACAAGAAGCACCGCCAAAAACCATGGACACGCTGGCCTTGCTGCGCCTGAGCACAGCACGCCACCAGGCGGAGCTGGCCTGGCGCTTTGGCATGCTGTTGGCTGCGGGCAACCTGCTGCTGCTGGGCATCGGCCTGGCGGCCACCCAGCCGCGCCGCGCCAGCAACTGGAATTTGCTGCTGGCGCTGCTGACCTTCATCGCCTACTTCAATCTGGTCAACCTGTCGCAGGCCTGGATCGCCTCGGGCAAATTTGCGTTAGGCCCGACCATGGCGCTGATCCACGGCGGCGCGTTTGCGCTGGGGCTGGCGCTGATCTGGTGGCGTGACAACGGCACGGTGTGGCGCCTGCCCGGCAGCCGAGCCGCCAGCGTGGGCACCGCATGAAAACCGTGCGCCGCCTGCTGTACCGCGACATCGTCTGGTCGGTGGTGTTTGTCGCAGTGGCCTTTTTAAGCCTGTTTTTCTTCATCGACTTTGTCGACGAGTTGGACAGCGTGGGCCGCAATGGCTACACCCTGGGCCACGCCGCCCTGCGCACCTTGCTGGCGGTGCC
>JAYVLI010000384.1:0-5538 GCA_043759535.1 Betaproteobacteria bacterium | reverse complement strand
AGCATGCCGGTCTGGCCACCCAGATAGCGGCCAAGCAGCATGAACAAGGCGGTGATGGCCGCCATCAGGATGGCGGTCTTCATCAGGTTGAACATGGTGCGGGGTCCTTGGAAACCGCCCAAGACGGGCAGCCGTCAGATGCGGCCGGCGCTGCGGAGTTCAATCCGGCGCGGGCAGGTCCGTCACCGGAACATCCAAATTGCGCCCTGCCAGGCCAGGCTTGGCCTGCAAAAAAGCATCCACGTCCACCCGCCGGCCGCCCGGGCGTTGCAGTTGCAGCAAGTCCAACGCGCCACTGCCGCAGGCCACGGTCAGGCAGCCGCCCTGCGCTGCCAGCACCCGGCCGGGCAGGCCGGACAGCTCGGGCCGCAACCGGGCGCGCCACACCTTGACCACCTCGCTGTCCAGCACAAAGCTGGCACCGGGGAAGGGGTCAAACGCCCGTACCCGGCGCTCTGTCAGCGCAGCGGGCTGGCGCCAATCCATCGCGCCCTCGGCCTTGCCGATCTTGTGGGCGTAGGTCACGCCGTCCGCCGGCTGCGGTGTGCGCACCAGCGTGGCAGCGGCCAGGCCTTGCACCACCAGTTGCCCACCCAGCACGGCCAGCCGGTCATGCAGGCTGGTGGTGCTGTCGTCGGGCTGGATGGGCTCAACTGCAGTCAGCAGCATGTCCCCAGTGTCCAACCCGGCATCCATCTGCATCAGCGTGATGCCGGTGGTGGTGTCGCCCGCCTCGATGGCGCGGTGGATGGGCGCCGCACCGCGCCAGCGCGGCAGCAGCGAGGCGTGGATGTTGAGGCAGCCGCGTGGTGGCACATCCAGCACCCACTGCGGCAGGATCAGGCCGTAAGCGGCCACCACCATCACATCGGCGTTGGCGGCCAACAACGCGGCGCGGGCGGCGGCTGCGTCGTCTGGGTACTTGCCATCCAAGCGCAGGCTGCGTGGCTGGGCCACCGCCAGGCCGTGCTGCAAGGCCAACGCCTTGACCGGGGACGGCAGCAGCTTGAGACCACGGCCGGCCGGGCGGTCGGGTTGGCTCAAGACCAGCGACACGGTGTGGCCGGCGGCCAACAGGGCTTGCAGCGCGGTGGCGGCAAAGTCCGGCGTGCCGGCAAAAACAATGCGCATCGGGGGCTTTGGCGGCGTTGGCGATTTGCTGGGCAAGTCAGCGGCGGTTTTGCTCGTCACGCGTTTTTTTGACCATCTTGGTCTTGATGCGCTCCCGCTTGAGCGGGCTCAGGTACTCCACAAACACCTTGCCCAGCAAGTGGTCCATCTCATGCTGCACACACACCGCCGCCAGGCCCTCGGCGTCAAATTCAAACGGCTGGCCGTCGCGGCCAAGCGCCCGCACCGTCACCCGGGCTGGCCTCTCCACCTCGTCGTAAATGGTGGGCACCGACAAGCAACCCTCCTCGTTGCGCTTGGTCTCGGTGCTGCTGGCAATGATCTGCGGGTTGATCAGCACCTGCGGCTTGTCGCGGGTGTCCGACGTGTCCATCACCAGCAGCCGTTCATGCACATCCACCTGGGTGGCGGCCAGGCCCACGCCGTCGGCCTCGTACATGGTCTGCAACATGTCGTCCACCAGTTGGTGGATGCGGGCGTCCACCTGCGCCACCGGCTTGGCCACGGTGTGCAGGCGGGGATCGGGGAAGCGGAGGATGGTCAGCAAGGCCATGGACGGTCAGGGATGGGCGTCAATCGGATGATGAAGGGGCGGCGCGGCGCAGCGGCAGGCCAATCTGTGCAACTTTTGCCCGCAAGTCAATCGCGGCGGCTGCCAACCTGGCCAGGTACACCAGCGTTTTTGTTTGCGGCATCAAGGGTTTACCGGCAGAATCTGCGGCGCAGCATGAACATGATCCGGCGCGTCCGCCGGGCCTGCTGCGGGTGCTGCAACCCCGTCCGCCAGACCCGGATTGTGGCACCGGCCCATCCGGAGAGAGACACCATGCATTCACGCCCGCCCCGCCCTGCCCGCCCCGCCAGCGGAACCCGGCGGGCCTGTGTGTTGGGTGGCCTGGGCAGCCTGACTGCAGTGGGCGTGGGCATGGGCTTGGGCACAACAGGCCTGCTGCTGGCCCTGCCCAGCCAGGCCAATGAGCCGGTCAACCTGGTCATCACCCCGGCACAGCGCGCCGCCGCACAACAAGTGGCCCGTGCTGGTGTGCCGCTGTCGGCCCTGGCCGCTGACGCACCCGCTGCGCACACCGTGCAGCCCGGTGACACGCTGTGGGCCATCGCCAGCCTGTTTCTCACCAGCCCGTGGCGCTGGCCTGAGCTGTGGGGCATGAACCTGCAAGACATCCGCAACCCGCACCTCATCTACCCCGGCCAGACCCTGGTGCTGTTGAAAAACGGCGACCGCGCCCAACTGCGCCTGGGCCAGGCCGGTGGCGCCGATGGTGCGGGCCAGCCGCCCACCAACACCGTGCGCCTGTCGCCCCGGGTGCGCAGCCAGTTGCTGGACAACGGCGCCATCGCGTCCATCCCGCTGCAGTTGATTGCGCCGTTTTTGAATGAAGCGCTGGTGCTGGACCAGGACGGCCTGGCCAACGCACCGCGCATCGTTGCCAGCCAGGAGGGCCGGGTGATGATCTCGCGCGGTGAAATGGCGTATGTGCGGGGTGATTTGCGCGGCGCCCGCAGCTTCAGCCTGTTCCGCGAAAGCAAGCCGCTCAAAGACCCCGCCACCGATGAAGTGCTGGGCTACGAGGCCAGTTATGTGGGCGTGGCCGATTTTGTGCGGGCTGAAGGGACCGCCAGCACCAACGGACTGCCGGTGCCTGCCACCTTTGTGATGAGCAGCGCCCGCCAGGAGGCCGGTGTGGGTGACCGGCTGTTGCCGGTGGCGCCGCGGGACTACACCGCTTATGTGCCGCACCCGCCCGCCACGCCCCTCGCGGCGCAGGTGTTGTCGGTCTACGGTGAATCGCTGGTGGCCGGACAAAACCAGATCGTGGCGCTCAACCGCGGCCAGCGTGACGGCCTGGAGCGTGGCCATGTGATGGCGCTGTGGCGGGCTGGCGCCCAGGCCGTTGACCGCACCGGCGCCCGCCCACAAGCGCTGCAATTGCCGGACGAGCGCACCGGGCTGGTGTTTGTCTTCCGCGTGTTTGAGCGGGTGTCGTACGCGCTGATCCTGTCGGCACTGGACCCGGTGCGGCGTGGTGACCGGGTCACCCAGCCTTGAGGCCTGCAGTGCCTGGCCATGACCGGCTTGGCGCTGACACGCTGGGCGATGACGAGCTGGGCGCCTGGCTGCATTTGCTGCACAGCCCCGGCATCGGCCGCGAAGCAGCGCGCAGGCTGCTGACCCACTTTGGCAGCCCGCAGGCGGTGCTGGACGCCCGCGCGGTTGACCGAGCCCAGGTGGTGGACGGCAACAGCGCCGCTGCACTGAGCGCCCCACCCGACGGCCATGCCGCACGGCTGGCCGCCACCCTGGCCTGGCGCAGCGGCGCTGCTGCATCCAGCCCCGCCCGCCGCGTGATGGTGCTGGGCGATGCCGACTACCCCCCGCTGCTGCTGCACACCGCCGACCCACCGCTACTGCTGTACCTGCTGGGCCGGGCCGAGTTGCTGAACGCACCGTCAGTGGCCATCGTCGGCAGCCGCCTGCCCAGTGCGCAGGGGCTGGACAACGCCCGCAACTTTGCCCGCACCCTGGCCGAGCGGGGCTGGACCATCGTGTCCGGCATGGCCGCCGGCATTGACGGTGCGGCCCATGCCGGCGCGCTGGCGGTTGCAGAGCGGATTGATGCTGGCCAGGACGGCGGCGCGGGCATCGCCAGCATGGCCAGCATGGCCAGCACCATCGCCGTCATCGGCACCGGCATCGACCGCACCTACCCGTCAGCCCACCGCACGCTGGCCAGACGCATTGCCGCCCACGGCCTGATCGTCAGTGAGCTGTGCCTGGGCACACCACCGCTGGCGTTCAATTTTCCACAGCGCAACCGCTTGATCGCTGGCTTGAGTCGGGGCACGCTGGTGGTGGAGGCCGCCTTGCGCTCGGGCTCGTTGATCACCGCCCGCATGGCGGCCGAGGCCGGCCGTGAGGTGATGGCACTGCCAGGCTCGGTGCTGTCGCCGCAGGCGCAAGGCTGCCATGCGCTGATCCGCCAGGGTGCGGCGCTGGTGGATTCGGCCGCGCAGGTGCTGGAGGAGTTGAACGGCCTGCCAGCGCTGGCAGCACCTGCGGCCAGCACACCACCCACCAACGCCCCAAGCGCCACTGACCCGGTGCTGCGGGCGCTGGGCCACGATCCGCAATCGCTGGACGCGTTGATCCACCGCTGCGGCTGGCCGGCCCCGGCGCTGTCAGCCCACCTGCTCACACTGGAGCTGGACGGCCTGGTGGCCAGACTGCCGGGTGGCTTGTACCAACGCCGCCAAGGCGCCTGAAACTGCCCGCCGGGGCGGCCGCGCAAGCCGGCGGGCCGTGCAACACCACCCCCCCGCAAGCGGTGCCCAAAGCCGCCCCGGCAGGCAGAAATGCCTGGGGTATAGTGGTTTCATGTTCGAGGTTCTGGTTTATCTTTATGAGACGTACTGGCGCCCTGACGCCTGCCCGGACCACGACCAGCTCACCCGCAAACTGTCGGCCGTGGGCTTCGAGACCGACGAAATTGCCGACGCGCTGACCTGGCTGGACGGCCTGGCCGAGACTGCCACAGCCCACGCCGGTGAGCAGTCTGCTGACAGCCTGCGGGTGTATTCCACCGCCGAGATTGACCGGCTGGGCGAAGACTCCATCGGTTTTGTCGCGTTTCTTGAATCCGCCGGTGTGCTGCCACCTGCGATGCGCGAGATGGTGATTGACCGCGCCAGCGCCGTGGGCGACAGCCCGCTGGCCCTGGAAGACCTCAAGGTCATCGTGCTGATGGTGTTTTGGAGCCTGGGCGAAGAGCCCGACGCGCTGATCCTGGACGAGTTGTTTGTGGCGCCCGAGGAGCGGCTGATCCACTGACACCGTCACGGTGGTCAAAGCGCGCCGGCCAAGCGCGCGGCCGCTCCGGAGCGGCCGGCGACCCCCTCGGGGGGTGGCCGTGCGTACCCGCACGGCCGGGGGTTCCATTCCTTCAGATCATCGCCGCCGGGTCGGCGAGTTCGGTTTCTCCCGCCGCTCCGGCACCGGCCGAAAAGCGCGTGATGCGCCGCGGCTTCAGGTGCACCAGGCTGCCGTTGGCGAGGCCGAGCCGGTCGCGCAGCGCGGTGTAGTCGCTGCGGGTCATCTCGACATCGACGTAACTGCCGTCGTCCAGCCGCTTGAACTCGATGCGCGTCTGCGGCCCGACGGTCAGCGCCTGCGACAAGGTCACCGGCAGCGTGCCTTCCTGCGCCTCGGCCACGATCTCGAGCTCGTGCGGGCGCACGTAGCTCACGTCTTCGGCCGGTGTCGAGCCGCCCGGCGCGTGGCCGAAGCGGCCATGGAACAGGTTCACGTCGCCGAGAAACTGCAACACGAACGGCGTGGCCGGGTGGTCGTAGACCTCGTCGGGCGCACCGATTTGCTCGATCCGGCCCTGG
>JAYVLI010000383.1:0-4121 GCA_043759535.1 Betaproteobacteria bacterium | reverse complement strand
TCTCGGTCTCGATGCGCTGGCGCAGCTTCTGGATGTCATCGCCATAAATGGCGCGGCCGGCCAGCACCATCTTGAAACCGTTGTAGTCCTTGGGGTTGTGGCTGCCGGTCACCTGGATGCCCGAGCTGCAACCCTGCTTGCCCCGGGTGGCGGCCACGTAATACAGCATGGGCGTGGTGACGGCGCCGATGTCCACCACATCCAGCCCGGTGGACATCAAACCGCGGATCAAGGCGGCCACCAGTTTGGGGCCGGACAAACGGCCGTCACGGCCCACCACCACCGCCTTTTCACCCGCAGCAACCGCCTCGCTGCCAAAGGCGCGGCCAAGATGCTCGGCAAAGGTCTCATCAAAGCCGGCGCCGACAACGCCGCGGATGTCATAGGCCTTGAAGGCCGAGGCGGTTACTTGCATTGGATGGTCCTGTTGTGGGATGACTGACGACGATTGTAGGGACGCCTCTGCAGGGTCAAAACCCAAGCTTGGTGGGTCTGCGCAAGCCAGCGGCGGCCTGCAGATCAACAGGTCCGAAAACGGCCAGCCAGGGCCGGCCTGCGGCCTATCATGACCGCATGTTGCCCCGCCCCGCCCATGCCAAAGCACGGCCAATTGCCAGCCTGGAGACGCTGCAAGACGACGCCGCCTACCGCGCCCTGCAGACCCACGATGCGCGTTTTGATGGGCGGCTGTTTGTGGGTGTCACGTCTACCCGCATCTACTGCCGGCCGGTCTGCCGGGTGCGGCCACCCAAGCGCGAGAACTGCCGCTTTTTTGCCAATGCCGCGCTGGCCGAGCAAGGTGGTTTCAGGCCGTGCTTGCGCTGCCGGCCCGAGCTGGCGCCGGGGCTGTCGCTGATGGATTCATCGCATGCACTCGCCAGCCGCGCCGCATTGCTGTTAGGCCAGGCCGCGCAAGACGGCCTGGACCCCACGCTGCCCAGCCTGGCCGCCAAGCTGGGCGTGACCGACCGCCACCTGCGCCGCATCTTCAACCAGGTTCACGGGGTGTCGCCGCTGGCCTACCTCAGCACCCAGCGCCTGCTGCTGGCCAAACAGCTGCTGACCGATACCGCCTTGCCTGTCACCGAGGTGGCACTGGCCACCGGGTATGCCAGCCTGCGCCGCTTCAACGCGGCGTTTGTGCAGCGTTACCGCATGAGCCCCAGCGCCTTGCGCAAGGCCAGGCCGGATGTGGGCAGCAAGCACGCCGATGCCACCACAGCCACCACCACACCGGCGGCCACCACCCAAGCCCCGGTGCTGCGCCTGGCCTGGCGCCCGCCGTATGACCTGGATGCCGTGCTGGGCTTCTTCTCGCGTCGCGCCGTGCCCGGGGTGGAGTGGGTGGACGGCCTGGTGCTGCGCCGCACCCTGGCACTGCAGCAGCGTGGCCAGCGCCACACTGGCTGGCTGGCAGCGCGTTTTGTGCCCGAGCGCTGCGAGGTGGCGCTGACCGTGTCGCCGTCGCTGCTGCCGGCGCTGGGCCAACTGCTGGGACGCACACGTCAAGCGTTAGATCTGGACGCTGAACCCGCGCTGATCGACCCGGTGTTGCTGGACCCGGTGCTGGCCGGCGCCAATGCAAAGACCACCGGCATTGCCCGCCCCGGCATCCGCCTGCCCGGTGGTTTTGACGGCTTTGAGATCGCCACCCGGGTGATCCTGGGCCAGCAGGTCACCGTGGCTGCCGCCCGCACCCTGACGCTGCGCCTGGTGGACCGGTTTGGTGAGCCCATCGACACACCGTTTGCGGATCTGACCCGCTTGTTTCCCTCAGCCGAGACCCTGGCCAGCGCCACGGCCGAATCCATCGGCATGCTGGGCATCGTGCGTCAGCGTGTCGGCGCCCTGCAGGCGCTGGCCTTGGCCGTGGCGGACGGCCGCATCCAGTTGCACCGCGCTGCACCGCTGCAAGCAACACTGGACGCCTTGCGCGCCCTGCCCGGCATTGGCGACTGGAGCGCGCAGTTGATCGCCATGCGCGCGCTGGCCTGGCCCGACGCCTGGCCTGCCACCGACATCGGCGTGCTCAACGCCCTGCGCGCCCACACCGGCGGTGTGCGCGATGCAGTGGCCGCAGCGGCCCATGCCGAGCGCTGGCGGCCCTGGCGCGCTTACGCCGTGATGAAACTCTGGCTGACCCTGGAAACCCCACCATGACCACACCCCACCCGCGCCTGAGCGCGCAATGCCGCATCAACACCCCGCTCGGACCGCTGACTGCTGCCGCCACAGCCCAAGGCCTGGCCGGCCTGTGGTTTGACGACCAAGCCCACCACCCCGGCGCGCTGGATGTGCCCATTCAGCCCCAGCACCCGGCGCTGGCTGCTGCTGCGGCACTGTTGGCGCGTTACTTTGCCGGCCAGGCGCAAGTGCCTGTGGCGGATGCCGCAGCGCTGCCGCTGGACCTGCACGGCACGCCCTTCCAGCAAGCGGTGTGGCGGGCGTTGCTGGCCTTGCCACACGGCAGCACCAGCACTTACAGCCAGATCGCCACGGCCGCCGGATCACCTGCTGCGGTGCGGGCGGTGGGTGCGGCCATCGGCCGCAACCCGGTGTCCATCCTGGTGCCCTGCCACCGGGTGCTGGGGCGGGATGGCTCACTCACCGGTTACGCCGGCGGGCTGCACCGCAAGCAAGCCTTGCTGCTGCTGGAGGGTGTGTTGCACGCGCCAGGTGGGCAGCAGCAGGGTGTGCTGGGCTTGGCGCCCACCCGGCCGTGAAATCGCGTGACCTGGTCGACCTGCTGCTGTTGGCCGCCATCTGGGGCAGCTCGTTTTTGTTCATGCGTTTGGTGGTGCCGGCCTTCGGCCCGGTGGCCATGGCTTTTGTGCGGGTGGCGGGTGCCAGCCTGCTGCTGCTGCCCATCTTGGTGTGGCGTGGTGAGTGGCCGGTGTTGCGCCAGCACTGGCGGCCCATGCTGGTGCTGGGGCTCACCAATTCCGCCCTGCCCTTCATGCTGTTTGGTTATGCGGCCTACACCCTGCCCGCCGGCTTGGCGGCGATCTTCAATGCCGCCACGCCGCTGTCCGCAGCGCTGATTGCCTGGCTCTGGCTGGGCACCCCGTTGACCCACTGGCGCAGCCTGGGGCTGGCGCTGGGCTTTGTGGGCGTGGTGGGCCTGGGCCTCTACAAATCAATGGCCGCTGGTGGCGTGCAAGGGTTGCAAGGATTGCAATTTGACCACCACACCGCCCTGGCCGTGGCCGCCTGCCTGCTGGGCACACTGCTGTACGGCCATGCCGCCAGCCATGCCCGGCGCTACCTGGCCGGTGTGCCGGCGATGGTGATGGCCGCCGGCACCCAACTGGCAGCGTCTGCCGCCTTGTTGCTGCCGGCGCTGTGGGCCTGGCCCAGCACCCCGCCCAGCCTGCAGGCCTGGGGCCTGGCCGCCGCACTTGCGGTGTTGGCCTCGGGCGTGGCCTATGTCCTGTACTTCCGCCTCATCAGCAACGTCGGCCCGACGCAGGCTGCGTCCGTCACGTTTCTGGTGCCGGTGTTTGCCAGCCTGTGGGGCGCCCTGGCACTGGGTGAAGTGGTGACCCTGCCGATGCTGATAGGCGGCGCGGTGGTGCTGGCGGGCAGCGCGCTGGTGCTGGGGCTGCTGCCCCGCCCCGCGCCAGCAGCGGCGGCTTGAAAGCCGCAGGGCGCACCGGCCTAAAATTCGGGGTTTTCTCCAAAGCATCGAGGTCTTCGTGGGCGCCAACATCCTTCAGCAGCTTCCCGCCGGCGAACGTGTCGGCATTGCGTTTTCTGGTGGCCTGGACACCAGCGCGGCGGTGCATTGGATGCGCGCCAAAGGCGCCGTCCCCTGCGCCTACACCGCCCACCTGGGCCAGCCGGACGAGACCGACTACGACGGGATCCCGCGCAAGGCCATTGCCTACGGCGCCGAGAAAGCCCGCCTGATCGACTGCCGCCCACAACTGGTGGCCGAAGGCATTGCCGCCATCCAGTGCGGCGCCTTCCACATCAGCACGGGTGGTGCCACCTACTACAACACCACGCCGCTGGGCCGGGCGGTGACCGGCACGGCGCTGGTGGTGGCAATGCGCGACGACGACGTCAACATCTGGGGCGACGGCAGCACCTACAAGGGCAATGACATCGAGCGCTTTTAC
>JAYVLI010000382.1:0-7656 GCA_043759535.1 Betaproteobacteria bacterium | reverse complement strand
CACCAGCGTGATGGTCAGCCGCATCGCCCGCATGGAGACCACGGTGGTGCGCACCGAGGCCGAGGCGCTGCTGCTGGAAAACAACCTCATCAAGACGCTTGCCCCAAAATTCAACATCCTGTTCCGCGACGACAAAAGCTACCCCTACCTCAAGCTGCAGCGCCACCCCTTTCCGCGCATCGCTTATTACCGCGGCGCGGTGGACCGCAAGCACACCTACTTTGGGCCCTACCCCGGCGCCTGGGCGGTGAAGGAGACCATCCTGCTGCTGCAAAAAGCCTTCAAGCTGCGCACCTGTGAGGACACGGTGTATGCCAACCGCTCGCGGCCCTGCCTGCTGTACCAGATCCGCCGCTGCTCAGCGCCCTGTGTGGGGCTGATCTCGCCCGACAACTACAAGCGGGATGTGTCCAACGCCGAGCGGTTTTTGCTGGGCGATTCAGCCGAGGTCATCAACACCCTGCAGACGCAAATGATGGTGTTCTCGGACGCGCTGGAGTTTGAGCGTGCGGCCGAGGTGCGCAACCAGATCAGCGCGCTGTCGCGGGTGCTGCACCAGCAGAGCATGGAAGAAAGCAGCCTGTCGTCACGTGACCGGGATGTGGACATCCTGGCCGTCAAGGTGCTGGGCGGGCGGGCATGTGTCAACCTGGCCATGGTGCGGGGCGGCCGGCATCTGGGCGACCGGGCGTATTTTCCGGCGCATGTGGAAGACGCTACCGCCGTGGCGTCAGCCGAGGGCGAAGACCGCCCCGGGCTGGCCTCCATCGAGCAGCAGGTGCTGGAGGCCTTTGTGGCGCAGCACTATCTGGGCGTGGCGCCACCGCCCGCGCTGGTGGTCAGCCACGCCGTGGCGGCTGATTTGCTGGCTGCCTTGGCTGAGCAAACCGGGGTCAAGATCACCGCCATCCACCAGCCGCGTGAGCAGCGCCGGGTCTGGTTGGAGATGGCCGAAAAAGGCGCACAAATTGCGCTGGCCCGGCTGCTGGCCGAAGAGGGCTCACAGCGTGAGCGCACCCGCGCCCTGGTGGACGCGCTGGACCTTGCCGTGGACGACCTGGACACGCTGCGCATCGAATGCTTCGACATCAGCCACACCGCCGGTGAGGCCACACAAGCCAGTTGCGTGGTCTACGAAAACCACGCCATGCGCCCGGCCGACTACCGGCGCTACAACATCGACGGCATCACCGGCGGTGACGACTACGCCGCCATGCGCCAGGTGCTGACCCGGCGCTATGCCAAGGTGGCTGAGGCGCGTGCAGCAGCACAACTGGCCGGCACTGAATCGGCACCACCGGCCAAGGCCTTGCGGCTACCCGGCCTGGTGCTGGTGGACGGTGGCCGCGGCCAGGTGTCGATGGCACGCGAGGTGTTTGAGCAACTCGGCCTGGACCTGTCCCTGATCGTGGGTGTTGAAAAAGGCGAGGGCCGCAAAGTGGGCCTGGAGGATTTGGTGTTTGCCGACGGCCGCGAGAAGGTCTACCTGGGCCACGATTCAGCCGCGCTGATGCTGGTGGCGCAAATTCGCGACGAGGCGCACCGCTTTGCCATCACCGGCATGCGCGCCAAGCGCGCCAGTGTGCGTACCGGCGGCAGCCGGCTGGAGGACATCACCGGCGTCGGCCCCAAAAAACGCGCCGCGCTGCTGCAGCGTTTTGGTGGTTTGCGGGGCGTGGCCGCCGCCAGCGTGGACGAGCTGTGCAGCGTGGACGGCATCTCGCCCACCCTGGCCGAGGAGATTTACCGTGCGCTGCGTTGAACCTGTTGACGCTGTTGAACCAGCATGCCTGGCCTGGCGGCACCCGGGCATCTTGCTGCTGTGGGCCATGGCCACGGTCATGGCGGGCTGCAGCCACGCGCCTGAGCCCGGATCGGTGGTCTCAGCGCCAGCCTTGCCAACCCCGCCGGCTGCTGGCCCCGTCACCATCGCCCAGCCTGTGCCCACGCCGGCCAGCGGCCACAGCCTGCCGGCTGCGGCACACACCAGCACCGCCCCGGTGGCCCCGCCACCACCCCGCCGCGTACGCCATTGGGAAGACTACCGCCTGCAAGCCGCCCAGCGCATGGTGGCCGCCAGTCCTGCTGCCACCTACAGCGGCCCGGTGCCCGAGCCGCTGCTGGCCATCCCCGTGCTGACGATTGACTTGAACCGCGACGGTAGCGTGCGCCGCATCCTGGTGCTGCGCCGTCCTACCCAGGCCATCGACACGGTGCGTTTGGCCATGGCCGCAGTCCACCGGGCGGCGCCGTACGGCCCGGTTGGCCACCTGCCCAAGCCATGGACCTTCAACGAGGTGTTTTTGTTTGACGATGCGCGGCGCTTCAAACCACGCACGCTGGACGACTGATCCGGCACGCTTGTCCGGCCATCACCGGCTGCCGATGCGCCGAGCGTCACACGCCGTCCTGCACAATGCTTTGATGTTTCTCACGCTGCCAACGCTGTTGACCTGGGCCCGCATCGTCGCGATTCCGCTGATCGTTGGCGTGTTTTACCTGCCGCTGGACGATGCCACCCGCAACTGGGTGGCCACGGTGATGTTTGTGGTGTTTGCCGCCACCGACTGGCTGGACGGTTATCTGGCCCGCAAGCTCAACCAGACCTCAGCCTTTGGTGCGTTTCTGGATCCGGTGGCCGACAAGATCCTGGTCTGCGCCGCACTGCTGGTGCTGGTCAAGCTGGACCGGGTGGACGTGCTGGTGGCGCTGGTCATCATCGGCCGCGAGATCGCCATCTCGTCGCTGCGTGAATGGATGGCGCAGATTGGCGCGTCGCGCAGCGTGGCCGTGCACATGCTGGGTAAGTTGAAGACCGCCACGCAGATGACCGCCATCCCGTTTTTGCTGTTCAACGGCGTGCTGTTTGGCGTGGTGGACACCCGGCTGTGGGGCACCCTGCTGATCATCGTGGCCACCGTGCTGACAATCTGGTCCATGGTGTATTACCTGCAACGTGCGCTGCCCGAGATCCGGGCCAAAGGCCGGTGAGCGCCGCCAACGGTGACCGCCAGCAAGCCCTGCTGGCCAGCATGCCCTGGGTCTTTGTCGGCGTCTGGAGCACTGGCTTTGTGGTGGCACGGCTGGCCATGCCGCATGCCCCGCCCATCACTTTTTTATGCTGGCGTTATGCCTTCTCGCTGCTGGCGTTTGGCGCCTGGGTGCAACTGGCTGGTGTGGCCTGGCCACGTGGCCGGGCGCAGTGGGGACACTTGGGCGTCAGCGGTGCGCTGATGCATGCCGGCTACCTGGGGGGCGTGTGGGCAGCGGTCAAAGCCGGCATCCCGGCCGGCACGGTGGCACTGGTTGTTGGCCTGCAGCCGCTGCTCACGGCGCTGTGGGTGAGCGGGCGTGGCCAGCAGCGCATTGCGCCGCTGCAGTGGGGCGGCTTGGGGCTGGGCCTGGCTGGCCTGGTGCTGGTGGTGTGGCCCAAGCTGGCCAAGGGCGAGGTGACACCGTTCAACCTGGGCCTGTCGCTGCTGGCGCTGCTCAGCATCACCGCCGGCACGCTGTACCAAAAACGCCATGTGCAGCCGGTGGATGTGCGCAGCGGCAGCTTTGTGCAGTTGCTGGCGGCGCTGGTGGTGTCGCTGCCGCTGGTGCTGCTGGAACCCGGCCAGATGGACTGGCAGCCCGAGTTGCTGGTGGCGCTGGCCTGGTCGGTGCTGGGCCTGTCGCTGGGTGCCAGCTCGTTGTTGATGCTGTTGATCCAGCGTGGCGCCGCCACCCGGGTCACCAGCCTGTTTTACCTGGTGCCACCCTGCACGGCGGTGCTGGCCTGGTGGCTGTTCAATGAGCAGTTGTCGGCCAGCACCTGGGCTGGCATGGCGCTGTGCGCGGCGGGGGTGGGGCTGGTGTTGCGGGCCGACGCAACCCGCTGAACGGCGCGCATTTCCACACAGTCTTGCGCCTTGGCAGATCAGCGAATTCAATAGAATCCGCGCCTTTGCTTGACACCGCCAGCGGCCGGCGGCTGTAATGATTTGGCTGTTGATGCGGCACAGCCAGCAGCCGCGCACGCAGGCATATAAAAGCGCACAAGCCGGGTTGACAAGCACGCCCGGCATGGCGCCAAGACAACCAGAGACAGGTCACCCCAGGGAGTAGGTTTGTGAACAAAGCCGAGCTGATCGAACACATCGCCACCCAGGCCGACATCTCCAAGGCCGCCGCCACCCGGGCGTTGGAGGCAGTGATCGATGGCGTCAAGGCCACGCTCAAGAAAAACGGCAGCGTGTCCATCGTTGGCTTTGGTACCTTTGCTGTCACCAAACGTGCGGCACGCACCGGCCGCAACCCGCGCACTGGCGCCGAGATCAAAATCAAGGCCGCTAAAGTGCCCAAGTTCCGCGCCGGCAAGGGTTTGAAAGATTTTGTCAACTGACTTTTGTTGACACGGCCGGCCCACCCCGGGTTGGCCCTTGAATTGTTGTTGCTGCGGGTGCTTAGCTCAGTTGGTAGAGCAGCGCCCTTACACGGCGTAGGTCGGCGGTTCGAGCCCGTCAGCACCCACCACCGCAGCACCATTCACCGCTGTTCTGGCCGCCCAGGCCCTACACCCAACTGAATACCGGCTGCAAGACCCCGGTAGCCGCCAGCGCAATGCTGGCCTGCACCGCCGCGCCAATGGCCACCCGGCCCGGCGCCTGGCCAGCCGCCAAAGCGCCCAGCATCCGCACGCCCTCGACCATGTCCACCGTCAACACGGTGAACGGGCCTGCACCGGCCAGGTCGGGCAGGGCGCTGCGTTGGGGTGCTGTCCAACTGTGAACCGTGCCTTGGCCGCTCAAACGCACCCAGCTGTGCTCAAACCCATGGCAGTGGCGACACATGGGGCGTGGGTAGTGGCGCAGTGCGCCACAGCCGCTGCAGCGCTGCACCAGCAGTTGGCCGCTGTGCAGGCCGTCCCAATACGGTTGGGCGTCGGGTGAGGGGTTGTGCTGCATGGTGTTGTCTTGTGTCGGGCAACCGGGTCAGCCGCGCTGCAACAAGGCGATGGCACCGTCGCCCAGGTCGCCATAACCGGTGACCAGGCCGTTGCGTGCGCCAGCCACCTGGTTGCGACCAGCTTGGCCACGCAACTGGCGCACCAGCTCCACCACATGGTTCATGCCCACCATGTGGGCCTGTGACAGCAGCCCGCCGTGCGGGTTGACTGGCAGCTTGCCACCCAGCGCGATGTGGCCGGCCTGCACAAACGCCGCGCCCTCGCCTTTGGCGCAAAAGCCCAGGTCTTCCAGCTGGCACAGCAGGATGTAGGTGAAGCAGTCATAAATCGTGGCCACGTCGATGTCACCACGCGCCAGCCCGGCAGCGGCAAAGGCCCGGTCAGCGGCTTTGGCAATGCCCAGCGTCAACAGGTCAGCACGCTGGGTGATGGTGCTGGGGGAGTCGGGGTGGCCTTCGGCCGTGGCCACGATGTGGACGGGTGGCTGGCGCAAATCAGCCGCTGTGTTGCGGGCACTCACCACCACCGCCGCCGCACCGTGGCTTTCCAGGCTGCAGTCAAACAGGCGGAAGGGGTCGGACACCAAGCGGGACGCCTGGTGGTCGGCCACCGTGATGGGTGTTTTCATGGTTGCGTTGGCATTGCCCAGCGCATGCTGGCGCATGGTCACCGCGATGCGGGCAAAGTCTTCGCTGCGGGTGCCGTAGGTGGCCATGTGGCGGCGCGCCATCGGCGCATACAGCTCCACCGGCGCAAAGGCACCGGACGGTGTTTCAAACTCGGCCACGGTGCGGAATTGCGGCGTGGCGCTCAAGCGGGCGCCGATGTTGCCGCTGCGGCCATCACGCCCCACCACCAGCAACACATGGCGGCAGATGCCGGCGCCAATCACCGCTGCAGCCAGTTGCAGCCCGGCCACCACGCTGGCGCCGCCCATGGGCACGGTGGCCGAAAACCGCAGGTCAGCAATGCCAAAGTTCTCGATGAAATCTTCTGCCGTGGCCGAGCCGACGGATGACGGCACGATGCCGTCAATGTCGCCCGGCTGCAGGCCCGCATCGCGCACGGCGACCAGCCCGGCCTGCAGTTGCAGCGCCAGGCTGCTGTGGGTTGACGCACCCCGGCCATACACCGTTTCGCCCACGCCGGTGATGGAGGCCACTGCGGGCTGGCGCTGGTGCATGACGTGGGCTCCGGACGGCATCTTGTGAACAGGCACCGATCAAACGGCGACCAGGCCATCGTAAAACGGCGGCCATCACGCTGGCCATCGTCGTTTTGGACAATCCACAGCAGCGCCGTCCCCGCATTGCAATTCGTCCGATCAGGCGACAGCAGCCCACCGGCCGGCTGCCTACAGTGATGGCCCGACAGCCATGCAGCCACACCACACCATGACCGCAATCGCCACCACTGCCTTGCCCCTGCCGGTGCGTGCCGGCCAGCTCAGCTTGTCCGGCTTGTTTGACGAGCAGGTGCAACGCCACCCACAACGCACCGCGCTGCAATGCGGCGCCGGCAGTTGGACTTACCGCGAGCTGGGTGAACGGGTGCGGCGCTTGGCGGATGGGCTGGCCGCACGTGGCCTGCAAGCCGGTGACCGCATCGCCATCCTGGCCGAGAACCGGGCCGAGTATGTGGAGCTGGAACTGGCCGTGGCCCGCCTGGGCGTGGTGCTGGCCTGCCAGAACTGGCGCCAGTCGGATGACGAGCTGGCCTACTGCATCCAGCTGGTAACGCCCAAGCTGCTGGTGTTCTCGGGCCGCCAGGCCGAGGTGGTGGGACGCATTGCCCACGGTGTGCCGCAGGTGCTCAACATCGACAAGGACTGGCCCGCATTGCTTGCCGCGCCAGCGCCCTCGGCGGCCACCGCCGACCTCGACCTCGACCCCGAGACCGGCCTGGTCATCCTCTACACCAGCGGCACCACCGGCCTGCCCGAAGGTGCGCTGATCAGCCAGCGGGCCATGCTGGCGCGCAGCATGATCACCCGCATCGACAGCGCGGTGCAGCCGGGTGACGCGTTCATCGCCTGGGCGCCGCTGTTCCACATGGTGTCCACCGATTCGGTCTACGGCACGCTCACCAGCGGTGGCAAAGTGATCGTGATGGACGGGCTGGATGTGCAGCAACTGGTGCAGATCACCGCACAAGAGTTCATCGGCCACCTCACGCTGATGCCCGGCATGGTGGACCGGGTGATTGACGAGCTGGACCGCACCGGCCTGACGCCCAAAGGCGCACGCTCCATCGGTTGCATGGCCGATTTGGTGCCGGCAGCGCAAATTGCGCGCATCACCACGCTGTACCGGGCGCCGTTTCGCAACAGCTTTGGGTCCACCGAAACCGGCAGCCCACCGGCCAGCCGCGGGTCTATCGCGGTGGGGGTGCTGCCGCAGCAATTGAGCAAGGCGCAAAACTCGTTCTGCCAGATCAAGCTGGTGGATGAAGACGATGTGGAGGTGGCCGATGGCCAGCCGGGTGAACTGGCCTTTCGTGGCCCCAGCCTGTTCAGCGGCTATTGGGCCAACGACAAAGCCAATGCCGAGGACTTTCGCGGTGGCTGGTTCCACATGGGCGATGTGTTTGTGCGCAACCCGGACGGCACGCTGGATTTTGTGGACCGGCGCAAATACCTGATCAAGTCGGGCGGTGAAAACATCTACCCGGCCGAGATCGAACGGGTGCTGTTGACCGATCCCCGGGTG
>JAYVLI010000381.1:0-15745 GCA_043759535.1 Betaproteobacteria bacterium | reverse complement strand
GGCCAGGATGGTGGCCGGGTCAGACGTGACCTGCACCTGCGCACCGCAGTGCAGCAAGGCCCGGCTGACGCTGAGCAGGTTGCCCACGCCGTAGTCGATCACCGCCACCTTGGTTGTCGGCAAATTAGTCATGGGCAAACCTCCGCACCGGGATGCCGGCGCCGTGGGCGGCGCGGCGGATGTCGGCAAAGCTGGCGCGGCCGTAATGCAGGATGTCGGCCATGGCCACCGCGTCGGCATGGCCACGCTGCACCACGTCCAGCAGGTGGTCGGTGTTGCCCATGCCACCACTGGCAATCACCGGCACCGACACCTCGCTGGTCACGGCGCTGAGCAGCGCCACATCAAAGCCTTTGCGCGTGCCCTCCTGGTCCACCGAGGTCAGCAGCACCTCACCCGCGCCCAGGGCCACGCCGCGCTTGATCCAGGTGATCACGTCCAGCCCGGTGTCCTCACGGCCGTTGTCGGTGAAGGCCTCCCAGCGGCCGGGGCCTAAACGTTTTGCCTCCACCGACAACACCATGCACTGGCTGCCAAAGCGGCGCGCAATGTCGCTGATCAACTGCGGGTTGGCCACTGCGCCGGTGTTGACCGCCACCTTGTCGGCACCGCAGCGCAGCAAGTGGGTGGCGTCATCCACCGTGCGGATGCCACCGCCCACGGTCATGGGGATGAACACGTCTTGCGCCGCCTGCTGCACGGTGTCGCCCAGGCTGTTGCGGCCATACAGGCTGGCCACGCAGTCGATGTAAATCAATTCGTCGGCACCCTGCGCGTAATAGCGCTTGGCATAGTCATTCGGCGCGCCAATGACACGCAGGCCTTCCAGATGGATGCCCTTGATCAGGTTGGGGCCCTTGACATCCAGCCTGGCGATGAGGCGGGTCTGCCTCATGCCGGCTGGCCCCACGGGGTGTGGCGCAACTTCCATTCACCGTCTTGCACAGCCCACAGGTGCGGTGAGCGGAACTTGTCGCAAGTGGCCAAGAACTCCTCACGGGTCATACTGATGTAGTCGAGAAACTCTTTCTCGTAACGCGCCGGGTATTCCCCCTCATAGCGCTTCATCAAGGCGATGGCCTCGTGTTTGTCGATGTGGTGGTTGCGGATCTCCTGGGCCGAATCCATCATGGCCCGACCCACGCCAAACTTGATCCAGCGGGTGTAGTAGAAGAAACCATCCACCTTGTCGTCCAGGCTGTTGTACTTGGAGTAAGTGCCTTCGGTGCGCACCGGGTTGGCCTCAAAGCCGGTGTGCTCCACCGCGTAGTAGTACGCCTCTTGCGGCACCCAGCGCTTGTAGTAGCCCAGGTATTTGAAGTCGATGCCTTTTTTCTGCAGCACATCGGGCGGCATGGGCAGGTAGCTTTTCAGGTCAGCCAACTCGGCGCCCTGGTCCAGGTAGGCGCCAATCTGTTGGCCGCCCAGGTAGATGTCACGCACATCGCGGCCGCCGATGAAGTCCATCGAGTAGCCCTGGCTCTCGGCGCCGTCTTGCGCTGCCGCGTAGCTGGAGGTCTTGTGCGAGATCTGCTCGCCGTATTCACCCGGCATCTCGCCGTAAAAAATCAGCGGGATATTGAGCTGAGCCGCCATCTTGGCCACAAAGGTTTTTTGGCCCAGGATGAAGGGCTGAAACGGGTGCAGCAAGTTGAGCGTGGCGTTGCGGGTCAGCAGCCTGTGAATCTTGCCGTTGGGCGTGTACAAGAAGTTGTCAAACCCGCCGGTGTGGACCCAGGCCTGGAAGTTTTTCCAGCCGATGTCGGTGTACAGATGGGGCGACCAGGTGACGGTGAGCGGGTGCATGCCGTATTTGTATTTCAGCAGGTGCGACTGCATGGCGCTGTCTTTGCCGCCGCTGCCACCCACGATGCAGTCATAACTGCCGTCGTCGCGCCGGTACTGTTTGCACAGCTCCAGCAGCTCACGCTCACGCTCGTCCCAGTTGATCTCGCCGGTTTCTTTCAGCCGGTTGAAACGGCAGGCGTGGCACACGCCTTCGGCATCAAAGCTCAGCGTGGTCTTGGTCGAGTCCTTGTTGTGGGTGTACTCGTTGCTGGACATCGGTTGCTGGTTGGACATGTTGCAGGCGGCGCAGAACAACACCTTGCGCGGCAGGCCGTACAACACTTCCAGCTGCTCATCAGGCTGGTTGAAGCGGCTCAGGTTGACGCCGGCACTGGGATGGATCTTCATGGTGGGGTCCTGGTCTTGGGGTCAGTCTTGGCTGGCATGCGCATCACGCGCCAGCTTCAAATCATCGGGGCGGCCCACGTCCAGCCAGGGCTCATGCATCGGGTAGACGATGGCGCGTTCGGCCTGTTGCTGCAGCCGCTCAAACAAGGTGGGCATGTCGCAGTGTTCGTCCTTGCCCAGCAGGTCCAGTGCCTGCGGCTCCAGCACGTAGATGCCGGCATTGATGTGGCTGCGCGACACCGGTTTTTCTTCAAAACCGATGATGTCCACCCCCTTGGTCTTGACCACGCCAAACGGGTGTTGCCATTCATGCAGCCGCACCGCCATGGTGGCCGCAGCGCGGTGGCGGCTGTGGAAATCCAGCAACTCACCGTAGCGGATGTCGGTCAGCACATCGCCGTTGGTCACCAAAAATGGCTCGGTGGGCCGGCGCGGCAGCAGGCCTAACGCACCGGCGGTACCCAGCGGTGCTTGCTCACGCAGGTAGCTGATCTCGACGTTCCACTTGGCGCCGTTGCCAAAGTGGTCTTCGATCATGTAGCCCAGGTAGTGGATGGCCAGCACAAAGTGGTGAAAGCCCTCGGCCTTGGCACGCTCGATGATGTGCTCCAGCATCGGCTTGCCACCCACCGGCAGCAGCGGCTTGGGGCAGTGCTCGGTGTGTGGCAGCAGCCGGGTGCCACGGCCACCGGCCATCACCACCAGGGTGTTGGGGCGCTGCGCCGGGGCCAGCAGGTCGTCCCACAAATGCAGGCCCACCACGCGGCGCTGCTCGTCCACCACCGGCAACTGGTGCACCTTGTTGGCCTGCATCAGTTGCAGCACAGTGTCGCGGCCCCACTGCGGCGGCACCACCAGTGGCTCGCGGTGGATGATGTCTGCCACCGGGCTGGCCAGCGTCAGCCCGCGCAGCAGGCCGCGCCGGATGTCGCCATCGGTCAGCGTGCCCACCATGTGGCCGTCGGGCGCGGTGACGATGGCGATCTGCAGGCCGGATTCATCCAGACAGCGGATGGCCCGCTGCAGGTTGGAATCCATCGGGAGAAGCGACTTGCGCCAGGGCTCGTTGGGCATCGGGGGCATGGATGGCATGGGTGGATCAGGCGGTGGCCGGCCCGCACTGCGGGGCCAGGTCATGGAAAGGCTTCTTCAAGAGGCCTTGTAACGGCTGGTGCTGCAGCAACTGCAAGATGCTGGCAGTCGCACCGCCCTGGCCATAGGGATTGATGGTGTGCGGCAGTTGCTGGCGAAAGGCGGGCGCATACAGCCGCGCGATCGCCTGCCCAATGGCGTCACGCTGCGGAGCGCAGTCGATCACGCTGGCAGCGGCCAGCCGGCCACGCTGGCGGTCGCCAATGTTGACGGTGGCTATGCCCAGACTGGGCGCCTCAATCAACCCGCTGGACGAGTTGCCCACCACCCCGTCCATTTGCCGCAGGCAGGACAGGTAACGCAACTGGCCCAGCGAGGTGTAGGCCCGCGCATTGGCATGGCTGGCCACAAACGCGTCGATCTGCCGCGCCAGCGCCCGGCTGCCATTGTCGGCATTGGGCATGGTGAAAATGAGCTGGGTGTCAGCCAGTGCATCCAGCGCGGCCAGCAGTTCGGCCATCTGGTGTTCGGCGCTGCCGGCTGCGTCCAGCGTGACCGGGTGGAAGGTCACCAGCAGGTTCTTCTGGCCCAGCGGGAAGTTGATGCTGGCCTCCAGCGCGGCCCGGTCCAGCAGCGGCAGATGCCCGATGGCGTCCACTCCCAGCCCGCCGACCAGGAAGACTCGCTGTGGCAACTCGCCCAGCTGGATGACACGCTGGCGATAGGGCTCGGCCGCGACGCAGTGCAGGTGCGACATCTTGGTGATGGCATGGCGTATCGATTCGTCGAACGCACCCTCGGTGGTCTCACCGCCGTGCAGGTGCATCACCGGGATGCCCGCCACCAGGGCGGCGCTGGCGGCGGCCAGGATCTCGTAGCGGTCGCCCAGCAGCACGATCAGGTCGGGCCGCAGCCGGTCGAAGGCATCGCCGAAGCCGATCAGCCCCAGGCCCATGGATTTGGCGATGGCGCTGGCGGTGTCGGCACTGAGCAGCATCTCCACCCGGGCGGCGATGGGCACACCGTCGGCCTCGATCTCGCGGTAGGTCAGGCCGAATTCGGGCGACAGGTGGGCCCCGGTGGCCACCAGTTGCAGTTGCAGGTCGGGGGCCTGTTGCACACCGGCAATCACGCCGCGCAGCAGGCCGTACTCTGCCCGCGTGCCGGTGACGATGCAGATCTTGCGGGTCATGGTGCGATCAGCTCGTCTGCGGCGTAGGCGCGGCTGGCAGGGCGGCCGATCAGCTCGCCCCATCGCATCGGCGACAGGCCGGTGCCAGGCCGCTTGGCCGTCAGGTTGTCCGCACTGAACAGCTCGCCGGCGGCGATGGGCTGCAGCGCCACCAGCGACTTGCGTGCGATGGCCCGGTTCTTCAGCTCGCCCAGGGTGGGCCGCTTGATACCGTCGCCCAGCGCCTGCTCGATGGTGCGGATAGCGGCCACCATCGCCTTCAGCTCAGCCGGCTCCAGGCTGGCCGGATGGTCGGGGCCGGGCAGACTGCGGCTGACGGTGAAGTGTTTTTCGATCACGCTGGCGCCCAGCGCCACGGCGGCGATGGCCACCGCGATGCCCTGGGTGTGGTCGGAATAACCCACCGCCACACCAAAGGCCTGGGCCAGGCTGGTCATGGCGCGCAGGTTGACCTCGTGCGCGGGTGTCGGGTAGTCGGTGTTGCAATGCAGCACCGTGATCTGGTGGCGTGCCGTGCCGGCGCCCTCAAGCACACCCAGCGCGGCGTCGATCTCGCCCAGCGTGGCCATGCCGGTGGACAGGATGACCGAGTTGCCGTGGCTGGCCAATTGGCCCACATGGCGCAGGTAGGGCAGGTTGGTGATCTCGCCCGACGGGATCTTGAAGCGCTGCAGGCCCAGGCGCACCAGCAGATCAATACATTCGATGTCGAAGCCCGTGGAAAAGAAGCCGATGCCGCGCTGCTCGCAGTGCGCGATCAGCATGCGGTGGGCGTCCTCGCTTAACTCCAGCCGCCGCAGCATGCTGTGTTGGGATTCGTCAGCGCCCGTGGTGCTGGCCTGGTAATCGGCTTTGCGGGCGCTGCGGGTGGCCAGCCGGTCGGCGCTGAAGGTCTGGAATTTGACCAGATCGGCGCCGGCATCTGCAGCAATGTCCACAAGCTGGCGCGCCAGGTCCAGGTCGCCGTTGTGGTTGACGCCGGCTTCGGCGATGACGAGGGTGTGTGCGGTCATGGTGTGGGCCTTGGGCCTGGTGGCCCATCAACGAAGCAGGTGTTGTCAGGCAGCGGGTGGCGCAGCGCCAGGCCCATGCCCACTGTGCAGCCCTGGCCGATGTGGATGCCTTGCTTGACGCTGCTGCTGCTGCCGACAAAGCTGCCCGTGCCCACGCTGACACCGCCGTTCAGGATCGCGCCGGTGGAGATGTGGCAGTGGTCACCCACCCGGACGTCATGCTCGACCAGCGCGCGGCTGTTGATGATGCAGTTGACCCCCACCCGCGCCCCGGCGTTGACGATGGCGCCATGCAGCACCAACGTGCCGGCACCGATCTGCGCATGGCGCGACACGTAGGCGCTGGCGGCAACAACGGCCGGCAACTCGAAGCCCAGCGCCAGCAACTGCTGGTACAGCCGCTGACGCGGCGCGGCAGACTGGATGTGGCCGACGCCGATCAAGGCCAGGCGGCACTGGCGCGCCAGCCGCGGCAGGTCGGCATCGGTACCGATGACTGGGTAGCCCAAGTGCGTGGCGGTGGCCTCGCCATCCGCACCCACCAGGCCGATCAGCCGGTAGCGGCCTTGTTGCTCGATCGCATCAATGCAGGCATGGCTGTGCCCGCCGGTGCCGATCAAGAGCAGGTCGGGCAGGCTCATCGCGCAGCTCCTCAGGCCACCAGCCCGGCGCTGCTGGGGATGTTGATCAAGCGCCGCTCCAGCGCCTCGGCCACCGGCAGTGCGGCGCGTGGGGCGTTGGCATACGGCGGCAGCCGGTGCATCAGCGTCCACACCGGGCGTGTCATCTGGCCGGCGGCGTTGGTGGCGGTCAACACGGCGTCACGCTGGTCGGCCTGGGCTTCATCCAGCAGCAGGGCCTGTAGCCAGAAGTTGCTGTGGCAGCCGGCCGGCTCAGCCACCAGTTGCACACCGGGCACGCTGGCAAAACGGGCGCGGTAGCGCTCATGCAGGCGGCGCTTTTCAGCCAGAAACTGCGGCAACTGCTCCAGCTGCGCGCAGCCCAGCGCGGCATTCAGGTTGGGCAGGCGGTAGTTGTAGCCCAGCTCATCATGGTGAAAGGCCCAGCGGTGGGGTTGTTTGGCGGTGGTGGTCAGGTGTTTGGCACGGGCGCCCAGCGCCAGGTCGTTGGTCAGAATGGCGCCACCCCCACCGGTGGTGATGGTCTTGTTGCCGTTGAAGCTGAGTGTGCCGGTCTGGCCAAAGGTGCCGGTGTGGCGCCCACCCACGGTGCTGCCCAGGGATTCAGCGGCATCCTCCACCAGTTGCAGGCCGTGGTCGTGCGCCACCGCCAGCAGGGCGTCAATGTCCACCGGATGGCCAAAGGTGTGCATGGGCACCATGGCGCGGATCACCTTGCCGGTGGCGCGGTGGATGCACAGGCCGGCGCGCTGCTCGGTGCGTTCCCGCAAATGCGCGCGCAGCGCCACCGCGTCCATGCCCAGCGAGTTGGCCTCGCTGTCCACAAAGTGCGGTGTGGCATTGCAGTAGGCCACCGCGTTGGCGGTGGCAATGAAGGTGAGTGCCGGCAGCAGCACTTCATCGCCCGGCTCGACGCCGGCAAGACGCAAGGCCACCTGCAGCGCCGCCGTGCCGTTGACCACCGCCACCGCACGTTTGGCGCCGGTGTAGGCAGCCAGGTCGGCCTCGAACTGGTCGACAAATTTGCCCACCGACGAGACAAAGGTGGAGTCCAGGCATTCCTTCAGGTAGGCCCACTCATTGCCACGGAAACGGGGCTCATGCAGCGCCGCCGGGGCGCTGCCAATGACATCGGCAATGGCCTGGACGATGGCCTGCGGCAATGCGGCGGGGGTAGGCACGGGCATGGGCAACATCACAGGTTGTAGATGCCGGCCTTGTAGCCCGCAAGATTGGCCGGCTCACGGAACCAGGCCACCGTCTCGGCCAGGCCGCGCAAGAAACCGTCGCGCCCGCCGTAGGCCGGCTGCCAATCCAGCAACTCGCGTGCTTTGGCATTGCATGCCCACAGCCGCTCGACCTCGCTGTTTTCAGGCCGTAGGCGCTGGTCGTCGGTCTCGATCTCGATCTGCACGCCCATCACCTCGGCAATGGCGCTGGCGGTGTCGCCGATGGAGATCTCGAAGTTGCTGCCCAGGTTGATGACCTGGCCCACCGCGCGCTCGGCCGACAGTGCGGCGATGAAGCCGGCCACCGTGTCGGACACAAAGTTGAAGTCGCGTGTGGGGCGCACCGCGCCCAGCTTGATGCGGCGCTGGTCGGCGGCAATCTGCGTGATGATGGTGGGGATCACCGCGCGCGCTGACTGGCGTGGCCCGTAGGTGTTGAACGGCCGCAGCAGCGTGACCGGTGTGCCGAAGGAGGCCTGGAACGACATCGCAATTTGGTCCGCACCGATCTTGCTGGCCGAGTAGGGCGACTGGCCCTGCAGCGGGTGGTCCTCGGTGATGGGCACAAAACGGGCGGTGCCGTAGACCTCGCTGGTGGAGGTCTGCACCACCCGGCGCACCCCCAGGTCACGCGCGGCCTGCACGATGTTGAGCGTGCCTTTGATGTTGGTGTCGACGTAGGTGTCGGGTGAGTGGTACGAGTAGGGGATGGCGATCAGTGCGGCCAGGTGCAGCACGGCGTCGCAATCCTTCATGGCGGTGCGCACACCGTTGGGGTCACGCACATCGCCGGCAAACACCTCGAACCGGCCTTGCACATCGGCGCCGCAGCGGTCCAGCCAGCCCCAGGAGTTGAAGGAGTTGTAGAGCACAAAGGCGCGCACATCGTGGCCGGCACGCACCAGGGCTTCGGTCAGGTGGGAACCGATGAACCCATCGGCGCCGGTGACCAGAATCTTCTTCGTCAAGTGATGTCCTTCAACAGCAGTTCTGCAAATTGCCAGTCCAGCGGGGTGTCGATGTCGACTGCGCGCGCGCGGGGCATCAGGTAGGCCAGGGTCTCTGGCGCCACCAGGCGCTTGCCCTGCAGCAGCCAGTCGCATTGGGCGTAGTACAGCGCACCGTTCAGCGCAAACACCGGTGGCAGGTCTTGCCGGCGCGCCACTGGCGCGGCGTTGACAAAAGGCTGCAGGGTTTCATCGGTGCCCAGGTGGTAAGTCCAGTACGGGTGGGCATCCGGCTCGCTGACCGAGACCACCGACACCGCCTGCCGGCGGTGCGCCAGCTGCAGGCAGGCGTCGATGTCAGCCGTGCTGCGCAGCGGCGAGGTGGGCTGCAGCAGCAGCACCGCGCCGTAGCCTGGCAAGGCGCCCAGCGCATGCAGCACCGGGTCAATGCCGGGTGTGTTGTCTTGCGCCAGCGCCGCTGGCCGCAAAAAAGGCACTTGCGCGCCGGCCTGGCGTGCCACGTCGGCGATCTCGGCGTCGTCGGTGCTGACTACCACCGCGTCCAGCAGGCCTGAGCGCAGCGCGGCCTCGATGGTCCAGGCGATCAGCGGCTTGCCGGCGATGCTGCGGATGTTCTTGCGCGGGATGCCTTTGGAGCCGCCGCGTGCGGGGATCAGCGCCAACGTGCGCAAGCGGGCGGGAGGTGTGGTGGTGTTCATGGCTGCGGCGCCTGCCGGCTGTGGGCATCGGCCGGTGGCTCTGGCGCGGTGGTCGGGTCAGGGGTGGCACCCACCTCGGCGCGCAGTGTGGCGATGGCCATTTGCAACTGCTTGAACTCGGCCTCTTTGTGGGCCAAAAAGCGGCGTGTCATCTGCACCTTCTCGCGCATGCCGGCAGGCGTGAGCAGGTAGGAATACGCCAGCTTGTTGTTGTTGCGGCGGAAGTTGCGCGCCTTGACCAGCCCCTGGTCCAGCAGGGCGTGCAGCACGTAGTGGGTTTTGCCCAGACTCAGGTTCAGGGCTGCCGACAGCTCGCGCTGCGACAGGTCTGGCCGCTCTGTGAGCAGGCGTAGCAAAGCCAGTTGCGCGGCGTCGCGGTCGGGGTTGTCGGAGGGGGCGGTGCGGGGGGCAGTCAAGGGTGGTAGCGCAGCGGTAAGGTCCAGCGTTCACGGATTGAACGCAGATTCTAATGGCACCCAGGAGAGGGTCGGCCTGGCTGGCCTGGCTGGCCCAGCGACCCAGCGGGGGCATCGCGAGGGATCAGCCGGGGAGACCGTTGCAGATTTGCGTGAGATCAGCCCACTGGCCCGGCCTGGACAGCGCCAGCCTGCCGGCCGCCCGCACGCAGCGACAGGCGCAACACCACCCACAGCACCAGCAGCAGGCCCACCACCAGCGTGGTGCCCACCGCGATGAAGGCGCGTTTGGGCTTGGTTTTTTTCTCCGGCGGCGTGGCCGCGTCCACCACCTGGATCAGCGCGCCCTCGCGACTTTCGTCCACCCGGGCCAGCTCAAACTGGCGTGCGTACAGCTCAAACAGCGTTTCCTGGTACTTGAAATCGCGGTATTTGCCGATGTAGTCAGGGCTGCCGGTGGTGTCGGTGGTGCGCTCGGTGCGGGCCAGTTGGTCACGCAGGGCGGCCAGTGTGGTTTGCTGTTGGCGGACCTCGGGGGTGTTGTCGGCCAGGTTGCCACGCAGGGTTTGCAGCCGCACCTCAGTGGCGGTGGCTTCGGCCTTCAAGCGGGCATAGGCTTCAGCGGCGGCCTTGGGCTCAGCCTTCAGCGCGCCGGGGTTGAAGCCGCTGGCCTGCAGCGCCTGCTGGGCCTGTACCAGCTTGTCGCGGCTGTCCTGCAGTTGCCGCTCAAAGAACACGCGGCGCTGCTGGGCTTCGGTGACGGCCAAGGTGGCAGTGATGCGGCGCAACTCGTCCACATAGCGGTTGGCGATGTCGGCGGCGCGCTGCGGGCTGGTGTCGTCCACCTCCACCGAGATCAGCCCGTCCTTCTTGCCCAGCGCAATGCGCACGTTGGACGCCAGCGCCCGGCGTGCGTCAACCCGGAACTTGGCCTCGTAGACCTCAATCAGCTTGAAGTGGTCAATGATGCGGTCGCTCAGCGTGGCGCTTTGCATCAGCGACACATAGCGGTCACCCGGTGTGCTGACACCGGCCACACCACCCGCCAGACTGGCCAACGAGCCCAGTGACGCCAACGCCGATGCCGCACCACCTTGCTGCGATTGCGGTGGCATCAGCAGCGTGCTGGCGGTGAAGGTGGGGGCGATCAGCGTGCTGACGCCCAATGCCAGCAGGCCGGCGGCCAGCGGTGCGGCCAGCAGCAGCAGCCAGCGTGCCTTCAGGGCTGCGCCCATCTCACCCAGCGTCATGCCACCGTCGTCGCCGGCATCTGGCGCGCCCAGGCCAAATTCATCGTCGCTCATCGGCCTGCCCTCAAAACCCGACAGCCGACTTGATGCCGGCCAGGCCAACACCGATCTGGAAGAAGATCTGGGTCCAGTCCTTGGTGGCTTGCATGAAGGCGTACTTGTTGTTGTCCTCGGGCACAAAAATGGTGTCGCCCGGCAAGGCCTTCAAGCGTTGCAAGGGGTCGCCCCGGTTGAACCAACCACTGCTTTGCAGGCCGCTGATGACACTGCCGTTGGCGCGCACGATGAAGGTGCTGCCGTCGTCGGCACCGCGGGTTGGGCCGCCCGCCAGGCGCATGTAGTCACCCACGTCACGCCCGGCTGAAAACAGATAGCTGCCCGAGTTGAAAACACTGCCAAACACACCCACGGCGGAGGACTGCGGCGGCAGGTACAGGCGGTCACCGTCTTCCAGTGCCAGCGCTGGCAGCTGGCCACCGACCTCGGGCAATTGCAGGATCACCCGTCCGGTCGGCCTGACCGCCCGCAGCCGCTCCAGCAGCTTGGCGGTGGCCTGGGCCGACGCTGCTTGCCCGATGGCTTCGTCGGCGGTGGTGGTGCGGCGTGAGGTGGTCTGGCGCGCCAGGTCGGTCTCCAGATCACGCAGCGCCCGGTCGTAGTTGACTTGCTGGGTGGCGCGCACACTCTCGCGGTAGAACTCGGCGCCAAACAGGAATGCGGCGCTGGTGGTGCCACCGGCCAGTTCCAGTGCGTCAGCCAGGGTGCTGTTAGCGGGCAGCACGTACTCGCCCGGTTTGGCAACCTCGCCCTCCACCCGCACCCGCTTGTTCTGGCGCAGCATGGGCGGCAGCACGTTGATGGCGTTGAAGGCACGCAACAGGTCGCCGCTGCGCAATGGCATCTTGGCGGAGGCCGGCAGGTCAATCTGTGTCACGCGCAAGCTGGTGCGCTCGTCCAGCCGCTCCAGCGCCAGGCGGGTGGTGTCGGCCACGGCGGCAAAACCGCCGGCCATGCGCAGCACGTCATCCACCGTCTCACCGGGTTTGAGCTCAAACAACGCCGGCCGGTTGACACTGCCGATCACCGCTACCTGCGCGCCAATCGGCCCGACATGCACCACGTCATCGGCCTGCACCAGGCGGTCGGCTTCGCGGTCACCCTTGAGCAGCAGGTCGTACAGATCAAAACGTGCCACCAGCTCGCGGCCACGGCGCAACTGCACATCACGAAAGCTGCCCGCAGCCGATGGGCCACCCGCGCGCATCAAGGTCTGTGCCAGCGTGGACAGGCTGCTGACCACCTGCACCCCGGGCCGCTGCACAAAGCCGGTGACATACACCCGCAGACCACGCAGTTGGCCCAGCGACACACTGAGCTGGAAGTTCTTGAAGACCAGCGCCACCCGCTTGCTGATGACCTCCGCCAGGTCACCGTAACGCACACCCGACACCATGATGGGCCCGACCCGTGGCAAGCTGATGCGGCCCGAGCGGTCCACCTGCAGGCGCAGGTCGGCGTCGACGGAGCCCCACAAGGTGAGCAGCAGTTCATCGCCGGCCTGGATCAGGTAATCGGGTGGCACGATGGGGTTGTAATCGGGCGCGCCCAGCGCGGCCGAAGCGCCTGTCAGCAACTCTGAACCGAAGCGCCGCACGTCAGCCTGCGCCGGCGCAGCCTGGCCAAATGGGCCGGCCGGTGCCTGCTGCGCTGCAATGCCCTGCACGTAGGTTTCAAACTCGCTGGGCCTGTAGATCTGCGGCGGCTGCAGCGGCGCCGCTTGCTCGGTATTGGTTTGTTGGCTGGCCTGGACTGGCTGGCGCAAGCGCACCGGCCCACCGGGTGTGGTGCTCGGGTCAGCTTGTGGTGTCGCAGCAGCGGCTGTGGCAGGGGCCGCCGTCTGTGACGAAGCGGCGCTGCAAGCCATCAGCAGCGCTGCAAGAACCAGCCACCAGCGCAGGGGCCGGCCTTCAAAGCGGAGTGCGGAATTCAATGTCAGGTTCATGACCAGTGAGGGCTCGGTCATGAGCCCAGGCGTCTGGGGCCAGCGCTTGGGCGCGGGTGCCCTGGCGGTGCGAGACGGCAGTGGGTGGCCGTTCACGCGTGGAAGCCCCGCATTCTAGGGGACCGTGTTTTGCCGCTTTGTGGCGCCAGGGCGCGCATCAACGGCTGGCTAGAATGTGGGGTTATGCTTGTTTTGATCTTGGCTTTTGCGGTGTCCCTGGGCGTGACGCTCTTCATGGTGCATCGGGCCAAGAAGGCCGGTCACCACTTTCAGGACCACGACCTGAAAGGCCCGCAAAAATTCCACGCGGCACCTGTGCCCCGGGTCGGCGGTATCGGCATTTTTGCCGGCGTGGTGTTTGGCATCGCATTGATGTGGTTCCGCCAAGCCGACATCGCCTGGCCAGCCACGCTGCTGCTGATTTGCGCGCTGCCGGCCTTTTGCTCGGGCTTGACCGAGGACCTCACCAAAACCCAAAGTCCGCGGCGGCGTTTGTTTTTTACTGCGGTGTCGGCCGCCATGGCCGTGTTTGCCCTGGATGCCACCATTGTCAATGCCGCGATTCCCGGGCTGGATTGGGTACTGTCATTTGGCGCTGGCGCGGCCGTTGTCACCATCTTTGTGGTGGCCGGCGTGGCCAATTCGGTCAACATCATTGACGGGTTCAACGGCCTGGCGTCCATGTGCGCCATGTTGATCTTGATGAGTGTTGGCTACGTGGCATTCCAGGTGGGCGACACCTTGGTGCTGGCGCTGGCCGTGGCTGGTGTTGGCGCTGTGCTTGGGTTTTTTGTTTGGAACTTTCCGTCCGGCCTGATCTTTCTGGGTGACGGCGGCGCGTACTTTCTGGGCTTTTACCTGGCGGAGCTGGCCATCCTGCTGCTGCACCGCAACCCCTCGGTGTCGCCGATGTTTCCGCTGCTGGTGTGTATTTACCCGGTGTTCGAGACCGTGTTTTCAATCTACCGCCGGGTGATGCTGCGTGAGCAGCCGGCAGGCATGCCGGACGGCATCCATCTGCATTCGCTGATCTACCGGCGCATCATGCGTTGGGCCGTGGGCAAAGCATCCAAGCGCTCGCAGACGCGGCGCAACTCGATGACATCACCCTACCTGTGGATGTTGTGCATGCTGGCGGTGGTGCCCGCCATGCTGTTCTGGGACAGCACTCCAGCACTGGTGGCCTTCATCCTGCTGTTCGGCCTGATCTACACCTGGCTGTACTGGCGCATCGTGCGCTTCAGGGCGCCGCGCTGGATGATCACGCGGCGCTAGGCCAGCCTAGTGGCCCAGATGGGCGGCAAACCAGGCCGCCGACACCACCAAGCCGGCCGCGATGGTGTGGCTGGGCCGGTAGCCCAGCAGCGTTTGCGCCTTGCCCACATCGGCGCGTGAATGGCGCACATCCCCGGCGCGGAAATCCCGGTGTTCCGGTGCGGCCACCTGCAGCCCCGGCCGCTGGGCCGCCAGGCCTTGGGCCAGCAGGCTGTGCAGGCCGTTCAGGTCGGTCTGGTCACCCACCGCCACGTTGTAGACCTGGTTGATGGCCGATGTATCGGTCACGGTCGCGGCCAGGATGTTGGCCTGCACCGCATTGGCCACAAAGCAAAAATCCCGGCTGGTTTGCCCGTCGCCGTTGATGAACACCGCCTCACCGGCCAGCATCGCGGCCGCCCATTTCGGGATCACCGCCGCATAGGCGCCATTCGGGTCCTGGCGCGGGCCAAACACGTTGAAGTAGCGCAGGCCGATGGACGGCAGGCCGTAGCTGCGCGCAAACACGTCGGCATACAACTCGTTGACGTATTTGGTCACCGCATACGGTGACAACGGCCGGCCGATGGTGTCTTCCACCTTCGGCAGGCCAGGATGGTCACCGTAGGTTGAGCTGCTGGCGGCGTACACAAAACGTTTGACTCCGGCATCACGCGCGGCCACCAGCATGTTAAGAAAGCCGGCCACATTGGTGGCGTTGCTGGTGATCGGGTCGGCAATTGAGCGGGGCACCGAGCCCAGCGCCGCTTGGTGCAGCACCAAGTCCACGTCGGCACAGGCGCGCTGGCAATCGGCCAGCTCGCGGATGTCGCCCTCGATGAAGTTGAAGCGGGCCCAAGCTGGCGCTCCCAGCAGTGCCTGCACGGCAGCCAGGTTATGCCGGTGGCCGGTGGCAAAGTTGTCCAGCCCCACCACCCGCTGGCCCAGGCCGAGCAGGGTTTCCAGCAGGTGGCTGCCGATGAAACCGGCCACGCCGGTGACCAGCCAGGTGCGTGGCTGCTCGCGCAGTTGCGCCTGCACCGTGGCGTAAGCCGTCGGCCCGGGTTGGCGGGGGTCATCAGTCAAACCGGCCTCGGTCGAATCAGGCATGGCGTTGTTTTCTCAGTTGACGGGTCAAAAAACGTCGGCGTCGGCCAGCACCGGCGCGGCGCTGTCCTTGGGCGCCAGCCGGGGCTGCAGGCCGGCTGGCCAGCCAATGCCGATGGCGGGGTCGTCCCAGCGGATCGCCCGCTCGCAATCCTTGGCATAAAGATCAGTGGTCTTGTACAGAAAGCGGGTGTCGTCCTGCAGCGCTACAAAAGCGTGCGCAAAGCCTTCGGGTATCCACAGTTGCCGGCGGTTGTCAGCGCTCAGTTCTTCGGCCACCCACTGGCCGAAGGTGGGTGAGCCGCGCCGGATGTCCACCGCCACGTCCAGCGCCGCGCCTTGCACCACCCGCACCAGCTTGCCTTGCGGGTGCGGTGGCAGCTGGTAGTGCAGGCCGCGCAGCACGCCGCGCACCGAGCGCGAGTGGCTGTCCTGCACGAAGCGCACCGGCCGGCCCACCGCCGCGTCGAAGGCCTGCTGCCTGAAACTTTCGACGAAGAAGCCGCGCGCGTCGCGGTGCACCGTCGGCTCGAGCAGCAGCACCTCGGGCAGCCGCATTGGCGTGACGCGCATCAGGGCACCCGCTGGCTCGCCGCGTGCGTCACACGCCGAGGACGTCGGCCAGCAAGCGCTCGACGCCCTGCTGCCAGGGCGGCAGGTGCAGCCTGAAGGCGGCCTGGACGCGCC
>JAYVLI010000380.1:0-6659 GCA_043759535.1 Betaproteobacteria bacterium | reverse complement strand
GGGGCCGATGAAGGGCACGGCGGCAAACAGGTTGACGATCACTTGGGCGCCCCAGTAGCTCATCTGGCCCCAGGGCAGCAGATAGCCCATGAAGGCCTCAGCCATCAACGCCAAGAAAATAGCGCAGCCAAACACCCAAACCAGTTCACGCGGCTTGCGGTAGCTGCCATAAATCAAACCGCGGTACATGTGCATGTAGACGACAACAAAAAACGCCGATGCGCCAGTGGAATGCATGTAGCGGATCAGCCAGCCCCATGGCACATCCCGCATGATGTATTCGACCGAGGCAAATGCCAGGGCCGCATCAGGCTTGTAGTGCATCACCAAAAAGATGCCGGTGACGATCTGGATGACCAACACCAGCAGTGCCAGCGAGCCGAAGATGTAGAAGAAGTTGAAATTCTTCGGCGCGTAATACTCCGACATGTGGTCTTTGAACAACTGGGTGGCCGGAAACCGGTTGTCCACCCAGGTCATCACCTTCACACCCACCGGGGCGTTGGCCGGAGCCGTCTTGAAATCTGCCATGTCTTGACCTCAATGCTGGGGAAACATGCAAGCGCGGGGCTTGGCGCGTGGAACTCAGGCCTTCTTGTCCTCGCCAATCAACAGGCGGGTGTCGGACAGATAGACGTGTGGCGGCACTTCGAGGTTGTCGGGCGCGGGTTTGTTCTTGAACACGCGGCCGGCCATGTCGAAAGTGGAACCATGGCAAGGGCACAAAAAGCCACCTTGCCAGTCGTCTGGCAGCGACGGTTGGGCACCAACGGCAAACTTCTCGCTGGGTGAGCAGCCCAGGTGCGAGCAGATGCCCACAGCCACCAAGTATTCAGGTTTGATCGACCGCGCTTCATTGCGGGCGTAGGCTGGCGTCAATTCGTCGGCCTTGCGCTTGGAGTCTGGGTCGGCAAGTTGGCTGTCGATCTTCTTGAGGCTGGCCAGTTGTTCTGGCGTGCGGCGCACGATCCAGACCGGCTTGCCGCGCCATTCAACCGTCATTTTTTCGCCCGGCTTGAGGCTGCTGATGTCGGCCTCCACGGCGGCGCCGGCGGCCTTGGCGCGCTCGGACGGGGTGATGCTGGCGACGAAAGGCACGGCCACCGCTGCGGCGCCGATAGCGCCCGCGCCGGCGGTGATCGCCACCCAGGTACGTCGACCTTGGTCGACGGGGATGTCACTCATGGGAATCCTCTTGATGAGCGCCGATGTGGTGTAAGGACATGCTGTGATGACGTCGAATCCGGACCTGGAGTCCACACGGCTGCGAAAGTTCTCAGGGTCAACCCGCCATTCTAGCGGACGCCAAAAACGCGCCAGCGCCGCAAGTTGGCCGGATCAAGCATGGCAGGGCCAACGCCACGCAATGCCGTTGCAAGGCTGGCTGTGGGGCCTGTGCCTTGGTTTGCCGGGCACCACGCTGTAACAAGACTTTACAGACAGCCCGGTGCCGCGTCGTCAAGTCAAGCGGCACGGCGCCGATAAACCGGGGTAGAGAGGTAAACCGCTGCCCGCAACCGGCCCGAACCGGGATTGTTGCAAGCCGCCAACGCCATGGACCAGACCCTGCCCCCCCGACTGCCCGTGAACCTGGAAAGCGCCGTGCAACGTGTGCGCATGGCTGCGCGCACCGCTGCCGAGCACACGGTAGACAGCCTGGGCCTGGCCGCGCTGGCCTGCCACCAGATGTTGCAGCGCGACGCCCTGCTGGGCGCGCAGTACGAGCTACACCGCAAGCTGGCCATCTTTGCGCTGACTTTCAACGAGGCGCTGGACCTGGACGTGGCGCGCCAGACCGGCACCCTGACCGCCACCCCCGGCCCGGCCATCACACCCGACAGCCTGGTGGCGAGCTGGGAGTCGCTGACGCTGGTGGACGACCACGAGGTGGAAATCCACATCTCCGCTGACCGTTTTGCGTTGGAGATCTCCCACGCCTGCGAATGGGAGATCCGCGAGCTGGACGCCTACATGGGCACGCTGCTGGGCCTGACCGGCGCCGAACACAGCCGCAACCCGCTGCGCGCCGAGGTGATCGGCCAGGCCATGATCCGCGCGGTGGAGGCGGTGGCTGACCGGCCCGAGGTGCGCAAAGTGCTGTGTACCGAGATCGGCCGCTCATTGGCCCATGCCATGCGCCAGACCTATACCGACGTGGTGGGTGACCTGCGCCACGCCGGTGTGCGGCCAGCCGGGCTGACGGTGCGGCAGACACCGTCGCGCAGCCAGTCACAACACGGTGGCCTGGGCACTGACACACAGCACGGCGCAAGGCAGTCAGGCACTGGCACCAACACAACGGCCCATGGCCACCCGGCCCCTTTTCAGGGCAGCGCACACAGCACCGGCACACGCGCCGGGGTCAGTGGCTTTGCGCCGTCCCACCGAGGCGCTTTTGCGCACGGCACGGCCACCATGCCGGCCCCCACGATGGGCCATGTGGACGGCGAGATGATGGCGCTGATCCGCCGCCTGGCCGGCGCGGGGGACCACGGCAATGGCAGCAGCAGCGGCGCTGCTGACCGTGGCAATGACCGCAGCCACACCAACGCCGGCTGGGCCGACCAGCCCGCCACCGAGGCCTGGTTCAACGCCACCCACGGCAGCGGCCAACCGGTGGCACGCAACCAGATCCTGGCCTACCGCGACGCGCTGCGCCAGGCCAGCAGCGGTGCGTTGGACCACATGGTGATCGACGTGATCGCCAGCCTGTTTGACCAAATCCTGGCAGACGCCAAGGTGCCGCCGCAGGTGGCGCGCCAGATTGCCCGCCTGCAACTGCCGGTGCTGCGTGCGGCACTGGGCGACAACAGCTTTTTCTCCTCCCGCAAACACCCGGTACGGCGCTTCATCAACCGCATTGCCTCACTCGGCACGGCGGTAGATGACTTTGACGGCGCTGAAGGCCGCGCCCTGCTGGACCGGGTGGCCAGCCTGGTGCAAGAGGTGGTGGACGGCGACTTTGAGCAAATCGCCGTCTACGAGCAAAAGCTGCAGGTGCTGGAGGCGTTTATTGCCGCCCAGGCCAAAGACCGGTTGCAGGCCATGGGCGCTGCCGATGTGCTGCTGGGCCGCAAAGAGGATTTATTGCGGGTGCAGCAGCGCTTTGCGCAAGAGCTGGACGGTGCGCTGCAGGGCCTGCCAGTGCCGCCCTATCTGCGCTCGTTTTTGGCCACCATCTGGAGCCGGGCCATCGCCAGCGCCGCGCAAGACAGCGTGGACAACGCAGGCGCGGCAGGGCCGGATGAAACGCTGGTTGAAAAACTGCGTGACGCTGGCCGGGAGCTGGTGATGAGCGTGCAGCCCAAAGGCACACCGGCGCACCGCCAACTGTTTTTGCGCAAGCTGCCGCAGTTGATGAAGGACTTGAACGCCGGCATGGACCGCATCGCCGTGCCCGAGGCCGACCGGCGCCAGTTTTTTGCCCAGTTGCTGCCGGCACATGCCGAATCCTTGAAGGGCCAATCCCTCAGCACGCTGGAGCACAACCTGCTGCAGCACCAGATCGAGGGCGCGCTGGCCACCCCGGTGCGGCGTGCGGCTGACCTGCCGGCCAGCACGGCGGGCAGCGCAGCGGCGCTGCAGGCGCTGGCGGCGCGCACGGTGTTCACCCCGGCCGAAGCGCAAGCCGTGGGCCTGCTGGACGACGCGGCGGTGGACTGGCAAGGCGCGGTGGACATTGACCTGGGCGCCGAGCCGGATGTGAGCGCGGTGGACATCGCCATCCCCGGCCTGCCCACGCCAGAGCCTGTGGAGCCGACCAGCGGCAAATCATTGGCCGAGCATGTGCAGATCGGCTTTGCCTACCGCATGCAGCTCAAAGACGGCTGGCAACAGGTGCGCTTGTCCCATGTCAGCCCGGGGCGCAGCTTTTTTGTCTTCACCCACGGCAGTGGCCAGCGTGGCACGGTGTCCATGACCTACCGCATGCTGACCCGCCTGTGCGAGGAAGGCCGGCTGCGCGCGCTGGAAAACGCCTATTTGCTGGAGCGCGCCACCGCCCGGGCGCGCCGGCAGTTGGCCGCGCTGTTGCCCGAGCGGGCTTAGGCCTGGGCCAGCCGCCGCGCCATGCTGATGGCGGCGATCAGGCTGCTGGGGTCGGCGGTGCCCGTGCCGGCAATGTCAAACGCGGTGCCGTGGTCGGGGCTGGTGCGCACGATGGGCAGGCCCAGCGTCAGGTTGACACCCTGCTCCACGCCCAGGTATTTGACCGGGATCAGGCCGTGGTCATGGGTCATGGCCACCACCAGGTCAAACTCGCCCGGGTGGGCGGGTGTGTTGCGGGCGCGCATGAACACGGTATCGGGCGCAAAAGGGCCGTGGGCGTTGATGCCCTCGGCGCGTGCCGCAGCCACGGCCGGGCCGATGAAACGAATTTCTTCATCACCAAACAGCCCGGCCTCACCCGCATGCGGGTTGAGGCCGGCCACCGCGATGCGCGGCGCGGCCATGCCCCAGGCCGCAGCGCTGCGGTGGGCAATGCGCAGGGTTTGCAGCACGGCATCAAAGTCCAGCGCATCAATGGCGCGGCGCAAAGCCATGTGGATGGTCACCAGCACCACCCGCAACTCCTCATTGGCCAACATCATGCGCACGGGCACACCACCACACAGCGCTTGCAACAGCTCGGTGTGGCCGGGGTGGTGGATGCCGGCTGCTGCCAGCGCCGCTTTGTGGATGGGCGCGGTGACGATTGCCGCCACATCACCCCGCAGCGCCAGTGTTGCGGCGGCTTCAATACACAGTGCGGCGGCGCGGCCGGCGGCGGCCTGCACCTGGCCCATGGGCAAATCTGCCAGGCCGGCCGGCAGTCCGGGCGGTTGCCACACCGCGATGCAGCCGGGCGGTGCCAACAGCGCGTCGGCCGGGGCGTCCAGTTGTGCCACCGGCAGCAGCAGGCCGCACTGCGCCACGGCCCGGCGCAGCACCGCCACATCACCCACCACCAGCGCCTGGCCGGTGGCGCTGGCAGCCGCAGCGCGGGCAATGGTTTCGGGGCCGATGCCGCAGGGGTCGCCCTGGGTGATGGCGATGAGGCCGGTGGTCTGGGTCATGTTGGGGCGGGTGTGCGGGAGGCCGGGCTCAGCCCGGGTTGTCGATGTCGATGAAACGGTGCTGCAGGCCAAAGGTGGCCGCCAGATGGGCACCCACGGCGGGCGCGCCGTAACGCTCGGTGGCATGGTGGCCGCAGGCCAGAAACGCCACGCCGGTCTCCCGTGCGATATGGGCTTGCGGCTCTGAAATCTCGCCCGTCAAAAAGGCATCAGCGCCGGCCGCGATGGCGCTCTCAAAATAGCCTTGCGCACCGCCGGTACACCAGGCCACGCGGCGCAACGGCCGGCCGTCACCTGGCAGCAGCACGGGTTGGCGGCCTAACGCCAGGTTGACGTGGTCAGCCAGCGCGCTGGCAGTGCCAACGGGCCCATCCATCGGCCCGATGCAGCCCAGGCCCTGCTCACCAAATGTGCCGTCCGCCACCAGGCCCAGTTGCAGGCCCAGCTGGGCGTTGTTGCCCAGCGTGGGGTGGGCGTCCAGCGGCAGGTGGTAGGCGTAAAGGTTGATGTTGTGGGCCAGCAGCAGGGCTAAGCGCTGGCGCATCCAGCCGGTGATGCGCCCGTCCTGGCCACGCCAGAACAGGCCGTGATGCACCAGGATGGCGTCGGCCTGGTCGGCCACGGCGGCCTCGATCAACGCCAGGCTGGCGGTGACGCCAGACACCACACGCTGCACCCTGGCGCGGCCCTCAACCTGCAAACCGTTCGGCCCATAATCCGTGAACCGGTCGACCTGCAGCAATGCTGCCAGGTGCAATTCGATCTCGCCGCGCTGCGCCATCCCGCCTGCCTCCGCCCTCAAAAAGCCTCACTACCACGCCCCCAATGCGCAGACTCTGGTTGTTATTCTCCCAGGTGGCCACCGTGGCCCTGGCCTGCCTGTTTGTGGTGGGCACGCTCAAACCGCAGTGGTTGACGTCGGGTGGCCTGCAGTTTGGGTCGGTGCTACCGCAGGTGGTGTCCTTGCGCACCGCCGCGCCGGCACCGGGTGGCCAGGGCAGCCCAGACAACTACGGTAGCTTGGGCAGCTTGGCGGAAGCCGCCAGCGTGGCCGCACCGGCGGTGGTCAGCGTGACCACCAGCAAGGCGCAAATCTCCAATCCGCATGCCGATGACCCGGCCTTCCGCCAATTTTTTGGGGACAAGGATGCCAACCAGACCGGCATCGGCTCGGGCGTGATCGTCTCGCCCGAGGGCATCCTGCTGACCAACAACCATGTGGTGGAGCAGGCCGGTGAAATTGCCGTTCGCCTGCAAGACGGCCGTGAGGTGCAAGCCGAGGTGGTGGGCACCGACCCCGAGACCGACCTGGCGGTGCTGCGCATCAAGCTGGACCGGCTGCCGGCCATCACGCTGGGCCGCTCTCAAGACCTGCGGGTGGGTGATGTGCTGCTGGCCATCGGCAACCCATTCAACGTTGGGCAAACGGTGACGGCCGGCATCGTCAGCGCGCTGCGCCGCAACGGGCTGGGCCTGTCCACGTTTGAGAGCTTCATCCAGACCGATGCGGCCATCAACCCCGGCAACTCGGGCGGTGCGCTGGTCAATGCGCGGGGTGAGCTGGTGGGCATCAACACCGCCATCTACTCGCGCACCGGCGGCAGC
>JAYVLI010000379.1:0-3652 GCA_043759535.1 Betaproteobacteria bacterium | reverse complement strand
GGGGGTTGGACAGCGCCACGCTGGCGCTGCCCAGCGTGCTGCAACTGTCGGCGCTGTTGAGCACCCAGTTGCTGCCGCTCCAGTATTCAGCCACCACCGGCACTTGCAGCGCGGCATTGGCACTGCCGAAAGCATTCGACAAACGCAGGCGGCCACTGCGCAGCGGCGTGGCTGCAGCCACTGCAGTGGCCGCACCGCTGAGCGTGACACCGTCGGCATCCACCGGCGCGGCTTTGACGGTGACAAAGGTTTCGGCGCTGACCACGTTGGGCCGGCTGACCTGGTGGCGCGCCAAGACGTTGGCCCAACCCAAGCTCCAGCTTCCGGTTGGCGCGGTGCTGCTGGCGGCCAGTGCTGACCCCGCCGGTAGGCCCGCGGCGGTGAAGCCATAGCCGGCCCAGCTCGACAAGCCCAGCCGGGCAAAGCTGCCGGTGTAGTTTTGGGTCACCGCATTGCCGCTGTTCTCGGCCCGCAGCATGAACGGCGTGCTGAAGCCGTCCTGTCCAAAGTAGCTGAAGGCATTGCTGCAGGCTGCTGCTGGTGTGCCTGCGGTGATGGCCAGGTGATCGGGCACAAAGCGTCCGATGTTGCCGCTGGTCGCGCCCGCCAGCGGGCCGCTGCCCAGGTAGTCACCATCGGCGATGCTGGCTGTGAGCTTGAGAATGCCCACCTCATCCCAGGCAAGGTTGTTGACTGTGGCCGCACCATTGACAAACCTGCCACCGGCGATGCTGGCATTGGCCAGTGTGCCCAGTTGTCCGCCCGCTGGCAGCACCAGCAGCGGTGTCAGCAGCACGGCTTCAGCCGGGCTCTCCTTGCCAAAGTTGGGTGCGGCGGCACCGGTCGAGGTGGTGGCCGTCACGCTGGCGCTGAATGACTCGCCGGCCTTGACAAAGACCGCATCGCTGGCGCTGGCTGCAGCCGGGTTGATCAATTGGGGTGCGGCGGTCTGTGCCAGCGCCGAGATCAACAGCCCGGCCGGCCGGCTGACAAACGCGTTAGAGCTGCCGCTCAAGCCCGCCGCGTTGACGGTCTTGCTGGCCCACAGCCGGACCAGGCCAACATCGCTGAAGGTCAAGCTGAACGGCGCATTGCCATTCGCATCGAAAGTCATGGCGACTGCCGTGCTGCCGGTCACGCCCGAGTTCGGATTGCCGAGCAGGCTGGTGGGGCTACCCCCGTTGAGCACCATCAGGCTGCTGCCGGTGCCGGTGCTGCAGGTGCTGGGGTTGTTGCATTGCAGCGCCCAGTTCACGGTGTTGGCGCCGCTCAGTGCAGCTTCGCAGGCTTTGGTGCTGGTGCTGGTCTTGACCGCACGCAGGTAAAACATGCCCGACGCCGTGCCGGCGGTTTGCGTGGGCAGTGTGGTGGCAGTGCCGTTGGCAGCGGCGGCGATGATGAAGCCCGCGCTGCTGAAGACCGTTGCGCAGCTGTTAGCGGCCGCACAACTGCTGCCGTTGGGGCAGCACTTGCGTGGGTTGGCGGCGGCTTGCTGCTCACCCGATAGCGTGACCGACACCGCCGTGGCGTCGGCCGCCTGGGGGTAGTTCAGCGTCGTGGTGGCCACGCCGCTGGCGTCGAAAGTGAGGGTGGTTGCAGCCAACGTGGCGCCGCTTGTCGTCAAGGTGGCTGTCTTGCCTGTGGCCAGGGTGTGCGGGCTGCTGCACGGGCTGCTGGTATCGGCGCACGCCGTCACGCTGACAGTGGTCGGCAGGCAGCTCAGACTGGTGCTGGGCAGCGACAACTCGTAGTGGTCGATGTCGTCATCGATCAGGGTGATGTTCATCACCTTGGCCGCAGGGTCCAGCTTGACGGTGTTGTCGCTGCTCGACACGGCGGTCAGGGTCAGCGTGATCATCTTGGTCACTTCGCCGATGGTGTCGTTGGTGATCGTGAAGTCGATCGAGGTGCTGCTTGGCGAGTTCGGGTCAGTGGGGTCGATGATCACCGTGCCGGAACTGGGTAGATTGGTGTCACCAGGGCCTGCCGTGCCCGACACCGTGTAGCTGACAGTGATACTGCTGCTGGGCGCCACCGCCGACGAGAGCGACGCCGAGTAAGCCAGGTTGCTGCCTTCGGTCAGCGTGGCTGCCGCCAGGTCAAAACCGACATAGTTGTAAGCCAATACCGTGATCGTTTCGGTTTCACTGTCGTCGGATGTGTTGACCAAGCCGCTGCTGGGCGCGGTCAGTGCGGCGGTGGTGGTCAGCGTGCCCAGGTTGAGCGGTTTACCCGACACGGTGAGCGTGGCCGTTGCGCCCGCTACCAGCGTGCCCACCGTCCAGGTCAGCGCATTGGCGCCTTGCGATGTGCTGCCCTGGCTGACCGACTTGGCCAAACCCGAAAAATTACTGGTTGCGATGCCGGTGTCTGTCAGCACGATGCTGCCGACCGTGTTGGTGCAACTCTTGTTGGTGACTGAGACGGTGTAGGTGACCGTGGTCAGGTTGACGACCGGCGTGGCGATATTGGCGCTGTTGGTGACGATGAGGTCGCTGCCACCTGCGGTGCAGGCGTTGGTGGTGCCGATGGAATGCGCGCTGGTGGCAGCCACCGCGCCTGGCCAGGTACCACCGTTGGGCAGGCGCTCAATGTCGCCGGTGGTGTCGCTGGTCGAGCTGGCATTGACCACCTTGGGTGTGCCCAGGCAGCCCGGCAGGGTTTGGATTTGGGCATTGATGGCCAGGTAGTTGATGAAATCGCCATTGGCGTCAACCAGCGCAATATCGACGGAGTTGCCGCTGCGGTTCCTGAGAAAGAGCTTCTTGTTGCTGTTGTTGTTGATGAACTGGCCAGTACTGGCCATGTTGGTGGCCAGGTAGTAGCCGCCCTGCTTGACCGCCGTCTTGCTGCCATCCTTGTAGTAGACGATCAGCTGCCAGGTGCCCCAGACTGACGGATCCACGTTACCGCTGTTGTAGATCTCGATCTGGTTCTTGGCGTCGAGGGCGTTGCTGTGGCCAATGCGCACTTCGTTGAGACTGGCTTGCCCCATGTAGGGCGAGCACGCCAGCGCCTGTGCAGGCAAGGGCAGCCACAGCATCAAGCCCAGCGCCCAGGCACCTAACGCTGAGTACCAGCGGCCATTCAAACGGCCACGCCAGACATGACACAACCCGGCAAGCCGGGACAGTGGTGCGCTGTGCAGCGCTGGGGGCGGGGGCAAGGGCACACACATGGTGGGCATGGTGCAACGCCGGTGGCCTGGGCTAGGCTTGAAATAACAGCCCTGTGGGCGGCTTTCTTGGCGCTTGTGGCGCCATGCCACCAAGGTGCATCAGTTGCCGGCTGAGATACCCACAAACGTGGAGTTGTAGGTGGTTGAGCCGCGGGTGGACGTGACTTTGCAAGTGGCTGTACCGCCGTTGGTGGTGCCGATGTCCACACCGGTGGCGTTCACCGCTGCGGTGTAACCCGTCGGCAAGCCGCCTTGCAGCAGGGCGCCCAGGCCAGTGGTGCCACTGCCGGCGCAGGCATTGACGGTGACGCACTTGTTGGCCGTGGCCACGTTGTTTTTCACAGCGCAGCCGCTGTAGTTGATGCTCATGGCCGAGGCCAGCGCGCCGGCCATGCCGTCGTTGGCTGCCTTCTGGGCGTCGTCACCCAGGTCCACAAACTTGGGCAGGGCAATCGCGGCCAAGATGCCGAGGAT
>JAYVLI010000378.1:0-5371 GCA_043759535.1 Betaproteobacteria bacterium | reverse complement strand
CGCGCCCACCATCAGCGCCATCACCGCGTTGGGCGGGATGCCCAGCGTCAACATCGGGATGAAGCTGGTCTGCGCACCGGCGTTGTTGGCCGACTCAGGGCCGGCCACACCGCGGATGTTGCCCTTGCCAAACGGCACTTCACCGGGCCGGGCTTTCATCTTCTTCTCCACCGTGTAGGCGGCAAACGAGGCCAGCAAGGCACCACCACCGGGCAACACACCCAGGATGGAGCCCAGTGCCGTGCCACGCAGCACCGCCGGAAAGGCGTCTTTGAAGTCTTGCTTGGTGGGCCACAGGCCTTTCACGTCTTTGGTGAACACCTCGCGGTTCTCGGCCGGCTGGCCCAGATTGGTCACGATCTCACCAAAGCCGAAGATGCCCATGGCAATGGCCACAAAACCGATGCCGTCGGTCAGCTCAGGGATGTCAAAGCTGTAGCGCGGCACGCCCGAGATCACGTCGGTGTTGATCTGGCCCAGCAGCAGGCCCAACAAGATCATCGCGATGGCCTTGACCAACGACCCGGAGGCCAGCACCACCGCGCCGATCAAGCCCAGCACCATCAGGCTGAAGTACTCAGCCGGGCCAAACTTGAAGGCCAGCTCAGTGAGTGGCGGCGCAAACGCGGCAATGATGATGGTGCCCACACAACCGGCAAAAAACGAGCCCAGGCCAGCAGCCGCCAGCGCCGGGCCGGCACGGCCTTTGCGGGCCATGGCATAACCGTCAATCGCGGTGACCACCGAGCTGGACTCACCCGGCACGTTGATCAGGATGGCGGTGGTGGACCCACCGTATTGCGCACCGTAATAAATGCCGGCCAGCATGATGAGTGCGGGTGTGGCGTCCAGCGCGTAGATGGACGGCAGCAGCATGGCGATGGTGGCCACTGGGCCCAGGCCAGGCAACACACCAATCAGCGTGCCCAGCACCGAGCCAAAAAATGCGTACGCCAGGTTTTGCAGCGTGAAGGCCACGCCAAAACCCAGCATCAGGTTGTTGATCAATTCCATGGTGTGCGCCTCAACCGGTGATGAATTTCGGCCACAGCGGGATCACCAGCTTGAGTCCGTAAATAAAGATGAGCCAGGAGCCCAGGGTCAGCACCACGACGCTGACGATCGCGTCTTTCCAGTGGAATTCATCCCCCGCCAAACTGGCCATGATGACCAGAATCGGCAAGGCCACGGCCATGCCCAGCAGCGGCAGCGTGAAGCCGAACAAGCCCACCGATGCCATGACGATCACCAGTGGCCGGTAGGCCCACTTGCCGATCGGTTCACCGTCATCAGTCTCCACCACCAGCGCCTTGAACAACACCATGGCGCCCAGAAGGGCCATCAACAGCCCCAAGCCAAACGGGAAAAAACCAGGCCCGGGCCGGGCCGATGAGCCGAAGTTGTAGTTGGTGGCGCCCCAGGCAAAACCGATGCCTATGCTCACAAACATCAAACCCGACCAGAAGTCTTTCTGGCTCTTGATCTTCACTGTGCTGTCTCCTCGTCGGCATGAATGCCCTTGAGAAGATTCTAGGGAGTGCCCTCCGCGAAGCCGGTGTGGTTTCCACGTAAGGCGGGCACCCCGCCTGCGGGGCTGGTGGTGGCCTGGCGGGTCAGTCTTCTGACCAGGCGGGCGTGCCGCGCAACACCTCGTCCACCGTGGTCTGGCCCTCGGCCACTTTCATCATGCCGGCCAGGCGCAAGGGCCGCATGCCGTCATTCACCGCCTGGCGCCGCAGCTTGGCCGTGTCTTGGGCCGGGTGGACCGCGCGGCGTGCTGCGTCGCCCATCACCAGCAGCTCATACAGCCCCACCCGGCCCCGAAAACCGGTTTGCCGGCAGGCGTTGCAGCCCACCGGTTTGTAAGGCCGCACACTGCCCGACAAGCGCCAGGGCTTGGCCAGTTCGTCCACCGCCTCACGGGTGGCGCCCTCATCGCGCACCTTGCAGGCCGGGCACAAGGTGCGCACCAGGCGCTGTGCCAGCACGCCGATGACGGTGGCCGAAATCAGGTAACCCGGCACACCAAGATCCAGCAGCCGGGTGATGGCCGAAGCCGCGTCATTGGTGTGCAAGGTGCTGAACACCAGATGGCCGGTGAGTGCAGCCTGAATGGCCATCTCGGCGGTGGCCAGGTCACGGATCTCGCCCACCATGATGATGTCCGGGTCCTGCCGCATCAGCGCGCGCAGGCCCTCGGCAAAACCCATGTCGAGGGCGGCCTGCACCTGGGTCTGGTTGAAGGCGGGCTCGATCATCTCGATCGGGTCTTCCACCGTGCAGACATTGACCTGCTCGGTGGCCAGGGATTTGAGCGTGGAATACAGCGTGGTGGTTTTGCCACTGCCGGTGGGCCCTGTCACCAGCACGATGCCGTGGGCCTGGCTGATCAGCTGGGCCCAACGCGCACCGTCATGGTCAGAGAAGCCCAGCGCAGCCACCGTCTTGACCACGGTCTCGGGGTCAAACACCCGCATCACCAACTTCTCGCCAAACGCAGTGGGCAGGGTGGACAGGCGCATCTCCACCTCATCGCCCGGCCCGTCAGCGCTGTCGGGGCGCTTGGTCTTGATGCGGCCGTCTTGTGGCCGGCGCCGCTCCACCACGTCCATGCGGCCCAGCAGCTTGATGCGCGCGGTCATCGCGTTCATCACGGTGAGCGGCACCTGGTAGACGGTGTGCAGCACGCCGTCGATGCGGAAGCGGATGGCGCCCATCTCGCGCCGCGGTTCCAGGTGGATATCGCTGGCGCGCTGGTCAAATGCGTACTGCCACAGCCAGTCCACCACCTGCACCACGCCCTGGTCATTGGCGTCCAGTTGCTTGGCGGTTTTGCCCAACTCCACCAGTTGCTCAAAGCTGGCGGTGGCAGCGGTTTCGCCGGTTTTTTGGGCCTGCCGCACCGACCGGGCGAGGGCATAAAACTCCAGCGTGTAGCGGGCGATGTCGTCCGGGTTGGCCAGCACCAGCTTGACGCGGCGCCGGGTGTGCGATTCGATCTCGGCCGCCCAGGCGACATCGAACGGCTCGCTGGTGGCCACCGTCACCGATTCAACCCCCACCGTGACCGGCAACACCTTGCGCAACTCAGCGTATTGCAGGCTCATCACCTCGGCCACCCGGCCCACATCCACCTTGAGCGGGTCAATGCGCAGGTAAGGCAGGCTCACGCGCTGTGCCAGCCATTCGGTCAGGGCCTCGGTATCCAGCGCGCGGCCATCCCGCTGCAAACCGGCGCCACCCAGCCGCACCAGCGCATGCAGGCTGGACGCACCGGCGCCAAAGCGCTTGATGACACGCTGGGCGTCGTCGTCCGTCACCAGGCCGTCATCCCGTAGCCAGCCCAGCAACTGGTGCCAGTCCAGCCGGCTGCGGGGGCGGCTGGCTTGGCTGCCGCTTTGGCGGTCAAGTGGCACTGGCGTGTCAGTGGGTGGGCGTTGGCGGGAAGGAGTGGCAGTCATGCACGGGGCCTGGGCGGCGGAGGTGGTTTTTATGGTAGCCCCGTGCTGATGCGCCATCGGCGGTTGAAGCACGGTGCGGCCAGCTCAATTGCGCGCATCATGGGCGGCCCATCCAAGACCGACAGCGCAGGACGGACCCGATGGATTGGTTTGAGCGACTCACCGGCTTTGCCGAGACCGGCTACAACGACACCCGCAACAGGCTGGTGGTCGACGGCAGCGCACTGCGCTCGCTGGTCAACGGGCGCGGCTTCGGCATTGGGACCTTCGAACTGGCGTCGCTGGCCAGCCTGCGTGACCGTGTGCGCACCAGCCGTGGCCCCGACAGCCCCTTGCGGGTGGTCAATATCAGCGGTGACGTGCGGGCCATGCATGCCATGCCCGAACACGCCGGTGCGGTGTTCCAGGTGGCCTCCCAGTTCAACATGCTGGAGATGGCGGGGCCGGACGTGACGCCCGAGGACGGCGTCAGTGGTGACGCGTACGACCGCACGCAGGGGCCGGCATGCGCCTTGGCGGCCGGCGCGGCCACGATTTACCGCAATTACTTTGTGCCCGTTGGCGGCAATATCGGGCAGACCCGTCGGCACCAACTCGACGGGCTGGCCGACCTGGGTGCGGCGCTGGGCCTGGCGCTGGGACTGGCGCTGGGCCTGCCACCGGCCCAACTCTGGACCATACGCAATGGCTACGCGCTGTGTACCCGCAAAAGCCTGGCCGTGATCAACACCCATCTGGCCGGGCTGGCCGCGCAGGACCGGGACACCCTGCGTGGGCTGCTGCGGGTGGGCCTGCACAGCGATGTGGAGGTGACCGACGCCACCGGCCACCGGCCACCGGCGCCCAACAGTGACCCAGGTGTTCTGCTCGGCGCTGCCGGTGGCCTACACCCGGGTGCCGGCAGCCCTGTGGCGCCCACTTGGGCAACTGGTGCTGGAGGCCGCCGACGAGGCCACCTTGTGCGCTGCGGTGCTGAATGCCCGGCGCGGGGCATCCAACACCGTGTTGCTGACCTGCCTGGGGGGTGGCGCTTTTGGCAACGACGACGGCTGGATCGACGCTGCCATGCGCCGCGCCCTGGCGCTGGCTGTTGGCTCGGGTTTGCAGGTTCGGCTGGTCAGCCACGGCACGCCGCCGAGATCCATGGTGGAGACCGCGCGGACATTCGGGTGAATCCACCACCTTGGCCCCTCGCACAAACGCGGCCCGCGCAGGGCCAAAGTCACCTGCCACCGCGCAGGTTGTTGGGCACCACAGCATCGCTGCAGGTTGCGGTATGGACACGCGCCACCCGCACGCGCCGTCCATCAACTCGCCGGCCCTTGGGTGTGCTGCCAGTTGGTCGGCAACGGCCCAGTGGTCTGTCAAGACAAGGCGCGAAACATCCCGGCTGGGTCGCGGTCGATCAGGCTCAACCGCACCATGGCGACACCGACCCGGCTGCCATGCCACGTTCAAGCGGCTGCTTTGTGCTCCAGGTGCAACGGCCAGGCGCCGCAGCGGGCGGCATCAAGAATCACGGTCTCGACCACCGAACCATCGGCTGCAAAGCTGACGTGTGTGTTCCAGTCTTGCGGCTGAACCGCCCCGGAAATCCTGGAGGCTGTTTGGTTCAAGTCAGGCCACCACCGTGGTGGCTTGACTGGCGAATTGCTGGTGATAGTTTGCCTCAGCTTCTGCCGGCGGGATGTAGCCCAGAGGCTCCATCAGTCTGTGGTGATTGAACCAGGACACCCATTCAAGAGCGGCCAGTTCCACCGCCTCCTTGGTCTTTCACGGTGCCCGCTTGTGGATCAACTCGGCCTTGTACGGGCCGTTGATCGTCTCGGCCAAGGCGTTGTCATAGCTGTCTCCTTTGCTGCCCACTGAGGGCTCAATGCCGGCCTCGGCCAGGCGTTCGCTGTAGCGGA
>JAYVLI010000377.1:0-10268 GCA_043759535.1 Betaproteobacteria bacterium | reverse complement strand
AATGCCACCTCAACACCTGCCCGGTGGGCGTTGCTACGCAAGACCCCGCGCTGCGCAAAAAATTCTCCGGCAAGCCCGAGCATGTGGTGAACTATTTCTTCTTCGTCGCCGAAGAAGTCCGCTCCATCATGGCGCAGCTGGGCATCCGCAAATTCGACGAACTCATCGGCCGGGCTGATTTGCTCGACACGCGCAAGGGCATTGCGCACTGGAAGGCCAAGGGCCTGGATTTCGCCCGTGTCTTCCACCAGGTGCAGGTGCCGGTGGAAGTGCCGCGCCTGCACACCGAGGTGCAGGACCACGGCCTGGAGCGCGCGCTGGATGTGAAGCTGATCGAGAAGTGCCAGCCGGCTATTCAGCGTGGCGAGAAGGTGCAGTTCATGGAGGAGGTGCGCAACGTCAACCGTTCGGTGGGCGCCATGCTGTCCGGTGAACTCATCCGTCATCGGCCCGAAGGCCTGCCCGATCACACCATCTTCATCCAGGCCGAAGGCCATGGCGGCCAGAGCTTTGGTGCCTTCCTGGCCAAGGGCATCACGCTGTATTTGATTGGCGATGCCAATGACTACACCGGCAAGGGCCTGAGCGGTGGTCGCATCGTCGTGCGCCCCAGCATTGACTTCCGGGGTGAGGCGATTCGCAACACCATTGTGGGCAACACGGTGATGTACGGTGCCACCAGTGGCGAGTCGTTCTTCAGCGGCGTAGCCGGTGAGCGTTTTGCCGTGCGCCTGTCAGGTGCCACCACGGTGGTGGAGGGCACGGGCGACCATGGCTGCGAGTACATGACCGGCGGTACGGTGCTGGTGCTGGGCAAAACCGGGCGTAACTTTGCGGCTGGCATGAGCGGTGGCATTGCCTATGTGTATGACGAAGACGGCCAGTTTGCCAAGCGCTGCAACCCGGCCATGGTGTCGCTGGGCAAGGTGCTGGCAGCCGACGAGCAGACGGCGGGCGAGGACAAGGCGATTTGGCACAAGGGCGAGACGGATGACGCCTTGCTCAAGAGCCTGATCGAGCAGCACCACAGCTGGACGGGCAGTTTGCGCGCCCGCGAGATCCTGGACGATTGGGCCACCGCGCGGGGCAAGTTCATCAAGGTCTTCCCGAATGAGTACAAGCGGGCGCTGGGCGAGATGAACGCGGCCAAATTGGCAAGTGCAGCCAAAGACGACACGATTGCCAAGGCCAAGGCGGAGAGCAAGCCCGCCAAGACCGTGCCTGCCAAGTAGAGATGCCCGCCCCGGCTGCGGGGTACCGCAGCCACCCCCGAGGGGTGCATTCAGGCTTGGGGCGGCCCGGCGCCTGAATGCTCCCTTCGACCGAACCGCAGCAACCGCTCACAGTGAGATCAGCATGGGAAAAGTCACCGGCTTCATGGAATTCGAGCGTTTGGAGGAGGGCTATGCGCCCGTGCCCCAGCGTGTCAAGAACTACAAAGAATTTGTCATCGGCTTGAACGACGGCCAGGCCAAGGTGCAGGCTGCGCGCTGCATGGACTGCGGCACACCGTTTTGCAACAGCGGCTGCCCGGTCAACAACATCATTCCGGACTTCAATGACCTGGTGTACCGGGGTGATTGGCACAACGCCATCACCGTGCTGCACAGCACCAACAACTTTCCTGAGTTCACCGGCCGCATCTGCCCGGCACCGTGTGAGGCGGCTTGCGTGTTGAACGTCAATGATGACGCGGTGGGCATCAAGAGCATCGAGCACGCCATCATCGACCGGGCCTGGGCCGAGGGCTGGGTGACGCCGCAAGTGCCTGCAGCCAAGACTGGCAAGACCGTGGCCGTGGTAGGAAGCGGCCCGGCCGGCCTGGCGGCGGCGCAGCAACTCGCCCGCGCTGGCCACAGCGTCACCGTGTTCGAGAAAAACAGCCGCATCGGCGGCCTGCTGCGCTACGGCATCCCTGATTTCAAGATGGAGAAGAGCCACATCGACCGCCGCATCAACCAGATGCAAGCCGAGGGTGTGGTGTTCAAGACCGGTGTGCTGGTGGGTGCCATGCCCGCAGACAGCAAGGTCACCAACGACGCCAAACAAACCATCAGCGCAGATGAGCTGAAAGCCCAGTTTGACGCCGTGGTCCTGACCGGTGGCAGTGAGCAAAGCCGCGACCTGCCGGTGCCCGGGCGCGACCTGGACGGTGTTTACTTTGCGATGGAGTTTTTGCCGCAGCAAAACAAGGTCAACGCCGGCGACAAATTGAAAAGCCAGACCCTGGCCGCCGGCAAACATGTGATCGTGATTGGCGGTGGTGATACCGGCAGTGACTGCGTGGGCACCAGCAACCGCCACGGTGCGGCCAGCGTCACACAGTTTGAGTTGATGCCTGAGCCGCCGGTGGAAGAAAACCGGCCGCTCACCTGGCCGTATTGGCCCACCAAGCTGCGCACCAGTTCCAGCCACGAGGAGGGCTGTGAACGGGCGTTTGCCGTGGCCACCAAAGCCTTCACCGGCGCCAAGGGCAAGCTCACCGGCCTGACCACCGTCAACATCACCTTCAAGGACGGCAAGTTGGTGGAGATGGCCGGCAGCGAAAAACACTACCCAGCCGACCTGGTGTTGCTGGCCATGGGTTTTGTCAATCCGGTGGCCAGTGTGCTGGACGCGTTTGGGGTGGCCAAAGATGCCCGTGGCAACGCCAAAGCCAGCACCGATGAAGGCGGCTACCGCAGCAATGTGGACAAGGTGTTTGTGGCCGGCGACATGCGGCGTGGCCAAAGCCTGGTGGTGTGGGCCATCCGCGAGGGCCGGCAGGCCGCACGTGAGGTGGACCAGTACCTGATGGGCAGCACCACGCTGCCACGCTGACCCAGCGGCGCCCGGATTGTGTTGGTCTGCAAACCGCCCAGCTTGACATCCGTTGACCAAGCCGAATCAGTGCTGGCCCGTCCGCTTTTGCCCTGCATGCGACAATTCCGCTACTGAAATTGATGGCCTGACACGGCTGTGCAGGTGCCCCGCATCCTGCCTGCCAGGCAACCCCACCGTTGAACCCCGATGCGCTGATCGAGATCGACCACGTCAAGTTTGGTTACGACAGCAGTCGCACCATCTTGCAAGACGTTTCCCTGCACTTTGCGCGTGGCAAGGTCACATCCATCCTCGGCGGCTCAGGCTGCGGTAAAACCACGCTGCTGCGCCTGATCGGTGGTGTGTATGCAACCACCAGTGGCCGCGTGGTGTTTGACGGCCAGGTGGTGGATGTGCATGACCAGCCAGCGCTGTACAAACTGCGGCGGCGCCTGGGCATGTTGTTCCAGTTCGGTGCGCTGTTCACCGATTTGTCGGTGTTTGACAACGTGGCCTTCCCGCTGCGCGAGATGACAGATCTGCCCGAGCCGCTGATCCACGACATCGTGCTGCTGAAGCTCAACGCCGTGGGCCTGCGTGGTGCCGCGCAACTGCGCATTGCCGAGGTGTCGGGTGGCATGGCGCGGCGCATTGCGCTGGCCCGCGCCATTGCGCTGGACCCCGAGCTGATCATGTACGACGAGCCGTTTGCCGGGCTGGATTTGATCTCGATGGGCGTCACCGCCAAGCTGATCCGCACCTTGAATGACATCACCGGTGCCACCTCGCTGGTGGTGTCGCACGATGTGCCTGAGTGCATGGCCATCAGCGACCATGTGGTTTTGATGGCCACCCAAGGCCGCATCGTGGCCCAGGGCACACCGGCTGAATTGATGGCCAGCACCGACCCCGAGGTACGCCAGTTTGTGCGTGGTGAGCCCGACGGCCCGGTCAAGTTTCATTACCCGGCAAGGCCCATGGCTGAGGACTACGGCCTGGGGGCCGCACCATGAATGTTGTGCTGAACTTTGTGCAAGCGGTGGGCGCCAGCACGCTGGCCAGTTTGCAGGGCCTGGGCCATGCGGCCATCTTCTTCATTGGCCTGCTGCGGGTCTTGCCGCAATCGCTGCGCCGCTTCGGGCTGGTGATTGACCAGGTGTATGCCATTGGCAACCGCTCGCTGGTCATCATCCTGGCCTCTGGCCTGGCGGTGGGTTTTGTGCTGGCGCTGCAGATGTATTACGCGCTGGTCACCTACGGCGCGGCCGAGTCACTGGGCTTGGTGGTCAATTTGAGCCTGGTGCGTGAGTTGGGTCCGGTGGTCACCGCGCTGCTGTTTGCCGGCCGTGCCGGCACCTCGCTCACGGCCGAGATTGGCTTGATGAAAGCTGGCGAACAACTGGCGGCGATGGAGTTGATGGCCATTGACCCACGCGCCCGGGTGCTGGCGCCGCGTTTCATCGGCGGGGTCATCTCCATGCCGCTGCTGGCCATCCTGTTTTCAGCCATCGGCATCCTGGGCGCCTGGGTGGTGGCGGTGGGGCTGATCGGCATTGACGCGGGCAACTTCTGGTCCATTCAGCAAAACAAGGTGGACATCTGGCGCGACGTGGGCAACGGCGTGGTCAAGAGCTTCGTGTTTGGCGTGGTTTGCACCTTTGTCGCGCTTTACCAGGGTTATGAGACCCAGGCCACACCTGAGGGCGTGGCCTACGCCACCACCCGCACGGTGGTGGTGTCGTCGCTGGTGGTGCTGGCGATGGACTTCATCCTCACGGCCTTGATGTTCTCGGCGCCTTGATCCAACAGCAGATTTGTGGGAGTACACACGATGGACAAAAAGGGCATTGAAACCGGAGTCGGCCTGTTTGTGATGTTGGGCCTGGCCGGGCTGGTGTTTGTGGCGCTCAAAGCCGCCAACTTGGTGAGTTTTGGGCAAGGCGAGACCTACAGCGTCAGCGCCCGCTTTGACAACATCGGCGGCCTCAAGTCGCGCGCCTCGGTGCGCTCAGCGGGCGTGGTGGTGGGGCACATCACCGGCATCAAGTTCGACCCCAAGACCTTTCAAGGCCTGGTGACGATGGAGATTGACCGCAGCGTGCAATTCCCCAAAGACAGCTCGGCCAAAATCTTGACGGCCGGCCTGCTGGGCGACCAGTATGTGGGCCTGGAGGCCGGCGGCGAGACCGACAACCTGGCGCCCGGCGCGGTCATCAAGCAGACCCAGTCTGCCGTGGTGCTGGAGAACCTGATCGGCCAATTCTTGTTCAACAAGGCTGCAGAGACCGGTGCTGATGCCGGCAAAAAACCATGACAACGGCATTGCAACGCCTGGCTGCAGCGGTGCTGCTGCCTTTATTCCTGCTCAGCGGCTGCGCCAGCCTGCCCGGTGAGGGCCAGAACCGCAACGACCCGTGGGAGACCTTCAACCGCAAGGTGTTTGCCGCCAACGAGGTGGTGGACAAAGTGGCGGTCAAGCCGGCGGCACAGGTCTACCAAGCGGTGGTACCCAGTGTGGTGCGCGGCGGGGTAGACAACTTCTTTGGCAATATCGGCGACATCTGGAGCAGTGCCAACCTGCTGCTGCAGGCCAAGCCCAGGGCGTCACTGGAGACCGGCATGCGGGTGTTGATCAACACCACGCTGGGTGTGGGCGGCCTGGTGGACGTGGCTGACGACGTGGGCCTGGAGCGCAACGGTTACGAAGACTTTGGCCAGACCCTGGGCTTTTGGGGGCTGCGCAGCGGCCCGTACCTGGTGCTGCCACTGTTGGGGCCGTCCACCCTGCGCGACAGCGCTGGCTTGGCGTTGGACTTCAAAGACTCCGGCGTCAGCCTACTCTGGAAAGAACCCCGCGACCGCAATGGCGCATCGCTGCTGCAACTGCTCAACACCCGGGTGCAATTGCTCAATGCCGGTCGCATGCTGGACGACATTGCACTCGACAAATACCTGCTGCTGCGTGACGCTTATCTGGCGCGGCGCAAAAGCCTGATTTACGACGGTGAGCCACCAGAAGACGACACGGCGCCGCCGGCCTTCAAGAAATTGGTCAAGTAAGCGCTTGATCTGGCGTGTACACGGCGCAAGCCGGTCGCGCGTTGAACCTGCCAGGGCCGCCGGCCCGACACCCGAGGATGCATTGATGCTGCGACGCAACTGGATTTCTGCCCTGTCATTGGCCGCTTTTGCCCTGGCCACGCCCAAGCTGCATGCGGAGGCCCAAACAGCAGACGCCTTTGTCAAACAGGTCTCGACTGACGTGATGGACGCTGTCAAGGCCGACAAGGCCATCCAGGCGGGGGATGTGGGCCGGATCCGGTCACTGGTGGACGCCAAGGTGATGCCGTTTGTCAACTTCCAGCGCATGACCGCCAGCTCGGTGGGCCCGCAGTGGCGCAGCGCCACCCCCGACCAGCAAAAACGCATGCTGGTGGAGTTTCAAACCCTGATGGTCAACACCTACTCGGGCGCGCTGAGCCAGGTCAAAGACCAATCCGTGGTGGTCAAACCGCTGCGCGCCGGGGTCGATGCCGGTGAGGTGGTGGTGCGCACCGAAGTGCGTGGCAAGGGTGACCCCATCCAGCTGGATTACCGGCTGGAGAAAGCCGGTGACGGCTGGAAGATTTACGACGTCAACGTGGGCGGTTTCTGGCTGGTGGAGGCCTATAAAGGCCAGTTCGCCAAGGACCTGAGCGCGGGTGGGCTGGACGCGCTGATCACCCGGCTGGCGGACAAAAACAAGTCGCTGGCGGCGGCGCCCAAGAGCTGATGGCCGATGTGAGCAGCGCAGGCGAGTTGGCGCCAGCCGCAGTGATTGCACTGCCCGCCACCGTGACCATGAACGATGCCGGTGCCACCCGCGCCGCGCTGGCAGTGCAGTTGGCCGGCGCCGATATGCCGGTGATTGACGCATCCGGCCTGCAGGTGCTGGATACCGCTGCGCTGGCCGTGCTGCTGGATTGCCGGCGCCAGGCCCTGGCGCGCGGTGTGACGCTGCAGATCACTGGCGCACCACCCAAGCTGCAGCAACTGGCCCAGCTCTACGGCGTGGAATCGTTGCTGGGTTTTTGAGGCTTGTCTGGCCGCCGAAGTTTGGCCGCCGATGTTCGACATCCGGCGGCCAGTGGCTCACAACTGAGATTCGGGCTCAGCCCGCACCTTCAAAAAGAAGTTGTCGCACCCCGGGTTGCTCTTGGGGCAGCGGCTTTTGGCGCCGGGATCGGTGGATACCGTGCTGGCACCTGCCAGCCCGGCCGCTCCCTGCGCGTGTGCTGCCGGCACGACCAAGGCCATGCCCAGCGAGGTGCCCAGCGCCATCCACGCGGCTGTGCTGATCAGCGGTGTGCCGCGTGCAGTTGCATCAGAACTCATCGTCATACTCCTGTTTCAGGGTGATGCCGGACTGCATCGGTCAACCATGCCATGTAGGCATTGAAGGCCTCTTCGACCCCCAGGCCGGTGATGGCCTGGGGGCTGTAACCAGCGGCCTGCAGTGTGTCATCCACATCCAGCCAATCGCAAGCTTGCAACGGGGCTGCAACCGTGGGGGGTGCGTCTACAGCCTCCACAGCAGGCGCGGCGGTTGCGGGCCTGGCCAGGGCGGCTTGCAGCGCGCCAAACAACTGCCGCAAGCGCTCAGCCGCTGCCTGGTGGCGGGCGGTGTCTTGCTGCAGCAGGTAGTCGCCCACCGTGCTGTGTGTACCCCATTGGCCCTCGGTCTGGGGGTGGGGATGCAGATGCATGTACTCCAGGTGCCCGTCGGCAAACTGGCCAGCGCCCAGCGGGTACAGCCGGCACACCAGCGGCCGATCGGCATGCACGGTGCAACCCACCTCGGCTGTGTGGAAGCGGCACCAGCCTTGCGCACCCGGTTTCAGGAAGGCGGTGTTGCGGTCCACATGCTCTGCCAGAAACGCAGTGGTGCTGGTGCCCAGCCGGCGCGCCAGCCGCAGCGCCTCATACGGGTTGATGCGGATCAGCATGTGCTGGCAGCAGCGCTTGCAGCCTTGGCACTGGTAGCTGAACGGGCTGTCTGACTGCAGCCACGGCCGGCTGTTGTCGATGATGGACGGCAGGGGTGGGCGTTCAGCAGGAAACTCGGGTGGCCGGTCAGGCACTAGGCTGTCCATCGCGTGTCCCTCAGATGTCCCTGAGATGTCCCTCGGGTCAGCCGTGGTGTTCTGGTGGGGTTGTTGGCCCCACATACCGCCGCTGCCGCAGGTTGCGTTTGATTTCTTGCAGCACCGGCCGCAGGCCAGGCCCCAGGCGCAGTGCCACGCCGGTACACAGCACATCCACCACCAGCAAATGCAGCAGGCGCGACACCATCGGGCTGTAGCGGTCGTAGTCCTCGGGGTGGTCAGCGGCCAGCAAAATTTGGCTGTGGCCCAGCGCCAGTTGCGCCAGGGGCGAGCCGCTGGCGGTGATGGCAATGACCGTGGCGCCTTTGCGGCGGGCGATGTCGGCAGCGTCCATCAAATCGCGGCTGCGGCCCGAGTTGCTGATCACCACCGCGCAGTCGCCCGCGCCCAGCATGGTGGCGCTCATCACCTGCACATGGCCGTCGCTGATGGCCGTAGCGTTGACGCCCAGGCGGAAGAACTTGTGCTGTGCATCCTGCGCCACGATGCCCGAGTTGCCCACGCCGTAAAACTCAATGCGCTTGTGCGCCTGCCCGGCGGCGGTGAGTGCGCTGATGGCCTGCTCGAACGCATGGCCTGCAGCGTTGTTGCGGTACTTCAACATGGCCGCCACCGCGTTGTCGATCACCTTGACGATCAGGTCGCCCGGCTTGTCGTCTTCGTCCACCGACCGGTGCACAAACGGCACGCCTTCGTTCACCGTGCCGGCCAGTTTGAGCTTGAAGTCGGTCAGGCCGTCGTACCCCACGCTGCGGCAAAACCGCACCACTGTGGGCTTGCTGACATGGGCCCGATCAGCCAGATCGCTGACGGGTGAGGCCGCAAAACTGCGCGGGTCCGCCAGCAGCAACTTGGCCACCCGCTGCTCGGCCGGCGGCAACGCGGGGATGGACGCACGGATGCGGTCAAGCATGGTGTTGGGATGCTGGGGTCACTGTTCTTCGTCCCAGGTGCAGCCATCACGCGCCACCATCGCGCTGGCGGCGGGTGGGCCCCAGGTGCCGGCGCTGTAGGTGCGTGGGCCGTTCGGGTCGGCGGCCCAGGCATGCAGGATGGGCTCGACCCAGCGCCAGGCCTGCTCTTGCTCGTCGCTGCGCACAAACAGGTTCAGGCGGCCGGCGATGGCGTCCATCAGCAAACGCTCATAGGCGCCCACACGCTCGCTGGCAAAGGCTTTGTCAAAGTCCAGGTCCAAGCTGACCGGTGCCAGCAGCTCGCCCTGGGCGCTGCCTTTTGCGGCAAGCAGGTGCAACTCCAGCCCGTCCTCGGGCTGCAGCTTGATCACCAGCTTGTTGGCGCGTGCCGAGCCCGGGAAGATCGGGTGCGGCACACCCCTGAAATTGACCACGATTTGCGACGTGCGCCCGGCCAGCCGCTTGCCGGTGCGCAGGTAAAACGGCACGCCGGCCCAGCGCCAGTTTTGCACCTCGGTGCGCAGCGCCACAAAGGTTTCGCAGTGGCTGCCGGCCGGCACTTTTACTTCTTCCAGATAGCCCGGCACCGGCTTGCCGTCGATGGTGCCGGCTTTGTATTGGCCACGCACCACGTCGCGCATCACGCTTTCTGCGGTGAAGGGTTTGAGTGAGCGCAACACCTTCAACTTCTCGTCGCGGATGGCGTCTGCATCGTTGGTGGACGGCGGCTCCATCGCAATCATGGTCAGCAACTGCAGCGCATGGTTTTGCACCATGTCGCGCAGTGCGCCGGTGGTGTCGTAATAGTCGCCCCGGGTACCCACGCCCAGGCCCTCAGCCAGCGTGATCTGGATGTTGGCAATGCTTTCACGCCGCCACAGCGGCTCAAACAGCGCATTGCCAAAGCGCAGCGCCATCAGGTTTTGTACCGCAGGTTTGCCCAGGTAGTGGTCGATGCGGAAGGCTTGCGTTTCAGCAAACGCGGCGCGCACCACCCGGTTGATCTCTTGCGCGCTGGCCAGGTCATGGCCCAGCGGTTTTTCAAGCACCACCCGCACTTTGGGGCCGTTCAGGCCGGCAATACCGAGTTGCTCGCACACCACCGGAAACAGATAAGGCGCGGTGGCCAGGTACAGCACCACGGTGTCGGCGTTGCGCTCGTCCAGCCAGATCTTCAGGCCGGCATAGTGCTCGGGCTGGGACAAATCCATGCGGCGGTAGTGCAGCAGTTCGGCAAAGCGGGCAAATTCACCGTCGCTGGGGCGCTTGGCGCTGTCCACCTCCACAAACCGTTCGCGGATGAAGGCGCGGTACTCGGCATCACTGCGCTCGTCTCGCGCCACCGCCAGGATGCGACCGCCCGGCGGCAGCTTGCCGTGGCGGAAGGCCTGGAACAGCGCGGGCATCA
>JAYVLI010000376.1:0-23269 GCA_043759535.1 Betaproteobacteria bacterium | reverse complement strand
CCACACTTTGGTCACCCAGTTGATCGGCGATGTCATCCGCGCCAAGCCTCAGCGAGAACGGCAAATTCGGGGCTTGGCTGAGGTTCATGCCTAATCAGGCCACCCCAAGTTCGCCAGCCTTGACAGCGTTATTGGCGTACCGGCCTTTCACGATCAGGTCAGGATGACCATTGTGGTAGGCATTGCCGACCAGGCTTCTGCTGTGTTTCGCCAGGCTGGCGGTCAACATGTCGGAGAGCATTCCTGACAGGTTGGCCGGCCTCAACATGTCGTCAGGGCGCTGCAATCCTTTGTGGACCAGGTTGGTGTTGACGTCAAAGAAGAAGTCATACACGTCCTGCATGGCGAGTCGAAAGTCCTCTGTGCGCAGGTTATACGGCAGGTCCCGGCTCTGATTGAAGCCCGCTGGGACGGGTGTGTTCCTGATGACCGGCATCGGTGTGGTGTCCACTAGGTTGATGCCAGCACCCGCAAGATCTCGCTGCCGTAAGCGTCCAGTTTCTTGGCGCCCACACCGCTGATGCCGGCCAGCGCGTCCAGTGAATCGGGTGCCTCCCGCGCCATCTCGGCCAGCGCGGCATCGTGGAAGACGACGTACGGCGGCAGCTTGTGCTCACGCGCCACCTCGGCGCGCCAGGCCTTGAGGGCGGTAAAGCGCAGCAGGCCGGCCTCGTCCAGCGGCAGCGGTGGTGGCTTGGCGGCGCGGCTGCTGCTGGCGCTGCTGCCCCGCCCACCCCGGCTGCCACGCCCACCCCGGCCACCGGCTGGCGGGTCGGCCGGCACCCGCAGCAGGATGGGCACGCCACCGCGCAGCACGGCGCGGGCGCTGTCGCTCAGCTCCAGCGTGGCGTATTCCCCCATGCTGCGGATGTGGCCCAGCGCCACCAGTTGGCGCAGCACGCCGCGCCAGGCCTGCTCGGCGATGTCAGCGCCAATGCCAAAGGTGGACAGGGCCTGGTGGTTGCGCTGCGTCACCTTGTCCGTCACCTTGCCACGCAGCACGTCAATCAGATGGCCGGCGCCAAAGCCATAACCGCTTTGCTGGTGGAAGCGGTAGATGCAGCTCAGGGCCTTGCGGGCGGCGTCGGTGGCGTCCCACACCGCCGGCGGCTGCAGGCAGTTGTCGCAATTCCCGCAGGGGGTGCCGTCCTCGCCAAAGTAAGCCAGCAAGCGCACCCGGCGGCAGTCATGCGCCTCGGCCAGCGCCAGCAGCGCGTCCAGCTTGCTGCGCTGCAGGCGTTTGAAGTCTTCGGCCGCCTCACCCTCGTCAATCATGCGGCGCTGGTTCACCACATCGGCCAGGCCGTAGGCCATCCAGGCGGTGGCGGGTGCGCCGTCACGGCCGGCACGGCCGGTCTCCTGGTAGTAGCCCTCGATGTTTTTGGGCAAATCCAGGTGCGCCACAAAGCGCACATCGGGCTTGTCGATGCCCATGCCAAAGGCGATGGTGGCCACCATCACGATGCCGTCCTCCCGCAAAAAGCGGTCTTGGTGGCGGCGCCGCATATCAGCGTCCAGCCCGGCGTGGTAGGGCAGGGCGTTCAAGCCCTCACCGGCCAGCCAGGTGGCGGTTTCTTCCACTTTTTTGCGGCTTTGGCAGTAGACGATGCCGGCGTCACCCTCGTGCTCGTCCTGCAAAAACCGCAGCAGTTGCTTGCGTGGTTCGCCTTTTTCAACAATCTGGTAGCGGATATTGGGCCGATCGAAACTGGCCACAAACTGCTGCGCCTGGCCCAGCGCCAGCCGCTCCACGATGTCAGCCCGGGTGTGGTCATCGGCCGTGGCGGTGAGCGCCAGCCGCGGCACGCTGGGAAAGCGCTCATGCAGCTGCGACAGGCCCAAATATTCTTCGCGAAAGTCATGCCCCCACTGGCTGACGCAATGCGCCTCGTCAATGGCCACCAGGCTGAACAGGCCACGCGCATGCAGGCTGTCCAGCATGGCCAAAAAGCGCGGCGTCAGGATGCGCTCGGGCGCGGCGTACAGCAGCACCAGCTTGCCTGAGAGCAAATCACGCTCCACCCGCCGGGCTTCGTCACCCTCCAGCGTGCTGTTCAAAAAGGCCGAGGCCACGCCGGCTTCATCCAGCGCCCCAACCTGGTCATGCATCAGCGCAATCAGCGGGCTCACCACCAGCGTCACGCCGTGGCCGGCGCGGTGGCGGGCAATGGCTGGCACCTGGTAACACAAGCTCTTGCCACCGCCGGTGGGCATCAGCACCAGGGCGTCACCGCTGCGGCAAATCTGGTCCACCACGGCCGCTTGCTGGCCCCGGAAGGCGGCGTAGCCAAACACCTGCTGCAGGATGTCCAGCGGGTTGGTGGACGTGATGGACGTGCTGGAAGCGGCGCGGGTGGTGGGCATCGGGTGGGGATGGTAACGAGGGGCTGCGTTGCGGGCCGCTGCGCTGGCATGCTGCATCGCTTGTGCCCTTCCACCAGCGCCCAACCCGCACCGAGCCACCACGATGACTGACCCCCTGCCCACACCGGACCCCACCACCCTGCGCCAGCGCCTGGTGCGCAACCTCGACGAGGTGGTGTTGACCCGCCAATACCGCCCACCGCTGTACGACACCCGCTGCGGCAGCCTGACAGACCCCGCACCTGCCGGCAGCCCCGCCCGCAAGCTGGGCGCCGGGTTTGACATCCTGGCGCCCGGCCAGCGGGGCTGCCCTTACCACCTTCACCATGCGCAGGAGGAGATGTTCATCATCCTGGCCGGCCAAGGCAGCCTGCGTGTGGCCGGCCAACTGCTGCCGCTGCGTGCGGGGGACGTGGTCACCATCCCGCCCGGCCCGGCCTACCCGCACCAGATCATCAACACCAGCGATGCCCCGCTGCACTACATCTCCATCAGCACGCAAGAGCGGCCCGAGGTGTGTGAGTACCCCGATTCGGGCAAGCTGAATGTGACCGGCCTGGGCGTGCATCGCCATGCCAACGCGGTGGACTACTGGGCCGGTGAGCCTTGATCAGCCGCAGCGCTGGCGCCACCGGCCCGCAGCCGCCCCAGCCCCCGTTTTGGGTGTGCCCGGCCCACCCCGCTGGGTGATGTGGGCGCGGGGCCGGTCGCTATCATGAAGTTCCGGGCCACAATCCCGCCCCCCGCAGCGCCAGGCGCGCCGCACCCCCACCCGTTTTGACAGTCGCAAGCAAGGAACCACGCCATGGCATCGGTCAATAAAGTCATCCTCATCGGCAACCTGGGGCGTGACCCGGAAGTGCGCTACACACCCAGCGGCAGCGCCGTGTGCAACGTCGGCCTGGCCACCACCCGCAACTGGAAAAACAAGGATTCGGGTGAGCGCCAAGAAGAAACCGAATGGCACCGCGTCGTCTTTTTTGACCGCCTGGCCGAGATTGCCGGCGAGTACCTGAAAAAAGGCCGGCCGGTGTATGTGGAAGGCCGGCTGCGCACCCGCAAATGGACCGACAAGGACGGTGTTGAAAAGTACACCACCGAGATCTACGCCGAGCAGATGCAGCTACTGGGCGGGCGCGAAGAAAGCGGCGCCGGTGGTGGTGGCGCTAACCGCGCCAGCAGCAGCGGTGGTGGCGCCGGCAGCCAGGGCGATGACCACTACGGTGACGACAACGCGCCGGCCCCCGCGCCGCGCCGCGCTGCGCCCCCGCCACGGGCTGCGGCACCGGCGGCTGCGCCACGCACACCAGCGCCCAAGTCCAGCACCGGGTTTGATGACATGGACGACGACATTCCCTTTTGAATGTCCCGCTGCCAGCGGCAGTGGGCGGCTGGCTTGAGCCGCCCACTGGGCCTGTCAAATGCTCAGAAAAACGCCATGGTCCGGACTTCAATGCTTTCGCGTTTGGGTGCGTCGGGCCGTGATGTCGGGTCTTCAAACGCGGTGTGCCCCATGAAACGTGCCCGGCCGTCGGTCTCAGAATCGTAGGTCTTGAGCAGCAGCGCCTGGTTTGCCTCCATCTGGGGAAAGTAGTACCAGCGGTGCTTTGGCGACCACCGCATCACATAAATTTCGCCGGTGCGTTCCCGGTACTTCAATTCCATGATGAGCATGTCGTCGGGATCGTGGCTGCGTGCATCGCACATCGCCAACGGCAGCTCTTCGACCCGGCGGTACAGCGGTTTCCAGACATTGAAAAACGCGACCCGGCGTCGGAGCAGGCCATCCGCAGCGTCGGGCAACAGGTCGCGCACCCGTTGTGGACCGCTTTTGACGGTGTAATCGCTGTGGACCAGCATCACGGCGGGCCGCTGTACCGTGGTCTGGGCCTTCAGGTCGGCTGGCAGCCGCTTTCTGATGGTGTGGTCAAACACCTCGACACGGTGCGCGCCCGTGTGGCGCTTCACAAAGTCGGTGACCTGCGCATAGAACTGCGTTTTGACGGAGGCGTCGTCGTCAAATTGGTCAAAGTGCGCACCAGCGTGGCCGTTAAAGGGATGGATTTCGAAGCCTTCGCGGTCCGCGCTCAACTGCGGCGCCAGCGCCCAGCCATTGTGGATTTCGACTTCGTGCGGGTCGGTGCCGGGTGGGTTTAATTTGACCGACGGATCGGGTTCGTAAAAGTAGTAATCGGGCGGCGTGCCGTTATCGACGCTGTAATTCAGCATCGCGCGGACAGATTGGGGTGTGTTCACATGGCCTTTCAGTGTGCGGCGGGCGGTGTGGTGGTGAAGCCTTCGCCAACCCAGGTTTTCTGCCAGCTCGGCAACGTTTCGATCCGCTCCGTCAGCCAGCGACGCAAATTGGGATGGTCACCCAAAGGCAGCTTTTGCCAGCCGTGCAAGTGCATTGGCGCTGCCAATGCGATGTCAGCGATGGTGGGGTTGCTGCCAGCCACCCAGGCGCTTTCACCCAACCTGGCTTCCAAAATGCTGGCCAGTTTGTGAAATTGCGCGCGCTGCGCATCCAGCACCAGGGGATCGGGTTGCGACCCCAGCAGCGGCTTGACGCAGTTCTCCACCAGAAACACATAGCAACTCGGAAACCAGCTGGACGACTCCCACAACAACCAGCGGTTGATATCGGCGCGGCGCTGCAGGTCGCGCGGATACACACTGTCATTGCCCATCTTGTCCGCCGCGTATTGCAGGATCGCATTCGACTCCCACAGCACAAGGCTGCCGTCCACCATTGCCGGCAGCGACGCGTTCGGGTTGATCGCCAAAAAGGCGGCGTCTTTCTGTTCACCCTTGAAATAGTCAACACGTTTCAGTTCGAATGGGGCGCCAATCAGGTCCAGCCCGGCGAGTACCTTGCGGCAATTGACCGTGATCGGGTCAGCGTAAATATGCATGCGCTTGTCTCCTGTGGATGTTCGGCGGTTGAACGCCGCCGCTACGCAGCCTAAGCATTGACGGCAGCAGCGGCAACTGCTCGAATGCAAACCGTTTGTCGTCGATTTGGAAACAATGAACATTTCATCGGACATGCTGTTGGCGTTTGTCAACGTGGCCGCGCACAGCAGCGTGAGTGCGGCGGCGGCCAGCCTGGGCACCGGCAAAAGTGTGGTCAGCAAACGCATTGCGCAATTGGAAGCGGCGGTGTCGGCCACCCTGTTCAGCCGCAGCACCCGCAAGGTGGCGTTGACCACAGCGGGCGAGGTGTACCTGGCGCATGCTCGCCGGGCGCTTGACGAGATCAGTGCCGCTGACGAGAGCTTGCGGGCGCTGCGGTCTGACCTCAGCGGGCAAATCCGCATCACCGCCGCAGTGTCTTGGGGTCAACGTGTGCTGGCCAAACGTTTGCCTGAATTCCTGCGGCTGCATCCCGGCATCCAGATCGAATTGCTGCTGGCTGACCGGCTGATGGACGTGGCCTATGAGCGGGTGGACATCGCGCTGCGCTGGACTGCGGCTGAATCGGCTGATTACGCCACTTGCACCGTTGCGCGCATTGCTTGGGCGGTTGTGGCGGCGCCGGCCTATCTTGCTGCGGCTGGCACGCCGTGTGTGCCCGCTGATTTGGGCGCCCACCACTGCATGAGCTATTGGCGCGAGAGTTCAGATGACACCTGGGTGTTCGCGCAAGCAGACCAAATCGATGAGATTCGGGTGCGCAGCCGCTACCACGCCAACAACCCGGAGGCGGTGGCCGACGCCGCGCTGGCCGGTCTCGGCATTGCCTTGCTACCGCAATATTTGTGCGACGACGGTGTCAGTCAAGGCCGGCTGGTGCCGCTGCTGACCGCCTGGACGCCGCGCACAAAATTCGGTCAGGGTATCAGTGCAGTTTTCTCGCCAGAGCGCATGCGTGTCAGGCGCAATCAAGCCTTGCTGGCATTTTTGCGAGAGCGGCTGGACACGGCCACCTGAACGCAACAGCACACGGTTGATGGTGCAAACCGCGCGCCCCGCTGGCCGCTGCCGCCGCCCAATACCGTCAACCCGGCAAAATCGTGGCCGGTAGTCCGTCCACCCCACCCGGAGAGTCCGCCCAATGCCCGCCCTGCGTCTACGCTGCATGTGCCTGGTCATCCACGCTCCCACGGACCTGCGGTTGGACGAGCAGGACGCGGGTGATATCGGCCCCGGCCAGGTGCTGGTCCAGGTGGCGTTTGGTGGCATTTGTGGGTCGGATTTGCACTACTTTCACCACGGCGGGTTCGGTGCGGTGCGCATCCAGCAGCCCATGGTGCTGGGCCATGAGGTGGCCGGCACGGTGGCCGCAGTGGCCGATGACGTGACCCGTGTCAAGGTGGGCGACCGGGTGGCGGTCAACCCCAGCCGGCCCTGCAGCGCCTGCAAATACTGCCTGGAGGGCCTGCCCAACCAGTGCCTGGAGATGCGCTTTTACGGCAGCGCCATGCGCATGCCACATGTGCAGGGCGCTTTCCGTGACGCGCTGGTGTGTGACGCGTCACAGTGCCATCTTGTGGCTGACGGTATCCCGCTGGCCCAGGCCGCGCTGGCTGAGCCGTTTTCGGTCGGCCTGCACGGTGTGTCACGCGCCGGGCCGCTGCTGGGCAAGCGGGTGTTGGTGTCGGGCTGCGGGCCCATCGGCGTGCTGGCCATTGCCGCCGCCCGGGTGCATGGCGCGGCCGAGATTGTGGCCACCGATGTGGTGGACGCGCCGCTGGCCGTGGCCAGCGCGATGGGCGCCAGCCGCACCATTAACGTGGCCAGCCAGCGGGATTGGGTGGCGGGTTATTCAGCCAACAAGGGCGTGTTTGATGTGATGCTGGAATGCTCGGGCAATGAGCGTGCGCTGCGCGACGGGCTGGAGGTACTGCGGCCGCGCGGCGTGGTGGTGCAGCTGGGCCTGGGTGGCGATGTGAGCATCCCGCAAAACATGGTGGTGTCCAAAGAGCTGAGCATTTGTGGCTCGTTCCGCTTCCATGCTGAATTTGCGCTGGCGGTGCGGCTGATCAACGAGCGCCGGGTGGACTTGGCGCCTGTCATCACCCGCGCTTTCCCGATGGCCGAGGCGGTGCAGGCCTTCACCCTGGCGAGCGATCGCAGCCAGGCGATGAAGGTGCTGATCGACTTTGCGCAGACCGCTTGATCCTGCCCTGCCCCTGCCCATCACCCATCACCCATCACCCATCACCCCATGCGTGAGCAGCGCGACCAGCACCGCAACAGCGGCCCAAGCCGCCTGACGCAGCATCCACCGGTGCTGGTGTGGCCGCTGGCGCTGCGGCTGTTCCACTGGGCGCTGGCCGGCTGTGTGCTGGGCTGCCTGTGGCTGTACACCGGTGGGCCCTGGCATGAGCGCTTGGGTTACGGCGTGCTGGCGCTGGTGGTGTGGCGTTTGTGCGTGGGGCTGGGCTTGGGGTTGCACGCCCGCCGCGCCCACCTGCGCTTTGGCCACTTTGTGCGCAGCCCCGGCCACACCTGGGCCTACCTGCAGGCGCTGCGCGGCCGGCGTGAGCCGCGCCACCTTGGCCACAACCCGCTGGGCGGCTGGATGATTGCCGCGCTGCTGCTGGCCGCGTTGACCGGCGGAGCCAGCGGCGCGCTCTACACCACCGATCGCTTCTGGGGCAGCGCCACGGTTTACACCATCCACCAGGTGGCGGGCTGGGCCTTTGCGCTGCTGGTGCCGCTGCATCTGGCGGGGGTGTTGATCACCTCGCTGCTGCAGCGTGAAAACCTGCTGCGGGCCATGCTCACCGGCCGCAAGCCGCCGGCCAAACCCGGGGACGTGGGGCTGGATTGACAGCGCACCGGCGCCGGCCTACCAGGGCAAGGCCTGCCCGTCGTGGCTGACAAAACTGCCGCTGTCATCCGGCGTTAGGCGGTTGATCACCGCCAGCATCTCGGCCGCAGCACGGCTGGCCGGCCGGCCAATCTGGTCCCCTTTGAATGGCCGCGACAACTTGGACGCCACCGTACCCGGATGCAGCGCCACCAGCACCGCCGCCGGCTTGCTGCGTTTGAGCTCAATCGCCGCAGTTTTGACCAGCATGTTCAGCGCGGCTTTGGACGCCCGGTAGCTGTACCAGCCACCCAGCCGGTTGTCGCCGATGCTGCCCACTTTGGCGGACAGCATCACCAGCACACCGCGCTGCGCGTCCAGCAGCGGGCTGAAGTGGCGCAGCACCAGCGCCGGCCCGAAGGTGTTGGCTTGGAAGGTGGCCAGCAGCTGCGCGTAATGCAGGTCGCCCAGCTTTTTCTCGGGCAGGGTGCCGGCGCTGTGCAGCACACCGGCGGCGTTGAGGATCAGGTGGAAGGGGCCAAGTGCTGCCACTGCGGCAGCGGCGCTGGCAATGCTGGCTTCGTCCGCAAAATCGATGGCCGGGCTGGACTGGCGGTGCAAACCATGCACGGCGCCGCAGCCCGCATCGGCGCCAAGTTGCTGCACAAACGCCGCGCCGATGGCACCGGACGCACCGATCACCAGCGCCCGGTAGCCGGCTGGAAATGAGTCCAGCGCCATCACCGCAGCCGCCGCTGTGGTGGCAGCCGGTGCAGCAGCATCACTTCACCGTCACGGTGATGGTCTGGCTCATGGCCGGGCCATAACTTTGGTGGGCGCCGTTGGCAAATTGCGCGGTCAGCTTGTAGGTGCCTGGGGGCAGGCTCACCTCGGCCTCGGTCTGGCCGCGACCAAAGTGCAGGTGCTGCTCATTGAAGGGCACTGATGCCCCGGCAGCCACCGGTCCGGCGTTGATCACCAGATGGTGGTGGCCGCTGTTGGCCACCACATCTCCGGCCGGCGCCACCGCCATGCCCTGGACGCCAAAGCGCACGGTGAACGGGCTGCTGACGGTGGCGCCGTTGGCCGGCGCCAGCAGGCTGACCGCCTGCGCCGGTGCGCCGGGTGTGCTGCAGCCCGGCAGGGCCAACAATGACGCCGCCAGCAGCGACAAGCCGGTGGCGCCCAGCAGCAGGCGGCGGGTGGTGGTGTTGATGTTGATATTGATGTTGGGGATACGCATGTGGATGCTCTCTCGTTGCTGCAGCGGGGATGCGCTGCACGCGGCGCATATTAGGAGCCTGTCCGGTTTCGGGTGGAGCTTGCCTTGCCAACACCCACACCGCCACCACTGCGGCCACCGCCACCACCAGCCACCCAGTCCACCAGCGCGTCCAGCGCCGGCCTGGCCGCAGCGGCGTGCGGGTGGTTGACCATGGCCGCCAGCACCCACCAACGGCCCTGGGCGTCCGGCACATAACCGGCAATCGCTGTGACGTTGCGCAAGGTGCCGCCTTTCAAGCGTGCGCGGCCATTGGCCGGCCCCGCTTTGAAGCGGTTGCGCAACGACCCATCCACCCCCGCCAGCGGCAAGCTCATCAGCAGCTCGGGTGCCCAGCGGCCGTGGTGGGCGGCCTGCAGCATCAGCGCCAGGGTGCGCGGGCTGATGCGCTCGCTGCGCGACAGGCCGGACCCGTTGTCCAGCACCAGGCCGGGTGCGGCAATCTGCCGCTCGGCCAGCCAGGCGCGCACCGCTTGGTCGGCCAGCGTTGCGGTGCTGGCTGTGGGTTGGTCGGCCATCGCCGCGAGGCCCAGCGACAAATACAGCAGCCGGCTGTTGGGGTTGTCGGATTGTTTGTTGGTCAGGCGCAGCAGTTCACCCCAGGGCCGCGCCAGATGGCGCGCCAGCAAGCGGGTGCCGGGTGGGGTCATGCTGGCTCTGGGGTCTGGGGCAGCGCTGTTGTTCATGTCAGCAGCCCAGGCCACCCCCGGCGCCAGCCAGGCCAGCGCTGGTGCGGTGGCGCCCAGGCTGGCCATGGCGGCGGCGGCCACGCTGCTGGGCACAGGCGCAATCAGCGGGGCAGCGGCGTCGCGCACCCGACCAGCCCACTGGCCACCCAGTCCCTGCCAGATCCAGCGCAAATGCCGCTCCACCAGCGCGTTACGCTGGATCAACGCCAGGCCGGTGCGCTGGTTGCAGTTTTTGGGGAAGCCGCCTTGCAGACGGATGCGCAGCGGGCCACTGGCGGGTGGGTCTGCTGCGGCGGCTGCCGGCGCTGCGTCTTCGTTCGGCGGCGCCGGGCTGGCCCAGTCCTCGCTCCAGTTGCGGCAGGGTTTGTCGGTCAGGCGCAGTGCGCTGGTATCGATCTCCACCCCGGGCAGCGGTGGCCAGGCGCGGGCGCTGACCACACCGGGCCGGCCCGGGTCGTCACTGCGCAGTTCCACGTCCAGCAGGTTGTGGTTGAACTGCAGCGCGTCGGGCGCCACGTTGTAGGCAAATTCGGGCCAGGCATCAAAGGCCGGCGCCAGCGGGTCGGGCAGGGCGGGACGGAACAGGTGGCGGTCCAGCACGATGTCGCCGCTGATCTCCCGCACGCCTTGCCAGCGCAGCTCGGCCAGCAAGGCCCAGAGTTGCGGCAGACCCAGCTCGGCGTCGGCGCCGCCGCGCAGCACCAGGTCACCCGCCAGCACATCGCCTTGCTGCGGTGCCTGGGTCAGCAGCTCGGTAAAGCCGCGGTGGTTGGGGCCAAGCTGGTCCAGCGCCACGATGCTGGTGACCAGTTTCATGGTGGACGCCGGCTGCATCGCCAGGTCGGCCTGCCATTGCCACGGGGCGGGTGGTTTCTGGCTGAGCCCGCCGCGTTGTGCCGGGCCTGCCGGCAGCACCACGGCAGCCAGCGCGCTGGCCGGCACCTGCGCGCTGGTCAGTGCGTCCAGCACAGCGGTGGGCAGCACGGCCTGGTGCTGGGCCCACACCGGTGTGGCGCCCAACGCGGCCAGCAGCAGGGCAGCCCGCATGCCAAACCTCAGCATGCCAAACCCCACCACGCCAAACCACAGACAGGCAAACAGCGGCGGCGCGGGGAATGGACTCATCAACGCGGGATTCTAGGCAGCAGGTCCGCCGCCACATCTGCCGCAAAACCTGCCGCCAAACCTGCCGCCAAGCCCGCAGCGGCGATGATGCGGCGGCCTTGGCCCGCTCTCCACCATGCCGCCGCCGCCCACCCGCCCCAACACCACACCAGACCAACACCGCCGCGCGCTGCTGGGCCAGGCCGCTGTGTTGGCGCTGGCCACGCCCCTGTTGGGCTGTGCCACCGGCACAGCGCCATCCAGCACCCCGCCCATCAACACCGAGCACAGCGCCCAAGGCCAAGACAGCCGTGTGCTGTTTGTGGTGCTGCACTTCACCAGTGAACCGTTGGCTGCGTCGCTGCGCATCCTCACCCGGCAGGCGGTGAGCGCGCACTACCTGCTGAGCGACGAAACCACGCCGGTGGTCTACCAACTGGTGCCCGAGACGCAGCGTGCCTGGCATGCCGGTGACAGCGCCTGGGGCCAGCACAGCCAGCTCAATGCCAGCAGCATCGGGGTGGAGATCGTCAACCCCGGTGAGGTGCTGCTGGCCAGCGGCGAGCGGGTGTTTGCGCCGTTTCCGGCGGCGCAGATCGACCTGCTGATCCGGCTGCTGCAGGGCATCGTGTTGCGCCACCAGATCCGGCCCGACCGGCTGTTGGGCCACAGCGACATTGCGCCGCAGCGCAAGGTGGACCCGGGGCCGGCCTTCCCGTGGGCACGCCTGGCCGCCGCCGGCCTGCTGCGCTGGCCTGACCCGGCGCAGGTGGCCGCGCTGCTGCCGGCTTATGCCGCTGCGCCGCCCAGCGTGGCCTGGCTGCAGCAGGCGCTGGCCCGCGTTGGCTACCCGGTGCCGCAGCATGGCCTGCTGGACCTGCCCACCCGGCGTGTCATCGCCGCGTTCCAGATGAAATACCGGCCCGCCCGGTTTGACGGCCAGCCCGACCCGCAGACCGCTGCGCTGCTGCACCACCTGGCAGAGACCCGCTGGCCGTGAAGCCCTGGCCCAGCGGGCGCGCCGCCAGGCCAAGACAATGCCGGATGATTCCGCCGAACTTGCCAGACACCAACGCAGCCGTCACCCAGGCCACCCTCCCGGTTGCCAACCCGGCCTCCACCCTGGCCGCCACCTTGGCCGCCAACCCGGCGGCCATCCCCAATCCTGGCGCCATCCCAGTGGTCGCTCTGGTTGCTTTGTCATTGGCCGCACTGGCCAGCGGCGTGTCTCTGCGGTTGGCCGACGCGCTGCTGCCGCGCTTGATGCAGGAGTTCTCCATCACGCTTGGCCAGGCCTCGCAAGTGATCACCGCGTTTGCGGTGGCTTACGGCCTGTCGCAACTGCTGTTTGGCCCGCTGGGGGACCGCTTTGGCAAGTACCGCGTCATCGCCTGGGCCTGCGCGGCGTCTGCGCTGACCTCACTGGCCTGCGCCGCAGCGCAAAGCCATGCTGCGCTGCTGGCCGGCCGGCTGTTGGCGGGGGCCACCGCCGCAGCGGTGATCCCGCTGTCCATGGCCTGGATTGGCGACGTGGTGCCCTATGCCCAGCGCCAGCCGGTGCTGGCGCGTTTTTTGATCGGCCAGATCAGCGGTTTTGCCATGGGTGTGTGGGCTGGCGGTTATGCCGCCGAGCACCTGGACTGGCGCATGCCGTTTTACGGCGTGGCCGTGATTTTTACGGCGGTGGCGCTGCTGCTGCAGTGGGTGCGGCGGCGCTTGCCGGCAGCCGCAGTGGCCACCCGCGCTGCGCCCGGCCCAGCCTTGCGCCGCATGCGGGACGAGTTTGGCGCGGTGCTGGCCCAGCCCTGGGCGCGGGTGGTGCTGCTCACGGTGTTTTTTGAGGGCGCCGGCGTCTACGGCCCGTTTGCCTTCATCGCCGCCCATCTGCACCAGCGCTTTGGCCTGCCGCTGTCCACCGTGGGCGCGCTGGTCATGCTGTTTGCGCTGGGCGGCCTGGCCTTTGCGTTGGCCGCCCGGCTGCTGGTGCGCCACCTGGGTGAGGTGGTGCTGGTGCGGGCTGGCTCAGTCTTGATGGCGCTGGCACTGGGGCTGCTGGCCAGCGCGCCGGCCTGGTGGTGGGCCATGCCGGCTTGCGCGGTGATGGGCCTGGGCTTTTACATGATGCACAACACCCTGCAGACCCACGCCACCCAGATGGCACCCGAGCGGCGCGGCGCTGCCGTGGCCTCATTTGCGGCCAGTTTCTTCTTGGGCCAATCGATGGGGGTTGGCATCGCCGGCTTGTTGGTGGGCGTTGTGGGCACGGCCTGGGTGCTGGTCAGCGGGGCGTGCTGTGTGCTGCTGGTGGCCTGGAACTTCAACCACCAGCGGCGCCGGCCGGCGGGTGTGGCGGCCGGTTTGGCTTGATCGGCCAGACCCACCAACCCACGCCACACCAGCCCACGCCACACCAGCCCGCACCGCACCAGCCCAACCCGTCAGCGGCTCGGCGCTTGTTTTGCCAAACCGGCGCGGCAGCGCGCGCGTTGCGCCTCGTCCACCATCGCCTCGCAGCGTGCCACGGCGTCGTTGATGCCGGCCTTGGTGCCCGGCTGTGCGCGCAGTCCACTGCTGGACGCCGCAGGGGCCGCTGCCGGTGGTGTGTTGCCCAGCGGGATGGTGATTTGCGGCTTGGCCGCTTGCTCGGGGCGGAACTCACCCGGCATGCTGGCGCTGTCCCGCGTTTCGGCGGGGGACAGCAACTTTGGCCCCGGTTTGGCCGGTGCCATTGGCGCTGGTGCCGCCACACCCGGCGCCGGTGTTTGGGTTTGTGCCAGGGTCGGTGCTGCCGCCCAACAGACAGCCAAGCAAAGCAAGCCGGCAAGCGCCAGGCGCGGTGATGTGGATGCGGTGATGGGGCTCATGCGGTCAACCTGCAGCAGTGAAGACAGCACCCACTGTGCGCCGCAGCACCCAGCAGCGCAGTAGGACAAGCCGCCGCAGCCGCATCAGCCCGGGCCGGCAGCAGCCACCGGCAAGGCAGCGTGGCCAGCGGTGTTGAAGCCGCGTCTATTGCGAGGTATGCACCACGTTGCGCACCACCGGGTAGATGTGTTTTTGCCAGCGCTTGCCGCTGAACACACCGTAGTGGCCCACGTTGGGCTGCACATAGTGGGTGCGCAGATAAGGCCGCAGGCTGCTGGCCAGGTCTTGCGCGGCCAGCGTCTGGCCGATGGCGCAGATGTCGTCCCGCTCACCCTCCACCGTCAGCAAGGCGGTGCGGCGGATGGCGGCCGGGTTGACCGTGCGGCCCTTGAACAGTAACTCGCCTTTGGGCAAGGCGTAATCCTGGAACACCAGCTTCACCGTCTCCAGATAAAAGTCGGCCGACAGGTCGGCCACCGCCATGTATTCCTCATAAAACGTGCGGGTGATCTCGGCCTGCTCAAACTCACCCGCCACCAGGTGTTTGTAGTAGGCCTTGAAGGCATCCGCATGGCGCTGTTTGTTCATGCTCATGAAGGCCGACAACTGCACAAAGCCCGGATACACCCGGCGCCCGGCGCCGCCGTGGCGCCACGGCACGGTGCTGATCAGCTTCTGCTCAAACCATGTAATCGGCTTGGTGGTGGCCAGCACATTCACCGCCGTGGGGCTGATGCGGCAGTCAATCGGCCCGGCCATCAGCGTCAGGCTGGCGGGGGTGGCCGGGTGTTGGTCTTCCGACATGATGGCCACCGCAGCCAGTGCGGCCACACAGGGCTGGCAGACCGCAATGACGTTGGCGTTGGGGCCCATCGCGGCGAGGAAATCGATGATGTGCTGGGCGTATTCATCCAGCCCGAAGCGGCCGGCGGCCAGCGGCACATCACGCACGTTGTGCCAGTCGGTCACGTATACATCGTGGTCCTGCAACACGGTGCGCACGGTGTCGCGCAGCAGGGTGGCAAAGTGGCCTGACATGGGTGCGACCACCAGCACCTTGGGCTGGGCTGCACCGTTGCCCGCGCTGTTGCCGGGCTTGGCAAAGCGCAGCAGGGTGGCAAATGGGGTGACCAACACCGCCTCTTCGGTCACCGGCACCGGCTCACCTTTGACCAGCACACTGCTGATCTGCCAGAGCGGGCGCTTGTGGGTCACCTCCGCCAATTCCAGCACCTTGCAGGCCGCAGCCATGGTGCGGGCCGAGGCCTGGCCGCTGGTGGCATGGCCACTGTCCATCAACATCGGTGCGGACGCCTTGGCCAGCGCACGCAGCGGCCACATCCAATCTGCCTGGGTTTGGTAGGCCTGGTAAAGCATCGCGTCTCCTGCGGTTGTTTGCTGGGCAGACGCAACTAACGCGCCAGGCCGGGCGTGTTGGCTTGTGATGGCGGTGGCACGTGGCTTGCAATCTGGCCTTGATACGCCGAACACGCGCCAACTGCCGGAGACATCAACATGCCTGTTGTAAGCCCACCCAAAGCCCGGTCCAAGACTGCTGCCACCAAAACCGCGCAGGCCAATCCAGTGACCACCCAAGCCGTGGCGTCGCTCACCTTGAGCAGCAAAAACTACTCCAGCTGGTCCTTGCGGGGCTGGTTGATGGTGCGTTTTGCCGGCATCCCGTGTACCGAGGTGATGGTGTCGCCCGACGATGTGGACGCCCGCAAAGAGCTGTTGCTGCTGGCGCCGTCCATCCTGGTGCCCTGCCTCACGCATGACGGCGCCCGGGTGTGGAACACGCTGGCCATTGCCCAATACCTCAACGAGATTGCACCCGACGCCGGGCTGATGCCGGCCGAGCGCATTGCCCGGGCGCATTGCCGGTCAGTCAGCGGGGAGATGAATTCAGGCTTTGCCAACCTGCGGGCATCGCTGCCCATGAACCTGAAAGCATCCTTCCCCAAACACAAGATCTGGGCCGGCGCCCGGCCCGACATCGAGCGTGTTTTGGAGATCTGGACCGAGTGCCTGGCCACCTACGGTGGGCCTTATCTGTTTGGCGCCCAGCGCGGCATGGCCGACGCGATGTATGCCCCGGTGGCCACCCGTTTTTTGACCTATGACGTGCCGCTGCCCGCCGCTGCAAAAGCCTATTGCGACACCATCATGGCCATGCCCGAAATGGTGGAGTGGGTGGCCGCCGCCAAGCTGGAGCCCGACGAGATTGAAGAGCTGGACATGGATTTTTAAGCCTTTGCCCGTCCACGTGTCCGCCTGATGGCCTACAGCGCCAGCGCGGCGGCTGGCCCAAACTCACCAGGGTGTCGGCCCAGGCACAGGCGCAGCAGCCGGCGCGTCAATGGATTTGAAATCTGCCGGCCCGACGATCTCCAGGTATTCCATGTCGGATGAGTAATCAAACAGGTAATGCACGATGCCCGGGCGCTGGTGTACACAATCACCCGCCTCCACCAGCGTCTCTTGGTCGCCGTACATGAACTTGGCCCAGCCCTTGGTCATGTAGACGATCTGGAACTCCGCTTCATGGCGGTGCCAGCCCGTGCCCTTTTCAGGTGCCATATTGGCTTTGACCAAGTGGGCAATCACCCGGCCGGCAGTGGCATCGGCCACGCCCAAGTCTTTGTACAAAAAGAAATCGCGCAAGCCCTCACTGCGCCAGGCGGTGTCTGCTGGTTTGACGTGAGAGAACTTGGTGGTGGTGGTGTCCAGCATGGGGCGGCCCTCCAAAAGTGCGGTTGATGTGCCTGTGCAGCATGCAAAAGACATTCCAAAGACGCCGTTTCAAGCACCAGGACACTGCAACACATGGCCAAACGAACGCTGGGCACCGCCTGGACCCGGCTGATCACCCGCCGATTGACCTCGCTGACACGCAATGCCTTGCGTGCTGGCACGCGGGCAGCAACACGCGCTGCCGCAAAGGCGGTGCGGCAGGCGGCCAAAGCGGCCAAACCCACCGCCAAGCCCGCCAAAGTGACCAAGCCGGCCGCGCTGCGCAAGCCGATCGGGCTGCTTGCGCCGGTCCGGCTGCCGGCCTCGGCCAAGCCTGGCTCGGTGCGCAAAGCCAGCAGCACCGTCAAAACGGCCAAGCCCCCGAAGCCCACCAAGCCCGCAGCGGGCGTTGTTGTGGACGCCGGCACCGGCAGCTGGACCACCGGTGTGGCCCTGGGTGCCGCTGGCGCCCGGCGTTATGCCGTCTTCAAACCGGCCGGCCTGCAGCGGGGTGAGCGCCTGCCGCTGCTGGTGTTGCTGCACGGCTGCACCCAGGACGCGGCCGCATTTGCCCGCAGCACCGGCATGAACCGCCTGGCCACGCGTGAGCGTTGTCTGGTGCTGTACCCCGAGCAAGACCGCCTGGCCCAGCCCCAAGCCTGCTGGAACTGGTTTGCCACCCGCCACGGCCGCGCCCAGGCCGAGGCCGCGCTGCTGCTGCAGGCGATTGACCAGGTCTGCACCAGCCAGCCGGTGGACCGCAACCGGGTGGCCGTGGCCGGGCTGTCGGCCGGGGCCAGCATGGCGGCCTTGATGGTCACGCTGCAGCCTGCGCGTTTTTGTGGGCTGCTGATGCACTCCGGCATTGCGCCCGGCACGGCCGATTCCACCTTGTCGGCCCTGCGCGCCATGCGCGGTGGGCGGCCCACTGCCGCGCTGGCCGCCACACCCGCCGCCATGGCCAGCAACTGGCCGCCGCTGCTGGTGATCCACGGCACCGCCGATACGGTGGTGGACCCGCGCAACGGCGCCGCAGCAGCCCAGGCCTGGGCCGACGCGGCCGGCGCCGTGGCCGGGCCAGCCCGCACCGTGCAACGCGGCCAGCGCCGCGCCATGACGGTGACCGATTTCATCTGCAGCCGCCGCCGCGACAACAGCAGCCACGACAACAACGGCAACAACGGCAGCACCCACCGGCCGCGCCGCACGGTGGCCACACTGGTGTTGGTGGCCGGCCTGGGCCATGCGTGGAGCGGTGGCGCCGCCGGCCAGCCTTTCAGTGACGCCACCGGGCCGGACGCATCCCGCCTGTTGTGGGCATTTGCCGTCCGTCAATTCCGGCAGTTTCAGCAGATTCGTGACAAGTTGCACACCCCTGCTGCCACCCCGTCCCGGGGGACCCTGCCACGGCCGGCCAAGCCCAGACTTTAGGATAGGCCCCGGTTTTCAGGCGCCGTTGAGCTGTCGGCATCGCACTGTGTTTTTCGGAGTCGTTTTCATGGCCGACCTCGTGGTCCGTCGTTTGCTGATCGACCTCAAAGCCCCGTTCCCGGCGCGCTGGAATGGTGGCGATGCTTTCCGCTCGGCGCTGTTCAATGCCCTGTCGCTGAGCTTTCCGGTGGGCGAGTCGTATTTCATCGATTCGGTGCGCAACGCCCAGGCCTTGCTGCCGGCCGCCGACCAGCTCCGCTTTGCCGCCCAGATGCAGGCCTTTGTGGGCCAAGAGGCCACCCACCGCCACCTGCACAGCCTGTTCAACACGCAACTGCAGCGGCATGGCCTGCACAACCAGATTGAGCACCGCTCACTGCAGCGGCTGCGCGCCAATGCCCAGCGTGATGCGCGCATGCACCTGGCCGCCACCGCTGCCACCGAGCACCTGACCGCCCTGTTTGCCGACTGGCTGCTGCGCCACCCCGAGGCCCTGGCCGGCGCCGAGCCCCGGCTGCAAGCCTTGTGGTTGTGGCACAGCGCTGAAGAATCCGAGCACCGCAGCACCGCGTTCACGCTGTACCAGGCCGTCAGCGGCCACCACGGCTGGCGGGTGCGCATCTTTCACTACATCACCGTCACTTTTTTGCTGGACCTGGCCAACCAGACCCTGCGCAACCTGTGGCATGACCGCGCCCTGCTGCGCTGGCAAACCTGGCGCAGCGCTACAAGCCTGCTGCTGGGCCGCGATGGCCTGGTGCGTGGCAATGTGGCCGCCTGGCGGCGCTACAAGGCGGTGGATTTCCACCCGGCGCAGCAAGACGCCAGCGCCGCGCAGCGCTGGCTGGCCGACAACGCAGCGCAGTTTTTGGTGGTGGGCCAGGCGCGGTAAGCGCCAAGCCAACCGGGCGGCCCCAACTGGCCGCTCAGCAGCCCGGCAGCCCGGCCCGCCTGACTCCTGTGGCGGGGTCTTGTCCCCCTTGTGACCGCCGCCGGTGCGGGTGCTGGTTACCGTATTCGGCGCTGCGGCCAGCCCAGGCCGCAGCGCTGATCACAGGAGCCCCACCATGAACTTTGACCACCCGCCCAAGGTGCAAGCGCTGCAGGCCCGTCTGCAGGCCTTCATGCAAGACCATGTGCTGCCGCGTGAGCACGATTACCACGCCCAGCTGGATGCCAACCGCGCGGGCGGCAACGCCTGGCTGCCCAGCGCGGTGATTGAAGAGCTCAAGCCCAAGGCCCGCGCTGCCGGCCTGTGGAACCTGTTTTTGCCCGAGAGTGAGCGCGGCGCCGGCTTGACCAATCTGGAATACGCGCCGCTGGCCGAAATCATGGGCAGCGTGCCCTGGGCCAGCGAGGTGTTCAATTGCAGCGCGCCCGATACCGGCAACATGGAGACGATTGAGCGCTACGGCAAGCAAGAACACAAAGACCAGTGGCTGGCACCGCTGCTGCGCGGTGAGATCCGCTCGGCCTTCTTGATGACCGAGCCGGCCGTGGCCAGCAGTGACGCCACCAACATCGAGACCTCCATCAAGCGTGACGGCGACGATTACGTCATCAACGGTGTCAAGTGGTGGTCGTCCGGCGCCGGTGACCCGCGCTGCGCCATCCTCATCGTGATGGGCAAGACTGACTTTGACGCCCCGCGCCACAGCCAGCAGTCGATGGTGCTGGTGCCGATGGCCACGCCTGGCGTCAAAGTGCTGCGCCCACTCAAGGTGTTTGGCCGCGACGACGCACCGCACGGCCACATGGAGGTGGAACTCAAAAACGTGCGGGTGCCCACCAGCAATGTGTTGCTGGGCGAGGGCCGTGGCTTCGAGATTGCGCAAGGCCGGCTTGGGCCCGGGCGCATCCACCACTGCATGCGCAGCATCGGCGCGGCCGAGCGGGCGCTCGAGCTGATGTGTGACCGGCTGCAAAACCGCATCGCCTTTGGCAAGGCGCTGTCGCAGCAATCGGTCTGGGCTGAGCGCATTGCCGAGAGCCGCTGCATGATCGACCAGGCCAGGCTGTTGACGCTCAACGCCGCCCACCGCATGGACGTGGCCGGCAACAAGGCCGCCAAGGCCGAGATCGCGATGATCAAGGTGGTGGCGCCCAACATGAGCTGCAAGATCGTGGACTGGGCCATCCAGGCTTACGGCGCCGCCGGTGTCAGCCAGGACACCTGGTTGGCCGAGGCCTATGCCCACCAGCGCACCGTGCGCATCGTGGATGGGCCGGACGAGGTGCACCGCAACGCCATTGCCAAAATCGAGTTGGGCAAGCGGGCCGCAGCAAAAACCGCCGCCTGATGGGCCGCTGACGGCGTCTAGCGATAGACGCCGTCCCACGGCCCGGTTTGCACCTGGGCCGTCAAGCCGTCTTCACTGGCAGTCGGCCGGTTCAGCGTGAACAGGCTCTCCGGCGTGACCACCGAGAAATCCATGTAACCCAGCCGCGCCAGCGGCCGCATCTTGCCGGTGTCCACCAGGCCATCGACGATGAATTGCTCATCGATGTAGACCGCCACCACCTCACCAATCACCAGCGTGTAGCCCTCAGGCACCACGCTGGACCCGGGGCGGGCCGCTGGTGCCGGCAGCTCAATCGTCTTCCACAACCGGCATTCAAAGGCGGCCGGTGCCTGGGCCACAAACGGCGGCTTGACCAGCAGCGACTTGCGCTGCGCCAGCCCGGCCAGCGCAAACTCGTCCACCCCGTGCGCCACCGGCGCGGAGCTGAGGTTCATCGCCTCGCGCAAATCCCAGTTGGCGATGGAGCAGGTGAACTCACCCGTCTGCTCGATGTTGCGCAGGCTGTCTTTGCGGCCACCCGAGCTGAACATCACCATCGGCGGACGGTCACTGATGGCGTTGAAAAAACTGTAGGGCGCCAGATTGGGCACGCCGTTGCGGTCAACACTGGCAATCCAGCCAATGGGGCGCGGCACCGCCAGCGCCTTGAACGGGTCAAATTTCAAGCCCGGCGCGCGGGCAGAGGTGGGGTAGTGCATGGCAGCCTTTGTGGGGAGGGCGGGGCGGTGGTTGGGGAGGTGCTTGCGGCGGTGTTTGCGGCGGCCACCAGTATCCCGGCGCAACCGCGGCCACGCTGGCGCCTGCAAGACAATCCATGCGCTGCAACGGCCCGCTGTAACCGCCCGCTGTAACCGCCCGCTGTAACCGCCCTCCACCATGGCAGCCCCAGCCCACCGCCACCCACAAGCCGGCAGCGTGTGTCGAGGCGCAGCGTCTTGGTCGCAGCGACCCCATTCACCTCATGGGCCACCGGCGCGCAAACACCGCCATTCCCGCAACACCCCATCACCCTGCTGCTGCCGTTTGGCCTGTGCGGCATTGTTGGCGTTGGTCAAGGCCTTGCCGCAAGGCGCCGCGGCACCATCACAGCCGGGTTGATGCCTGGGTTGAGGGCACGGTTAAGCGCAGGGTTAAGGGCAGGGCGCGTTGGCCTGGCGAGATCAGCGATGCCGCAATGATCTGGCTGCTATTTGCAGCCATGCCTGGATTGCACGCGTTGGGGCCGCCAGAATGCTCGCCATCCGGCCATCACCAGCCGATGGCCGCCACCCACCCAATCCCCACCACAGGCTGACATGGGCACCACGATGACAGGCATTTCGTCCATGGCCACTCGGGCGCTGCTGGCCGATTTGGCCGCCGCCTACCAGGCGCAGCACGGTGTGGCCGTGTTGATGACCTCGGTGGGCGGGGTGGACGCTGCCAAGCGCATCCAGGCCGGTGAGGTCTTTGATCTGGTGGTGCTGGCGTCTGACGCGATTGACCGCTTGATCAGCAGCGGCCAGGTGGTGGCCGGCAGCCGGGTAGACCTGGTGCATTCGGGCGTGGCCGTGGCCGTGCCGGCCGGCGCCACCTGGCCCGACATCAGCAGCGAAGACGCAGTGCGCAATGCCGTGCTGGCGGCGCGCACGATTGGTTATTCCACCGGCCCCAGCGGGGTGCAATTGGCCAAGCTGTTTGACCGCTGGGGCATTGCGGCAGCGCTGCGGGCGCGCACCGTGTTAGCACCACCCGGCGTGCCGGTGGGCGCGCTGGTGGCGCGCGGTGAGGTGGACCTGGGCTTTCAGCAATTGAGTGAGTTGCTGCATGTGCCGGGTATCGCAATCGTCGGCCCGCTGCCACCGGCCATCCAGATCAACACCACGTTTTCAGCCGGGCTGTGTGTGGTCTCCAGCCAGGCGCCAGCGGTGCGGGCGCTGCTGGCTTATCTGACATCGCCCACCAGCGCCGCCGCCAAAACCAAACAAGGCATGGACCCGGCTTGAGCCGCCATTGTCAATCTCTCAAAACACCCCGGGAGCCAACATGATCATCGACTGCCACGGCCACTACACCACCGCGCCCAAGGCACTGGAGGCCTGGCGCAACCAGCAGATCGCAGGCATTCAAGACGCCGCGCTGATGCCCAAAGTGAGCGACCTGAAGATCAGCGACGACGAGCTGCGCGAGACGATCGAGGCCAACCAGTTGCGCTTGATGAAAGAACGCGGCAGTGACCTGACCATCTTCAGCCCACGCGCCAGCTTCATGGCGCATCACATTGGTGATTTCAACATCAGCAGCACCTGGGCGGCCATCTGCAACGAGCTGTGTTACCGGGTGGCGCAACTGTTCCCCAACCATTTTGTCCCTGCGGCCATGCTGCCGCAAAGCCCGGGCGTTGCCCCGGCCACCAGCATCCCTGAGCTGGTCAAGTGTGTGGCGCAGTTTGGCAATGTGGGCATCAACTTGAACCCCGATCCGTCGGGCGGCCACTGGACATCACCGCCCCTGAGCGACCGTAGCTGGTACCCCATCTACGAAAAAATGGTGGAGTACGACATCCCGGCCATGGTGCATGTATCCACCAGTTGCAACGCCTGTTTCCACACCACCGGTGCGCATTACCTCAATGCCGACACCACGGCGTTCATGCAGTGCCTGACCAGTGATTTGTTCAAAGACTTTCCCACGCTGCGTTTCATCATCCCGCACGGCGGTGGCGCGGTGCCCTACCACTGGGGGCGCTTCCGTGGCCTGG
>JAYVLI010000375.1:0-10748 GCA_043759535.1 Betaproteobacteria bacterium | reverse complement strand
TTCATCAGCCACGACCTGGCCGTGGTGCGCTTCATCAGCGACGAGGTGCTGGTGATGAAAGACGGCCAGGTGGTGGAGCAGGCCAGCGCGGCGCAAATCCTGGCCGCGCCGCAGCAGGATTACACCCGCCGCCTGCTGGGTGCGGTGCCACGTGGTTGGGTGGCGCCGGGGGCTTGAAAACGGGCCTGCGGGCGCAGGTTGAATTCACGATGGCCGACAGCAGGCGCACCACTTAAAATGGAAAAACCATGGAAGCTCAGCGCATCACGCTCGCGTTGATCGACCGCTCTGCCGGTTTTGAAGCCGGGCCGGAGCGAGTTCGACTGGGCGATTTGGCGCGGTTTGCAGATGAGGTGCAGGCCTTTCTGCGCGGCAGTGACCGCGAGGTGGATACCCAGCAGTTGGACGTCGCTGTCCGCCAAGGCTCGCTGGCTATCGAAACAGCGCCGCTTCTCGCCGCCCCAAGGTTGTTTCATGACCTGCAAGCGCTGCTGTCCAGCGATCTGTTGGACAGCTTGGACAGCAAGCGCAGAGAGGTGGTGGAGCGTTGGCAAAAAGCGGCACGCACCAGCCGCGATCTGGCTTACCGCATCACGGCACCCTTTCTGGACCGGCCGGTACTGGTCAGCGCCAACACCGACTACCGTGCCGACGATGCCGACCAGTGGGTGCAGGTGGAGCGCTACATCCGGGGTGAGATTCAAGACCTGGGTGGTGTCACCAAGGCCAATGCCCATGTCCGCCTGCCGGATGGCAGCACGCTGAAGGTCACCACCGAAAAAGAAATGCTGCGCGACGACACCGTCAATCGCCTCTACAAAACCGCCATGCTGCGCATCAAAGCCGACTACAACGTGCTGACACGTGAACTGCGCAATGCCCGCTTGCTGGAGTTCGTGGCCTATGCACCCAAGGTGGACGAAGACGAGCTATTGCGCTTGAGCCGGCGCGGCGCGGCCGCCTGGAAAGACGTGCCCGACTCAACTGCCTGGGTTGACGCTTTGCGCGGGGGCGCGCAGTGAACAGTGTTTTGCTCGACACCAGCTTCCTGATCACCTTTGCCAATCCAGACCGGCCACATCACGACGCTGCGCGGCAGTACTTCCGCGAGTGCATCCAGCGCCAAGTCCCGATGTACCTGTCGGCCATCGTGATCTCTGTATTCCAAGTCAAGCAAGCCATCAACGACCTGCCGCTGCGCAATTTTGTGGTGCTGCCGTTTAACGTGGACCACGCCATGCGCTGCGGCATCCTGGTGCGGCAACTGGCACGTGACTTGGCAGATGACCGCGTGCGTGTCAAAGACGACTTCAAGCTGATCGCGCAGTGCGACTGCGAGGGCATCAGCCATGTCTTGAGCGAAGACGCCAGCACACTGGTGAAGTACATCGCACGGGCGCAAGCGCCGGGTGGTCCCACAACACGGTCCATCTTGTTGAAGGACGGCTTTGAGCTGTCTTGGTATACCAACGGCCAGAACCCGCTCTTCGGCAGTTGGTAGCGGCCGGCGTGCAATGGTGGCCATCGCCAGATCGGCCGGCTGCGCAACCCTGAGGGCCAGAGTGAGGCGGTGAGCGCGGCGGCCTGAAAAGCGGCCAGCGTGCAGGCCCAAGCCGGAGCCACGGCCATGCCGCGCAAGCCCGGGGCGGCAGGCATCACACAAGCGCCTGCTATCGAATGTCCTGAGCCGTCGGGCGTCAGCACTCAGTCAGAATCCCCCTGGTTTCCCGGAGTGACTTCGATGCAGAAAACTTGGCTTCAACAATACCCGGCTGGTGTGCCGGCCGATATCCGCACCGACGTCTACCCCTCGCTGGTGGCACTGATCGACGAGAGCTTTGCCAAGTACAGCGCGCTGGCGGCTTACAAGTTCATGGGCAAGTCGTTCAGCTTCCGTGAGATCGACGACGCTTCACGTGCGCTGGCCGCCTGGCTGCAGGGCCAGGGTCTGGTGCGGGGGGACCGGGTGGCGTTGATGATGCCCAACGTGCCGCAATACCCGGTGGCGGTGGCGGCGGTGCTGCGCGCCGGGCTGGTGGTGGTCAATGTCAACCCGCTGTACACCCCGCGTGAGCTGGAGCACCAGCTCAAAGATTCAGGTGCCAAAGCCATCATCGTGATGGAGAACTTTGCCAGCACGGTGGCCGCTGTGATGGCCCAGGTGCCCACCAAAACCGTGTTGCTGGCCAGCATGGGCGACATGCTGGGCCTGGTGAAAGGCGCACTGGTCAACCATGTGGTGCGGCGGGTCAAAAAGCTGGTGCCAGCATTTGTGCTGCCACCCGCAGTGGCCACCAGTCGCTTCAATGACGCCATCAGCCGCGGCCGCCGCATGATGCTGACCCCCGCCAAAATAGGGCCTGACGACATTGCCGTGCTGCAGTACACCGGTGGCACCACCGGGGTCAGCAAGGGCGCGGTGCTGCTGCACCGCAACCTGGTGGCCAACATCCTGCAGGCCGAAGCCTGGTACCAGCCGGCCTTGAAAAAGATCCCCGCCGGCACGCAAATCGTCACCGTCTGCGCGCTGCCGCTCTACCACATCTTTGGGTTCAACACCAACATGATGCTGGGCCTGCGCATGGGCGGCTGCAACCTGTTGATTGCCAACCCGCGTGACTTGGCCGCGCTGTTCAAAGACCTGGCGGCGCAGCCGTTTCACAGCTTCCCGGCGGTCAACACCTTGTTCTCGGCAATCGCCAACCATGCTGACTTTGACAGCGTGGACTGGAGCCATTTGAAGATCTCGGTGGGCGGCGGCATGGCGGTGACACAAGGTACCGCGCGGCTGTGGCTGGAGAAAACCGGCTGCCCCATCTGCGAGGGTTACGGCCTGAGTGAGACCAGCCCGTCAGCCACCTGCAACCCGGTGGATGCACTTGCCTATACAGGGACCATCGGCCTGCCCATGCCCAGTACCGAGCTGACGCTGCTTGACGATGATGGCGCCGAAGTGCCCCCTGGGACTGCGGGCGAAATTGCCATCCGCGGCCCGCAAGTCATGGCCGGTTATTGGCAGCGGCCCGATGAAACTGCCAAGGCCATGACGGCGGATGGTTATTTCCGCACTGGCGACATCGGCACCGTGGACGAGCGCGGTTATTTCCGCATCGTTGACCGCAAGAAAGACATGATCCTGGTCTCGGGTTTCAACGTCTACCCGAACGAGGTGGAAGACGTGCTGTCGCAATTGGCCGGTGTGCTGGAATGCGCCGCCGTGGGCATCCCCGATGACAAAGCCGGTGAAGCCGTCAAGGTGGTGATCGTCAAGAAAAACCCGGCACTCACTGAGGCCGACGTGCGCGCCTGGTGCGAGGCCAACCTGACCGGCTACAAGCGGCCCAAGGTGATTGAGTTCCGCACCGACCTGCCCAAAAGCACGGTGGGCAAGATCCTGCGGCGTGAGTTGCGCGAGGCAACTCGTTGACACCAGGCAACCAGCCCGCCGAGATGGGGCCGTGGCTGGTCTTGCCACTGAGCAAGACTGAGGCTGGCCGACGTGAGATCACTGCGCGCAAACTGCCTCTGTCGCGCGCCGCACGCAACCTGCTGCTGATCATTGACCCGCAACGCACTGCCGGTGCGTATCTGGCGCTGGTCAAAGGCTGCAGCCCGCTGGAGTTGCAACAACTGGTGGCCAACGGGCTGGTGGGCCGCGTGGTGGACAGGCCGGCGGACAGCCCGGCTGCGCCGCTGGCAGCGTTGCCCGCCGCCGCAACCCCAGCGCTGCCGGACACACCCACGGCGCCGCAACCATTGGCCCAACCATTGCTGCAACCGCTGACCCACATGCGCCTGGCCGACGCGCTGCAAGAGCAAGGCTACAAGGTGCTGTATGACCGCCTCACCGCCGAGGCACGTGCGCAGCTGGGCCTGTTCAAGGGCTACCGCTTGATCCTGGACATCGAGAAATGCAGCGGACCAGCGCAGATCCGAACCCTGGCGCTGCAGTTTGTGGCGCAAGTGCGCCAGGCCAAGGGCGACGCTGCCGCCAACGCACTGGCGCAACGCCTGGCCGATCCTGCCTGATCAGCGGCCCGCACCTGCATGCCCCCACGCTTCCACACCGACACCACCCTGCACGCCGGCACCGAGCTGGCCCTGCCTGACAACGCCGCCCGCCATGTGCAGGTGCTGCGCCTGCAGCCTGGCGACGCCATCACCCTGTTTGATGGCCAGGGTGGCCAGTGGCAAGCCGAGGTGCTGGTGATGGAGCGCAAGCGTGTCACGGCGCGGCTGCTGGCCCATGCGCCGGTGGAATGTGAGCTGGCCACCGCCGTGACCCTGGCCCTGGGCATGCCCGCCAATGAGCGCATGGACGGCCTGGTGGAAAAAGCCACCGAGCTGGGTGTGGCCCACATCGTGCCGCTGGTGTGTGAGCGCTCGGTGCTGCGCCTGGACGGTGAGCGGGCCCAGCGCAAAGCGGCGCACTGGCAGGCCATCGCCGTGGCCGCCTGTGAGCAAAGTGGCCGCAACCGGGTGCCCCAGGTGCTGGCGCCGGTGGCCATGCGCACCTGGCTGGCCGGGTTGCCGGCAAGCCATGCCACCGCCAGCCGTCTGCAACTGAGCCTGGCGCCGGGCAGCCAGGCGCTGGCGGCGGTGCTGGCCGGCACCAACGCCAGCAGCATCACCCTGTTGAGCGGCCCGGAGGGTGGCCTGAGCGCAGCCGAAATGGCGCTGTCCGAGGCCAGTGGCTTTCAGCCGGTGTCGCTGGGCCAGCGGGTGCTGCGGGCCGACACCGCACCGCTGGCGGCGCTGGCGCTTATCGGCAGCCTAGCCGGCTGAGCGCAGGGCTGCAGGTGTGAACTAATCCCTGGCCGGCCGGTTTGCGCTGGCGACAATGCGCCGGTTCTTCAACACGGTGGGGGTACAGCATCATGGGTCTACTCGATTCAGTCTTGGGCAGTGCAATGGGCGCAATGACCGGTGGTGGTCAAGGCGGCAACAGCGACATGCTGATGAAAGTGATCGGCGGCTTGCTGACCCAAGGTGGCGGCGGCACGGCCGGTGCCATGGGCGGCCTGGGCAACTTGCTCAGCAAACTGACCCAGGGCGGCATGGGCGACGCGGTGCAATCCTGGGTCGGCAGCGGGCAAAACCAGCCGGTCTCGGCAGACCAATTGGGCAATGCGCTGGGCGGTGACCAGGTGGACGCGATGGCGCAGCAGGCCGGCATGTCCTCGGGTGACCTGCTCAGCCAGTTGTCGCACCTGCTGCCGCAGGTGGTGGACAAGCTGACGCCAGATGGCCAGGTGCCGGCGCCGGGCGCCAACATCACCGACATGCTGGGTGGCTTGCTGGGCGGCTTGATGAAGCGCTGAGCCGCAGGCCTGCAAACCTGCACCATCCAAACGCCGCACCCCGTCGTGGGGCCGGCGCTTTTTTTCAGCCGGCGTTGTTGGTGGCGGCAGTGCCGGTATCGGCCTCCGGCTTGGCACGCGCCGAGCCCGCCACCAGGTCAAAACGGAACAGCCGGCATTCAATAGGCCCGTTCCACAACGGCACGCGGCGGTTTTCTTTCAGGCGCAGGGCTTGCGGCAGCTTCATGTCGGGGCTCAGCACCCAGGCCGTCCAGCCGGCGTAATGCTGTTTCCAGTGGCTGGCCAGTTGGCTGAAAAACTGCGCCGGGCTGCCGCCACCCTCAAAGCCTTCCCGGGTCGGGCGCGGGTCATTCTTGGCGTCGCGTGGCGCATGCCGCTCGCCGCGAAAGCCGGTCTGCAAGCTGCGCTCGCCTCGCGAGCCCATCGGCGCGATGCGCTCGCCATACGGCGGGTTGATCACCAGCAGCCCACGCTCGGCCGGTGGCAGGCGTTGCAGCGCGTCGGCGGTTTTGAAGCCGATGTACTTGGCCACGCCGGCGCGTTGGGCGTTGCGCTCGGCAAAGTCCGTCATGCGGAAGGACACATCGCCGGCAAAAATGGCCACCGCCGGAGCGTGCTGGCGGGCACGCGCTGCGTCTTTCAAGCGCGACCAACTGTTTTGGTGCGGGCGGAAGGGCAGCATGGCCTCAAACGCAAACCGCCGCTGCAGCCCGGGCGCGATGCCGGCGGCAATCTGCGCTGCCTCGATGGCGATGGTGCCAGCACCACAACAAGGGTCAAACAGCGGGCCGTCCTCGGTCCGGCCCTGCCAGCCAGCGGCGGCCAACATCGCCGCCGCCAGGGTTTCTTTCAGCGGGGCGTCACCTTTGACGCCAACAGTTCCGCCTTGCGCATCACGCCAGCCCCGCTTGAACAGCGCCTCACCCGAGGTGTCGGCATACAGCGTGGCGTGGTCAGGCGACAAAAACAGCGTCAGCGGCAAATCCGGGTGGCGGGTGTCGATGCTGGGCCGCTCACCGAGGTGGTGGCGCACCACATCACACACCGCATCCTTGACCCGCAGGGTGGCGAAATTCAGGCTTTGCAGCGGTGAGCGCTGGGCCGTGGTGTCGATGCGGAAGGTCTGCGCCGGCGTGATCCAGTCACACCACGGCACGGTGCAGGCCAGGTCATACAGGTCATGTTCGTTCTGGTAGGGGCCTGAGGCCAGCGGCCACAGCACCCGTTGCGCCAGGCGCGATTCCAGGTTGAGCTGCATCGCCACCAGCGCGCTGCCGGTGACATGCACACCGCCCCGCGCGGCCTCCACCAGCGCATCGGCGCCCAGGATGCGGCGCACCTCGTCCACCAGCAGCGCCTCGGTGCCTGCCGCGCAGGGCAAAAACAGCGGCACGGGCGCATCGCCCACAGCAGTGGTTTTGCCCATCACATCGCCTTGCGCAAATTGGCCGGCGCAATCTTCAGCGCTTCGCGGTATTTGGCCACCGTGCGGCGCGCCACCTGGATGCCTTGCTCGGCCAGCATGTCGGCCAACTGGCTGTCGGACAGCGGTTTGGCCAGGTCTTCCGAGCTGACCAGTTGCTTGATCAGTGCCCGCACCGCCGTGCTGCTGGCGTTGCCACCGGCCTCGGTATTGAGCGACGAGCCAAAAAAGTATTTCAGCTCAAAGGTGCCGTACGGCGTGTTCATGTACTTTGCGGTGGTCACCCGCGAGATGGTGGATTCATGCAGGCCCAGCTCATCGGCAATCTCGCGCAGCACCAGCGGTTTCATCGCAATTTCACCGTGCGCCAAAAAGCCCTTTTGGCGCTCGACGATGGCCTGGCTGACCCGCAAGATGGTGTCAAAACGCTGCAGGATGTTCTTCATGAACCAGCGCGCTTCTTGCAGCCGCGCCGACAAACCCGACGCACTGCCATTGCGCTGGCCGCGAATGGCCTGGGCATACAAATCATTGATGCGCAGCTTGGGCATCACGTCGGGGTTGAGCGTGGTTTTCCAGCCCCGGCGACTTTTGACCACCATCACCTCGGGCACCACGATGTTGGCCTCGGCCCGGGTGAAGGGTCGGCCAGGCTTGGGCTCGCAGGCCTTGATCAGGGTCTCGGCGGCGCGCAGGGTTTCCTCACTGGCGCCGGTGGCGGTCATCAGTTTTTTGATGTCTTTGCGGGCCAGCAATTCAAGATGCTTGCGGCAAATCTGGATGGCGGCTGTCTTGGCAGGGCAATTGGGGCCGTCGCGCAGTTGCAGCGCAATGCAGTCGCCCAGGCCTGAGGCGCCCACCCCGGTGGGCTCAAAACTCTGCAGCCATTTCAGCGCGCAGCGCAGGCTGTCGGCCAGCTCTTCACGCTCGTCGGCGGCAGCGTCACCTTCCAGGCCCATGCCAAAGGCCAGCCGCTCGGCAATGTCTTCCAGCGTGTCGGCCAGGTAGCCGTCCTCATTCAACGACTCAATCAGCACCATCACCGCCGCTGCGTCTTCCGGTGACAGGCGCATGCCCAGCAGTTGGCGGCGCAAATGCTCTTGCAGCGTCAGGCCGTTGTCGGCCGATTCAATCGGTTCGTAGTCGTCATCACCACTGCCGGTGCCGCTGCCGCTCATTTGCGACGGCAGCTCGCGGATGCCGTCAAAGTCATCCCGCTCGGTGCCGTTTTCCCAGTCGTCACGCTCGGTGCCGCCAAACTCAGCCGTGTCCACACCGGCGGGTTCATCGGCACTGCTGTTGCCGTCACCACCGTCTTCTCGCTCGGACAGCTTGTTCTTCTCGCGCTCGGCGCTGGCGTCTGCCGGTGCGGCCACCCGCTCCAGGCCAAACTCCATCGGCGTGTGCTCGTCGTCGGTGTCGAGAAACGGGTTTTGTTCGAGCATTTGCTCGATTTCCTGGTGCAACTCCAGCGTGGAGAGTTGCAGCAGGCGGATCGACTGTTGCAGCTGGGGCGTCAGCGCCAGGTGTTGCGACAGCCTTACTTGCAGTGACGGTTTCATGGGCGGGTGGGCAGCACTTGCGGCTTACATGCGGAAGTGTTCGCCCAGGTACACCCGGCGTACCTCAGCGTTCTCGATGATCTCGGCGGGTGTGCCCTCAGCCAGCACCCGGCCCTCGCTGATGATGTAAGCACGGTCACAAATGCCCAACATCTCGCGCACGTTGTGGTCGGTGATCAGCACCCCGATACCGCGTGATTTGAGGAAACTGATGATGCGTTGGATCTCGATCACCGCGATCGGGTCCACGCCGGCAAACGGCTCGTCCAGCAGGATGAAACGCGGCTGGGTGGCCAGGGCACGGGCACTCTCCACCCGGCGCCGCTCGCCGCCCGACAAGGCCGGCGCGGGGCTGTCACGCAGCTTGGCGATGGACAGGTCGTGCAGCAACTGCTCCAGCAGGGCATTGATCTTGGCCGCCGGCAAGGCTTTGCCGTCAGTCCCCACCTGCAGCTCCAGCACGGCGCGGATGTTTTCTTCCACCGTCAACTTGCGGAAGATGGACGCCTCTTGCGGCAGGTAGCTAAGCCCCATGCGGGCGCGCTGGTGGATGGGCCGGCCCTGCACCTCTTCGCCGTCGATGCGGATGACACCCGCATCTGGCCGCACCAGGCCCACCACCATGTAAAACGTGGTGGTCTTGCCGGCGCCGTTGGGGCCCAGCAGGCCCACCACCTCACCGGCGCCCACCGCCAAATGCACCTCTTTGACCACCTGGCGTGAGCCGTAACTTTTTTGCAGGCCGGTCACGTCCAGCCGGCTGGTGGTTTGGGTGGCCTGGGTCGCCGCCGGGGTGGCTGGAGCAGTGGTGGCCTGGGGCGCTGCCAGCACCGCCGCGCTCATCGGCGCTCTCCCAACGTGCTCGACGGCCGCAGCGCTGCGCTGGCAGGCGTGGCGGCAGGCACGGCGGCAGGCGCATCCACCTGGGCGCGCGGTGCAATCACTGCCCGCACCCGGCCGCCCGGGTTGCTGGCGGTGGCTGCACCACCACGCACATTGAAGGTCTCGGCCACGCTGTCCCAGACGATCACGCCGCCCTGGATCTCGTCAGCCACCGCACCGCCCTGCAGCCGCCGCACCTGGGCCTGGCCCTCAAAACGCAGGGTGCCGGCGCGGCTGTCGTAGTCAATGCGCTGGGCTTGGCCTTCGACCACTTCGTCCAGCCCGTCGCGCTTTTGCCGGTAGGACGCCAGCTTGCCGGCGCTGCCCAGGGCTTGCGCAGTCTGGTGGCCTTGTGGGGTTTCACGCAGTTCCAGCCGGTCAGCGCGCAGTTGCAGCGTGCCCTGGATGATCACCACGTTGCCGCTGCACACGCTGGTCTGTTTTTGCAGATTCACGTCGCAGGGTTGATCAGACTCCAGCGTCATGGCCTTTCTGCGGTCGGCTTTTTCAGCCAGTGCGGGTTGGCCAGCCACACCCAGCAGCAGGGCGGCAGTCACGCAGGCAAGGGGAGGTGAGTGGAGGAGGCGAAGGATAGGCATGTGTCGGCACAGAACTTGCAGACCATTCTAGGCCCAAGACGCCGTGCGCAACCCCCAAAAGGCAAGGTCGAGTGCCAACTCTGCGACATCACAGGCCGGCGCGCATGGTCTGTCAGGGTGCCGCAGCGGCCGGGCTATGCTCATTGCCAGGTCAGTGGAGACATCAACATGGGCAGCGGGCTGCGGGGCAAGAAGATCGTGCAGCAATTGGCTGCTGCCGTGCTGGCCTGCGCAACAGGCTGGGCCCAAGCTGCGCCGCTGGACACATCCGCCCAGGCCGTGCCGGTACTGGTGCAGTTGCCCAGCCAGGACGCACCCGACGGTCAGCCGTTGCAGTTGTCGGGCTACTGGTTTGCCGCGCCGGTGGATACGCCCCGGCCGGCGGTGCTGCTGCTGCACGGCTGTGGCGGCGCGCTGGACGCTCGCGGGCGGTTGTCGCAGCGCATGCGCGACTCCACCGGCCTGCTGCAGGCTGAGGGTTGGGCGGTGCTGGTGTTGGACGCCTTCAGCCCACGCGGCGTGCGTGAGATCTGCACCCAGCGCATTGGTCAACGCAAGATCACCATGACCAACCGCCGGCTGGACGTGCTGGGCGCACTGGCCTGGCTGGCCGCCCAGCCGGGGGTGGACGCGCAGCGGCTGGCGTTGCTGGGTTGGTCCAACGGTGGCAGCACGGTGCTGGCGGCCACCAACCTGCGCCACCCCGCCGTCGCCGCTGCCGCACTGCGGCCGCGTGCTGCGGTGGCGTTTTATCCCGGCTGTGCGGCAGACCTGCAACAAGGCCATGCCGCCAGCACAGCACTGCTGCTGTTGCTGGGCGCCGACGATGACTGGACCCCGGCCGCCCCCTGCCAGGCCCTGGTGGAGGCAGCGGGTGTGGCGGGCGCAGCGAGCGCGGCCAACATCCCCAAGCCGCAGGTGGTGGTTTACCCCGGCGCCTACCACGGCTTTGACGGCACGG
>JAYVLI010000374.1:0-9935 GCA_043759535.1 Betaproteobacteria bacterium | reverse complement strand
AGCCAGGGCGAGCGCATGAAGACCGCGCTGGCCCGCGCCCTGGTGCATGACCCGTCGCACATCATCCTGGACGAGCCCACCAACGGCCTGGACGTGCTGGCCACCCGCAGCCTGCGGGATGCGTTGCGCCGGCTGCGGGACGAGCACGGCAAGTGCATCATTTTTTCCACCCACATCATGCAAGAGGTGGAGCGGCTGTGTGACCGGGTGGTGGTGATGGCCGCTGGCCGCACGGTGGCTGACGGCACCGTGGCTGAGCTGCTGGCCCGCACCGGGCAGACCGACTTTGAAGCCGCGTTTGTGCATCTGGCGTTTGCACAAACGCCGATTGGCCAGACAGCGCCCGCACAACCCGTCCCCAAGGCCGCCCCGTGATGCACGCCGCCTGGACCGTGTTCTGCAAAGAGCTGCGCGACGCCCTGCGGGACCGCCGCACCCTGGCCATGGTGTTGTTGTCGTCAGTGGCCATCGGCCCGCTGCTGCTGGTGGCCTTGTCGGCCCTGGTGGCTGACTTTGAGGCCCAGGCTGAATCGCGGGTGGTCTACGCGGTGGGGCTGGACCAGGCGCCCACCTTGCGCAACTACATCCAGCGCCAGACGTGGAGCACCCAAGCCGCGCCGGCCGACTTTGAGGCCGCCCTGCAGCGCCGCAGTTTTGGCCATGCGGTGCTGGTGGTGCCGGCCAGCTTTGAGCAAGACCTGGCCGACGGCGTGCTGCCCAGCGTGCAACTCATCAGCGCCAGCGCCAACAACCGCGCCCAGGGCGAGGCCGGCAGCGTGGCGCGGCTGCTGCGTGGCTTCAACCAAGAGCAGGCCACCCTGCGCCTGGTGCTGCACGGCGTGGTGCCCGGCCTGCTGCAGGTGGTGCAGGTGGACGAGGTGGACCTGGCCGGCGCCCGGGTGCAGGCCGCACAGTTCACCCGCATGTTGCCGTTTTTTGTGCTGATGGCGGTGCTGTATGGCGCACTGCATGCCGCGCTGGACACCACGGCCGGTGAACGTGAACGTGGCTCACTGGAGCCGCTGCTGATGACGCCGGTGCCGCGCGGCGCCATCGTGCTGGGCAAATGGGGTGCGGTGGCCTGTGTGGGCATGGGCGTGGCGGTGTTGTCGTGTTTGAGCTTTTCGCCCGGCCAGTGGCTGCTTCGCAGCGAAACGCTGGCGGCCATGTTCCAGTTTGGCTGGCGCGAGGCATGGCAGTTCTTGGCCCTGCTGCTGCCGCTGGCCGGCATGCTGGCGGCCCTGCTGATGGCCGTGGCCATCCGCTGCAAAACCTTCAAAGAGGCGCAGGCCAGCAACACGCTGGTGGTGCTGGGCACATCGCTGCTGCCCATGGTCACGCTGTTCAACCAGGGTGGTGAACAGCCCTGGCACCTGTGGCTGCCGGCCCTGGCACAAATCACGCTGATGCAGCGGGTGCTGGAGGGTGAGCCGCTGGGGCTGTTTGACCTGCTGCTGCCGGCGCTGGTGGCTGCGGTGGTGGGCCTGGCCTGCGGCTGGTTTGTGGCGCGGCAGTTGCGGGCTGCGGCCTTGCGTTAAGCGGATTGTTCGCCGGTTGGTTGCCGGTTGACCTCGGCGGCTGGCGTTGCGGGCCTGACCCGGGTCACGGCGCCGTCAACACTTCCAGCCGGCCCAGCCAGGCCATCGCATGGGCCCGGTCTGGCCCGCACATCTCCGCCGACGGCTGCAGTGATGCACACACTACCGGCCGCTGCGGCTGGCCAAAAATCCGGCAGCGGCCTTGGCTGTCCAGTTGCACACAGGGCACACCGGCCGGTTTGCCCAGCGGCATGCCCGGGATGGCGCTGCTGATGGATGCTGCGGTGCAGCAAGCCGCGCAGCCGGGGCGGCAGGCTGGGGCTTGATGATGGATGGAGTCAATCACGGTGCGCCGGATGATAGGGCTGGGTGCATGGCCGGCCACCAGCACGCCGCCGGCGCCGAGTTTTTACAATAGCCCCCTGCCCCACCTGCCCAAGCGCTTAGCCCGCGCCACCCCACCCCATGCTGCACCCCCAAATATTTGACGTCATCGTGGTCGGCGGCGGCCATGCCGGCACCGAGGCCGCGCTGGCCGCTGCGCGCATGGGCTGCACCACCCTGCTGCTGACGCACAACATCGAGACCCTGGGCCAGATGAGCTGCAACCCGTCCATCGGCGGCATCGGCAAAGGCCACCTGGTCAAAGAGGTGGACGCACTGGGTGGCGCGATGGCTGCGGCCACGGACGAAGCCGGCATCCAGTTCCGCATCCTGAACGGCAGCAAAGGCCCTGCCGTGCGCGCCACCCGGGCGCAAGCTGACCGGGTGCTCTACAAAGCCGCCATCCGCCAGCGGCTGGAGAACCAGCCCAACTTGTGGCTGTTCCAGCAAGCGGTGGACGATTTGATGGTGGACAGCGACGGCGGCGTGGACCGTGTCACCGGCGCCATCACCCAGCTGGGCGTCGCCTTCCGGGGCAAGACCGTGGTGTTGACCGCCGGCACGTTTCTGGACGGCCGGGTGCATGTGGGCCTGCGCAACCACGCTGCCGGCCGGGCAGGCGACCCGCCGGCCGTCACCTTGTCGGCCCGCTTGAAAGAACTGAAGCTGCCGCAGGGCCGGCTGAAAACCGGCACGCCACCGCGCCTGGACGGCCGCAGTATCGACTTCTCGCGCATCACCGCCCAACCGGGTGATCTGGACCCACTGCCGGTGTTCAGCTTCATGGGCCACGCCGGCCAGCACCCACGCCAGGTGCCGTGCTGGATCACCCACACCAATGCGCAGACCCACGCCGTCATCCGCTCGGGCTTTGACCGCAGCCCCATGTTCACCGGGGTGATCGAGGGTGTGGGGCCGCGCTACTGCCCCAGCATCGAAGACAAGGTGAACCGCTTTGCGGACAAGGATTCACACCAGATTTTCTTGGAGCCCGAGGGCCTGACGACGCATGAGTACTACCCCAATGGCATCTCCACTTCGCTGCCGTTTGACATCCAGCTGGCGGCGGTGCGGTCGATGGTGGGCCTGGAGAACGCGCACATCCTGCGGCCTGGTTACGCCATCGAGTACGACTTCTTTGACCCGCGTCAGCTGAAAGCCAGCTTCGAGACCCGGGCCATCGCGGGGCTGTTTTTTGCCGGCCAGATCAACGGCACCACCGGCTATGAAGAGGCGGCGGCGCAAGGTTTGTATGCGGGGGCCAATGCGGCATTGCAAGCCCAGGGCCGCGCCCCGCTGGCACTGCGGCGTGACCAGGCTTACCTGGGCGTGCTGGTGGATGACCTGATCGGCAAGGGTGTGAGTGAGCCCTACCGCATGTTCACCAGCCGGGCTGAGTTCCGCCTGCAACTGCGGGAGGACAACGCCGATGCCCGGTTGACTGAGATCGGCCGCCAGATCGGCTTGGTGGACGATGCGCGTTGGGCTGTTTTCAACCGCAAGCGGGACGCGGTGGCGCGCACGGCTGAGCAACTCAAGCGCTGCTGGGTACGGCCTGAAACCTTGGCGGTGGCCGACGCTGAGCGCTTGCTGGGCAAGGCCATTGAGCATGAGTACAACCTGGCCGACCTGCTGCGCCGGCCGGGCGTGGGTTTTGATGCGGTGTTGGCGGTGGCTGCTGCGGCCCAGCCGGGCAGCGGCGCCTGGTCTGCAGACCCTGTTTCACGTGAAACATTGCGGATGGAACTGGGCGACGCGCTGGCGGATGCGGTGATTGAGCAGGTGGAAATCACCGCCAAATACGCAGGCTACATCAGCAAGCAAGTGGAGGATGTGGAGCGCGCAGCGCACTTTGAGCATCTGCCGCTGCCGGCTGATCTGGACTACGACCGGGTGCCAGCACTGGGTTTTGAGGTGCGGCAGACGCTCAGCCGCCACCGCCCGGGCACTTTGGGCCAGGCATCTCGCATCTCCGGCGTCACGCCCGCCGCCATCTCGCTGTTGCTGGTGCATTTGAAAAAGGGTCGGTTCAAAAGCCTGCCGCAGCCAGAGCAAGCCGAGCCAGATCCAACCGAGCCTGCCGAACAAGCCACCCAAGATGCTGCTTGACATGCTCAAACCGGACGGTGATGCCAGCAGCCATTGGCGTGAGCAGTTGCAAACGGCCAGCGCAGCGCTGGGTTTGGGGTTGAATGCCAGCGCACTGGACGGTTTGATCGCCTACCTACAACTGCTGCGACGCTGGAACAAGGTTTACAACCTGACGGCGCTGCGTGATCCGCAAGAAATGTTGACCCACCATCTGGTGGACTGCTTGGCCGTGCTGCCTGCGCTGCGCCAGCACGCGGTCAACGCTGGCCTGGATGGCTTGCGGATGCTGGATGTGGGCAGTGGTGGTGGTTTGCCGGGTGTGGTGCTGGCGCTGGCACAGCCGGCTTGGCGGGTCAGCTGCGTGGACACGGTGTCCAAAAAAGCCAGCTTCATCCGCCAGGTGGCGGCAGAGTTGCGCCTGCCCAACCTCACCGGGCTGCATGCGCGGGTGGAGGCGCTGGCGCCGCAGGCCGGGCAGTTTGACGTGATCACCTCACGGGCGTTTGCGTCGCTGGTGGATTTCACCACGCTGTCTGCCCAGGTACTGGCGCCGGGCGGTGTGTGGTTGGCGATGAAAGGCAAGCTGCCATCGGACGAGCAAGCCCAATTGCCTGCCGGCGTGCAAGTGTTTCACGTGGAACAACTGCAGGTGCCGGGGGTGGACGCGCAGCGCTGCCTGGTGTGGATGCGCCCGGCCGCTCACCCAAACATCGCCGCCTGAGCCTACCCGCCGGGCGCTGCAGCTTGATTGCAGCCTGCAAGTGCTGCAGCCGGTACATTTGCCTGCAGCGATACTTGCCCCATGGCCAAAGTCTTTTGCATTGCAAACCAGAAGGGTGGCGTTGGCAAAACGACCACCACCGTCAACCTGGCCGCCGGGCTGGCCAAGGTGCAGCAGCGTGTGCTGGTGGTCGATCTGGATCCGCAGGGCAACGCCACCATGGGCTCGGGCATCGACAAACGCGAGATGCCGCTGTCGGTGTACGACGTGTTGTTGGAATCCGCCAACATTGCCGAGGCCCGCCAACGCTCGTCCAGCGGTGGGTATGACGTGCTGGGCGCCAACCGTGAGCTGGCCGGCGCTGAGGTGGAGCTGGTGGCCCTGCCGCACCGCCATGAACGCCTGAGACGCGCCCTGGCCGCCGTGGCGCTGGACGCAGCCGGCGACTATGACTTTGTGCTGATCGATTGCCCGCCGTCGCTCAGCCTGCTCACGCTCAACGGTTTGTGCAGCGCCCACGGTGTGATCGTGCCGATGCAGTGTGAATACTTTGCGCTGGAGGGTTTGTCTGACCTGGTCAACACCATCAAGCAGGTGCATGCCAACCTCAACCGCGACCTGCAGGTCATCGGTCTGCTGCGGGTGATGTTTGACCCGCGCATCACCTTGCAGCAGCAGGTCAGCGAGCAGCTCAGGGAGCACTTTGGCGAGAAGGTGTTCACCACAGTCATTCCCCGCAATGTGCGGCTGGCCGAGGCGCCCAGTTATGGCCAACCGGGTGTGGTGTTTGACCCGGCCGCCAAAGGCGCCATCGCGTATGTTGAATTTGCGCGCGAGCTGGTGCAGCGTGTGGCCGCCTTGCCGGCAGCGCACTGACACCCACGACAGCCTGGCCTGTGCGGAGCGTACTGATGCCCAACACCATGAACCCACTGGCCCTGCCGTCCCTGCCGTCCCTGCCAGAAAGCCTGCTGTCCCGCGTGGAGGACGCCGGCATCAACGCCAGCGCGTCACCCCAGCAGCGCTGGTTGGACGGCTGGCTGGTCAGATTTTCACCCGGCAAAGCCAAACGCGCCCGCTGCGTGCAGGCAGTGGCCGATGGCCGCCTGCCGCTGGACGAGCGGCTGGCACTGTGCGCGCACCTGTTCCAGCAAGCCGGCCTGCCGATGGTGCTGCGCCTGACACCCTTCAGCCGCCCTGACGGCCTGGACGCCACCCTGGCCGCGCGGGGCTACCGTCAACTGGACGACACCCGGGTGATGGTGGCGCCAACGCTGCCCACCGTGGCCCACCTGCAAGCTGACCCACTGCCCAGTGGCTTGCAACTGCAACCCCTGGCCGCAGCCGCCTTTGCTGAGGTGGTGGGTGACCTGCGGGGCTCACCCACGGGCCAGCGTGCCGCCCAGGCGCAACGCCTGGCCTTGTCGCCCGTGCCCTACCAAGGCTGGGTGCTGCGCCGCCATGACGATGGCGCGGTGTTGGCCTGCGGCCAGACGGCGGTTGAGGCCAATCTGGTGGGCCTGTACGACATCTTTACCCACCCAGACGCCCGAGGCCAGGGCCTGGCGCGCAAGCTGTGTGCGGCGCTGCTGGTGCAGGCGCAGATGGCAGGCGCAAGCCTGGGCTATCTGCAGGTGGAGGCTGACAACACCCCAGCCCGCGCCATCTATCACCGGCTGGGCTTTGTGGACGGCTACAGCTACCACTACCGCACACCGGCGCCTGGCGCGGTGTAAGGCTGGCGCGCGGGCGCCAGCGGGGCTGCTTACAACCCCAGCCCTTCATCCAGACCCAGATGCACATTCATGCACTGCACCGCCGCACCGCTGGCGCCCTTGCCCAGGTTGTCCAGGCGTGACATCAGCAACACCTGGCCACCGTTGGCAAAGACGAACAGCTCACATCGGTTGCTGTCATTGCAGGCCTGCACATCAAAAAAGCCGACGTCCAATGTGGCCGGGTCAGCCAGCGGCTTGACCTGCACAAACTGCTCACCCTGGTAATGCGCCGCCAGCGCTTGTTGCAGTGCAACAGCGCTGGCGCCAGGCGCCAGCTGGGCCAGGTGCAGCGGCACGCTCACCGCCAGGCCTTTGTAAAAATTGCCCACCATGGGCATGAACACCGGTGCCTGCGCCAGTCCGGTGTGCGTCACCATCTCGGGCAGGTGTTTGTGTGCCAGGCCCAGGGCATAAGGCCGGGGTGATTGCAACTTGGCATCACCACCCGCCTCGTACTGCGCAATCATGGTTTTGCCACCACCTGAATAACCGGTGATGGAGGTGGCACCCAGCAGCGCGCTGGCCGGCACCAGCCCGGCGTCCACCAGCGGGCGCAGCAGCAGGATGAAGGCGCTGGCATGGCAGCCCGGATTGGCAATGCGCTTTGATGCCCGCAGCTTGTCGCGCTGGCCGGGCGCCAGTTCGGGCAGGCCAAACACCCAGCCCGGCATGGTGCGGTGGGCGCTGCTGGCGTCAATCAAGCAGGTGTTGGGGTTGTTCATCAACGCAGCGGCCTCGCGGGCGGGGGCGTCTGGCAGACACAAAAACGCCACGTCGGCGGCATTGAGCAGGCGGGTGCGCTCGGCGGCGTCTTTGCGCTTGTCGGGGGCAATGCGCAGCACTTCCACATCGGGGCGGCGGGCCAGCATCTCGTGGATACGCAAGCCGGTGGTGCCTTCTTGGCCGTCGACAAATACAAGCGTGCTCATGGCAGTGCCCAGCGGTGGCTGGTATTGAGTCAGTGAAAACGCCGAGGATACGGCATGCTTGTTGTGGATTGCAGGGGTGTTGCCGGTGATTTGCCCAAACCCACCACGCCACAATCGCGCCGACTGCTCAAAACCTGACCCATGAACCCACCCGTGACCCCCGTCTTTTTGCTGCCCGGCTGGCAAAACTCCGGCCCCAGCCACTGGCAAAGCTGCTGGCAGCAGCGGCACGGTTTTGCGCGGGTGGACCAGGACGACTGGTGGTGGCCACGCCGGGGCGACTGGATGGTGCGACTGGAAGACAGCTTGCTGGGCTGCACCCAACCCGCTGTGCTGGTGGCGCACAGCCTGGGCTGCCACCTGGTGGCCGCCTGGGCGCAACACACGCAACACCACCACCGGGTGGCGGCGGCCTTGCTGGTGGCGCCACCCGATCTGGCACGCACCGACCTGCCGCCCCAAGTGCACAACTGGTCGCCGGTGGTGGCGCAGGCGCTGCCCTTCCCCAGCACCCTGGTGATCAGCAACGATGACCCGTTTTGCAGCGCCCAGCACGGCCAGCAGATGGCAGCAGTCTGGGGCAGCCAGTTGCACACCCTGGCGGCAGCCGGCCATATCAACGGCGACAGCGGCCTGGGCGACTGGCCGGCCGGCCTGGCCTTGCTGCAGGCGCTGATGCAGCGCGCTGGTGTGGCGGCGGCTTGATGTCAAGCACCCCAGCCGATCACCGAGAATCCCTGCCCATGGTCACCAAGAAACCCAAGGGCCTCGGCCTCGGACTCGAAGCCCTGCTGGGCCCCAAAGTGGCGGATGCCGGCAAGGCCGACGCCCTGTTGCGCCCCACCGTGCTCAAGCTGGGCCAACTGCGGGCCGGTAAATACCAGCCACGCACCCGCATGGACGAGGGCTCGTTGTATGAGCTGGCAGAGAGCATCAAGAGCCAGGGCATCATGCAGCCCATTTTGGTGCGGCCGGTCCATGTCGCGCTGCAAGCCGGCAGCCCCGCCACCGGTGCGCTGGACATCAGCGGCCACCAGTACGAGATCATTGCCGGTGAGCGCCGCTTCCGCGCCGCCAAACTGGCCGGGCTGGACGAAGTGCCGGTGCTGGTCAAAGAGGTGCCGGACGAAGCCGCCGCCGTGATGGCGCTGATCGAAAACATCCAGCGCGAAGACTTGAACCCGCTGGAAGAAGCACAAGGCCTGCAGCGCCTGGTGGCCGAGTTTCAGCTGACGCATGAGCAAGCAGCGCAGGCCGTGGGCCGATCACGCAGTGCCGCCAGCAACCTGCTGCGCCTGCTCAACCTGACCCCGCCGGTGCAGCAAATGCTGATGGCCGGTGACCTGGACATGGGCCATGCCCGCGCCCTGCTGGGCCTGGAGGCTGGCCAGCAAGTGGCCAGCGCCAATGAGATCGTGGCCAAGAAGTTGAGCGTGCGTGAGGCCGAGAAACTGGTGACACGGGCCCAAGCGCAATCCCAAACCCTGGGCCGCCAGGCGACCTTGCTGCGGGTTAAAAAAGACAAATCACGCGACATCGTGCGGCTGGAAGAGCAGCTTGCCGATGCGCTGACCGCACAGGTTGAAATTCGCGTCCACCGCAACACCAAGCGCGGTGAACAAGGCGAGGTGGCGATTGCGTTTGGCTCACTGGACGAGCTGAACGGCCTGCTGGCCAAACTGGGCGCCAGCGACCGCTGAGCCTCTGCCGGCAGCCTGTCCAGCGTCTGGGCTGCGGCCCTGTCGCCAGATTGACCCGTCACAGCCCGGCTGCGGCCCGGGCCGATGCCGCCAGCGCCCCAACATGCATCAACAGCCGGTGCACCATGCACAGGTCAGTTGTGCAGGATGCACAGCGCAGCCACCTGTGCATCTGCGCAAATCAGCGCATCATGCCCAGCAGCGGTGCAGGCTTGTCGTCCCGATGCCCATGTTGAGCGTTGAGCAGACAAGCCATTGCCGATGATGTACGCCAAGCCTGGCGCGCAGCTTGCTGGTGGTGTGTTGCGCCAACACGCAGCGATGTTAAAAAAAGCACTGGGTTGCGGGGTTTCCTCTCCGCTTCGTCTTGCGCAGGATTGAACGAAGCTGGAGGCACGCGATTCGCTAGACCAATGAACATGCTGACCGGAAAGCTCTGATGGAGCCTGGGCCTGTGAAGCCGGGACTCCATCAGAACTTCCCCGCCGCCACCAAGGGCTTGCTGCCCCAACCTGGCGCTGTGTCCTGACAAGGAGGTCCTCATGGACATCATCAGCAGCTTCACCGCCCGTTACGAACGCTCCCGCGAGGAGGAACTGTCTCTCGAAGACTACCTCGCCGAATGCAAACGCAACCCTGTTGCCTATGCCACCGCCGCTGAGCGCATGTTGCGCGCCATCGGTGAGCCGCAAACGGTGGACACCCGCAATGACCTGCGGCTGTCGCGCATCTTTGCCAACAAGGTGATCAAGCGCTACCCGGCGTTTGCTGAGTTCTACGGCATGGAAGACGCC
>JAYVLI010000373.1:0-7791 GCA_043759535.1 Betaproteobacteria bacterium | reverse complement strand
CGGCCAGACGAATTTCATCGTGAACCAGACCAGGATCAGGAACACGATCATCTGGGCGATGAGGGTACCGTTGATGCTCACTTTTGATGCCTCGCGAAGATAGGGACTCTCACCAAGCAAACGCCACGGAACCGGCTTTGCCGGGCCGTCGGCGTTGCCCCTTGAGGGGAGCGGCGTGAGCCGTGTTCTCCCCCAAGACAGGGGTGGCCTTACTTAGGCAGGTTGGCGATCTGGGCCAGGAACGGGTTGACGGTGGCGAACCACAGCGCAATACCGGTGCCGATGATGAAGGCCGCGTCGATCAGGCCGGCCAGCAAGAACATCTTGGTCTGCAGCTCGCCCATCAGTTCAGGCTGGCGCGCAGCGGCTTCGAGGTATTTGCTGCCCATGATGCCGATGCCGATACAAGCGCCAACGGCACCCAGACCAATGATCAAACCAACGGCGAGGGCGACAAAGCTGATGACTTCCATGATGACTCCTAGGGGGAAATGAAGTGTTGAGAGAAAGGGAAAACAGGGAAAACTGCAACCCGGCGTGGCCAGGTTTTTGATGCAGGAGCCCAGGGCTCCGTTGTGCGCTTGAGCCCGGGAGCTTCAGTGCGCGTCGTGCGCTTGGCCCAGGTACACCAGGGCCAGCATCATGAACACAAAGGCCTGCAGCAAGACGATCAGGATGTGGAAGATCGACCACACCGTGCCGGCAATGATGTGGCCGACAAACAGCCCGATACCGGTGCCAGTCAAGGCAAACGCACCACCCATCAGCGCGATCAGCATGAAGATCAATTCGCCGGCAAACATGTTGCCGAACAGCCGCATGCCGTGCGAGACGGTCTTGGCCACAAACTCGATCATCTGCATCAGGAAATTGACGGGGTACAGCACCACCTTGTCACCAAACGGTGCCGAGAACAACTCATGCACCCAACCGCCAAAACCTTTGATCTTGACGTTGTAGACCAGGCAGGTGATCAACACACCCAATGACAAGCCCATGGTGACGGACAGGTCAGCGGTGGGCACCACACGCAGGTAATGCAGACCAGCGCCCTCCGCCAGCTTGGGCAGCAGATCAACCGGCAAAAAGTCCATCGAGTTCATCAGGAAAATCCAGACAAACACGGTGAGCGCCAGCGGCGCAACCAGCTTGCGGCTTTGCGCGTTGTGGATGATGCCCTTGGCTTGTGTATCGACCAGTTCGATCAGCAACTCGACAAAGGCCTGGAAGCGGCCCAGCACACCCGAGGTGGCCGACTTGGCAGCGCGCCACAGCAGAAAGCAACCCACTGTGCCCAGCGCGATCGCAAAAAAGATGCTATCGAGGTTGAAAACCGAGAAGTCAACGATGCCCGACATCTTCTTGTTCTGCAGATGCTGCAGGTGGTGAATGATGTATTCGCCAGCGCTGGGCCCTGCGGTTTGGCCTGCGTGTGCTGCGCCTTCGACTGCCATGTTGTGTTGTCCCGTCCGTCTCGTCTTTACGTCGCGCGTCGCCGCCAGAGCAGCGCCACCCAATACACCTTCATGCACACCACCAAGGCGATCAGCAGCGCTGGCCACACCAAAGGTTGCACAACTCGGTTGGCGACCACCAACATCGCCACCGACACACCAATTTTGACAAACTCCCACAACATGAAGCTGACAGCGGATGCGCCGGGCGACATGCTGGTGAGCCGACTGGTCATGCCGCGTGCCATCAAGGCCCCCGGCACCACCACTGTGGCCGCGCCATACAGCAACGACCACGCCACCTCAGACCTGCCGGTGAGCAACCACCCGATCAGGGTGATGACCACGCCCACTGCCGCTTGCACGGCAATGACCCGCCAGGGTGATACCGGCGGCTCTTGGGCCCTCAAGACATTGGCCTCGTCGCGGCTGAGGGTCTTGAAGCGCTTGTTTGCCGCCCCATTTGCGGTGTCATCCCAGGCGGCGTTGTGGCCGGTGATGCGGGCGCTGCGTGTATTGCTTGTGCTGTTGGGCACATGCGGCGCAGTGGTCAGATCACTCATGGGTTGACTGCAGTCGGTGGCGGCAAACCGCAGAAGTATACGTGGAAACCCGTTGAAATCGGGCATTCTCAACACCGGCGCACCCAGGTGGGGCGGGTTTGCAACGCCGCAGTGCCGCTGGCGACAGCCACGCCATCACAGCCGCACCAGATGCGCCGGCAGGCCAGGCATATCCACCCGCAGTTGCAGCACACAACCGGCCAGCGGCTGGGCGGCCAGCTCGTCTGGTGCGCGGTTCTCACGGGCGGTGGTGATGTAGAGGGTGCGCAAATCAGTGCCGCCAAAACACGGCATGGTGGGGCAGCGCACCGGCAGTGGCAACGTGGCCAGCACCTCACCGGCGGCCGACAAACGCAGCAGGCGTTGGCCTTCAAACATGGCCACCCAATACGCACCTTCAGCGTCCACCGCAGCACCGTCGGGCCGGCCGCCGTAGGCTTGCAACGGCTCGGCCAGCACACGCAGCGGGAACTGTTTGAAATCACGGCGATGGCCCAGGCTGCCGCTGGCGCCATCCAGCTTGAAGGCCATCACCAGATGGGCTTTGGTGTCGGCCCAGTACAGCGTGGCCCCGTCCGGGCTGACGGCCAGCCCGTTGCTGACGGTGATGCCGTCTGCCATGCGGCGCAACGTGCCGCCAGACCAGCAATACAGCGCGGCCTGTGGTGCGCGCTTGTCGTCGATGGTGCCAATCCAGAAACGGCCTTGTGCGTCGGTCTTGCCGTCATTGAAGCGCTGCAGCGCCGGGTCATACGGCGGCGCAGCCAGCAGCGTGCGCTCACCCGTGGTGTTATCAAAACGCCACAGGCCGTCGCGCATGGCCAGCAGCAGGCCGCCGCCCACCACCGGCGCACAGCAACTTGGCTCGGTGGGGAATAACCAATCGGTGTGCCGGCCACTGGCCGGGTCATACCGGTGCAGTTGGCGGCCCGGGATGTCGCACCAGTACAGCACCTGCTCCAGCGGGTGCCACAGCGGCGACTCACCCAGCAGCGACGGCGCCACCGGCAGTGCGGTGATCTCGGCAAAGCTCATGTCGCTTGTCCATCCAGCAGCGGCTGCGTCACCCCAAGTCCACCTTGAGGTAGTGCGCACCCGGGATCGGGTTGAAGTAGTAGGGCGGCACCTCGGCAAAGCCCAGTGTCTCGTACAGGCCGCGGGCCGATTCCATGTCGTCCAGCGTGTCCAGCAGCATGGCCGAATAACCGGCTTGCACGGCCTGGTCGATCAGCGCCTGGGCCAGCAGCCGGCCCAGACCGAAGCGGCGGAAGGCAGGCCGCACATACAAGCGCTTCATCTCGCAGGCATTGGCGTAGTCCACATCGGCCAGCGGGCGGAAGGCGCCGCAGCCCGCCAGCGCATCATCCACAAACGCCAGCAGCAGACCGCCTTGCGGCGCGGCGTAGTCACCCGGCAGGTTGGCCAGCTCGGCGTTGAAGTTCTGGAAGCTCAGGTCGAGGCCCAGGTGGCGGGCATAGTCCTGAAAAATGGTGCGGGTGGCGTCCAGCAGCGCTGGCGTGTCTGGCGTTTGCAGGCGGATGGCAGGTGGCGGCATCGGGTTGGGCTGAGTGCAAAATCAGTCTAGCAGCGGCGCTTCAGCCACCCAAAATGGCAATCCAGACAGTCCCCGCAGCACAGGCCGCCAGCAGCAACAAGGCCAGGGTGCGGGTCAGCAGGTTGTCGGTGGACGGTGGCACGTCAGCCTGCACCGCATCCACCACCTCACCCACCACACCGGCCGGCAACAGTTTGTCGCCAGTGCGCATGGGCCGGATCAGATTTACACCGCGCCAGTGGTACCAGGTCATGGCCCCCCAGGTGCAGGCCCATCAGCGCCAGGATCAACCACTGGCCGGCGCCTTTGTGCCAGCCGGTGGCAACCAACCCGGTGGCATTGGCCACAAACTGGTTGAGCGGTCCGGTGTTGGCAATCTCGTCGTCGGCCAGCAGGCCGGTGGCCACCTGCGCCGCCAGCACTGCCAGCATGGCCAGCACAGACACGGCGCCCAAGGGGTTGTGGCCCACCTCAAAATAGTGACCGGGCCGGTGCGCACCGCGCAGATAGCGCAGCAACGCCGCCGGGCCGCGCACAAAGTTGGCAAAGCGCGACCAGCGCCCACCCACCAGCCCCCACACCAGCCGGAATGCCAGCAGGGCCCCCACCAGCAGCCCCAGCCGCATGTGCCAGACCAAGCGCATTGCCGCCCAGCTTGCCGGTCACCACCAGGCCCACCAGCGCCAGCACCAACAGCCAGTGGAACAACCGGGTGGGCAGATCCCAGATGCGCACCGCGCGCCGCATGGCGGTGGGTTTGGCGGCTGACTTGTGGTCAGTCATCGGTTGGGGTGCGCTTGAAAGTGCATCACGTCAAGACGATAGCGGAAGCTGCGGGATGAAAACAGCGACCGGTGCGTAGACCGGTCAGTGCCCGGGTGCCGGGCGCCATCCACTTGCAACACGGGCTGCAATCCAGCCCGCAACCCGTTGGAGACTTTGCATCAAACGAGCTTTGCACCTGGCGCTGATCACCGCCCTCGGGGTGATGGGCAGCCTGCCCGCAGCCGCCCAGTTTCAAAAACCCGAGGACGCCATCAAGTACCGGCAAGCGGCCTTCACCGTGATGTCCACCCACTTTGGCCGCATTGCCGCCATGGCCCAGGGCAAGGCGCCGTTTGATGCCAAGGCTGCAGCCGACAACGCGGCCATCGTGCTTGAGATGTCCAAGCTGCCCTACACCGCCTTTGGCGAGGGCACCGACAAAGGCCTGCCGCAACGCGCCAAGCCTGAGGTCTGGAAGGAGCCGGCCAAGTTCAAGGCCGCCGCTGAAAAGAAGCAAGGCGAAGTGGTCAAGCTGGACGCCGCCGCCAAAACCGGCAGCCTGGACGCGATCAAAACCGCTGTGGGTGCTGCGGGGCAAAGCTGCAAAGCCTGCCGCGACGACTTTCGGGCGGACAAGCCGCTGTGATCAAACGCAGTGCAAATCCACCCTGCCCAGCGGGGTGTCCAGCGTGACGGCCAGCGCCGGGCCGCTGGTGTTGATGGCCACACCCGGCAGCCGCAGCAAGCCGGCCACCGTTGCGGGCAAGCCAGCCAGCGTGATGCCGGCCAAGGCCACCGGCGACGGCGCCATCGCCACCGCCGGATGCCGACCCTGCCACTGGATCAACGTGGGCAGCGCGCCGGCGCAGGCGATTTCACCATCGGCGCGCACCAGGATGCGCCAGGCCAGCCGGCCAGCCGGTGTGTCACGCTCGGCCGCCAGCGGCTCACCCGGGTCCAGGCCCAACTGACACAAGGCCAGGCGTTGCGCCTCCATCTGGTCGGTGCGCACCACCCCATGCAGCAAGCGTGGCGCGGCCCGCAATTGCGCCTGCAGCGCCAGGTTGTCCAGCCCAAACCAGCGCGGCCGGCAGGGCGCGGGGGCGTCGTGGTCAATCGCCAGGATTTCAAGATACGCCAGTGGAAACGCCGGGCTGGCAATGCACAGCAGGCGGTTGTGGGTGCCCATGAAGACGTGGCGGCCGCCGGGGCCTGGGGTGATGCCCAGCGTGGCCTCGCACCAGGCCACACCCTGGGCCAGGCTGTGGGCGGCCACCACCAGGTGGTCAATGGCGCAGGTCACAAGTCAACAGCCCCCGACACCACCGCGCACACCGCGCCGCCAATCCAGATGTCGGCGCCTTCTTGCGCCACAAACACCCGGCCGGCGCGACCCAGTGCGGCGCCTTGCGCAGCCACATAACGGGCGGGCGCCAGGCCGGCGCCGATCAACCACTGCGCCAGGCCGGCGTTCAAGCTGCCGGTGACCGGGTCCTCCGGCACGCCCACACCGGGCACAAAGGCCCGCACCTCAAACTGGCAATCACTGCCTGCGGGATACGGCCCCACCACGCCCAGCTTGAGACTGCCCATCGCCGCAAAGTCGGGTTTGAGGGCCAGCACGGTGGCGGCGTCGGGCAGCAGCGCGGCCATCCAGCCAGGGCCGTTGTCGATCCACTCCAGCCGCAGCACGGCATCGGCCGGCAGGCCTAACGCGGCCACGGCCTGGGCGCGCAGTGTGGGCTCAACCACGCCGCTGCGGCGCAGTGCCGGCGCGGCAAAAGCCAGGCGAGCCTGGCCACCTGCACCTGCACCTGCAGGCTCCCGCCGCACCCGCACCAGACCCACACCGCACTGCTGCACCACCACCGCCGGGTTGCGCGGCACTCCACCGGCGGCCAGCCAGGCGTGGCAGCTGCCCAGCGTGGGGTGGCCGGCAAAGGGCAGCTCACCACCGGGGGTGAAGATGCGCACCCGGTAGTCGGCACCCTCGGTATCCGGTGGCAGCAAAAAAGTGGTCTCGGACAGGTTGGTCCAGCGCGCAAAGTCGGCCATCTGGGCGTCGCTCAGGCCTTGTGCGTCATGCACCACGGCCAGCGGGTTGCCCCGCATCGGCACGGCGGTGAACACATCGAGTTGCGAGAAGCGGCGGCGGGTCATCACGGGTCTCCAAGCAAAAAGGGCGGGTGCGCACACGCCGCAAAACAGCGCGTCAGGTCAGCAGGTCAGGTCAGCAGCGCAGCACAGCGCTCACGGCGCGTGCTCAGGCGCGCCGTCCAGGTGGGCGCGCAGCACCCGGCCCAGGGTGGCCACACCGTCGGCAATGTCAGCCGGGGCCAGGGTGACAAAGCTCAGGCGCAGGGTGCGGGGGTCAGCCGCGTGGGCATAAAACGCCGAGCCGGGCACGTAAGCAATGCCCGCCGCCACCGCCTGGGGCAGCAGCGCCAGCGCATCACAACCGGCTGGCAGGCGCAGCCAGAAAAACATGCCGCCCACCGGTTTTTGCCACTCGCAGCCGGGCGGCAGGTGCAGCGCCAGCGCGTCGGCCATGGCGTTGCACTGGGCCTGGTAGCGGGCCCGGATGGTGGGCACATGTTGGTCAAGAAAGCCGTTTTTGATCACCTCGTACACCACCCGCTGGTTGAAACCGGGGGTGTGCAGGTCAGCCGCTTGTTTGGCCTGCAGCAGCTTGGGATACAGCGCGGGCGGCGCCACCAGATAGCCCAGGCGGAAGCCCGGTGTCAGCACCTTGCTGAAGCTGCCCAGGTAGATCACCCCTTCGGGCCAACGGGAGGCCAGCGGCGCGGGCGGTGGCGCGTCAAACCACAAATCGCCGTAGGGGTTGTCCTCGATGATGGGCAACCGCGCGGCCTGGGCTGCAGCCACCAGCGCCTGGCGCCTGGCCTCGGGCATGACGCGGCCGGTGGGGTTTTGAAAATTGGGCAGCAGGTAGGCAAAACGGGTCCCGGGTGCGTCATGCGGCAGTGCGGCAAGCGCCTCGGCCAGTGGGCCGTCGCCATCACCGGGCAGGCTGGCGTAAATCGGCTCATACGGGTTGAAGGCCTGCAGCGCGCCCAGGTAGGTGGGGGCTTCAACGGCCACCGGGGCACCGGCGTCCACCATCACCTTGCCCACCAGATCCAGCCCCTGCTGCGAGCCGGTGGTAACCAGCACCTGGTCTGGCGCCACGGTCATGCCCTGGGCGGCCAGGTGTTGTGCCACCCAGGCGCGCAGTGGCGCAAAGCCCTCGCTGGCGGCGTATTGCAAGGCCTCGCGCGGGGCGTCGGTGAGCACCCGGTTGCAGGCCTCGCGGATGGCTTCGACCGGAAAGGTGTCAGCCGACGGCAGGCCACCGGCCATGGACAGCACACCGGGCTGCTCGGTCACCTTGAGGATCTCGCGGATGATCGACGGGTTGAGCCGCGCGCTGCGGCGGGCCTGGGTCCAGAGGCTC
>JAYVLI010000372.1:0-5336 GCA_043759535.1 Betaproteobacteria bacterium | reverse complement strand
GGCATGCCCACCGAGCTGGCGCTGCTGCCGTTTATCGAAAGCGCGTTCAACCCGCAGGCCATGTCCACCGCCAAAGCGTCCGGCATGTGGCAGTTTGTGCCGGCCACCGGGCGGGATTTTTCACTGCACCAAAACATGTTCCGTGACGACCGGCGGGATGTGCTGGCGTCCACCCGCGCGGCGCTGGACTACCTCAACACCCTGCACGGCATGTTTGGTGACTGGCAGTTGGCACTGGCGGCCTACAACTGGGGCCAGGGCAGTGTGCAACGCGCCATCAAGCGCAACCTGGCAGCGGGCTTGAGCACCGATTACGACAACCTGCAGATGCCGGCCGAGACCCGCAACTACCTGCCCAAGCTGCAGGCGGTCAAGAACATCGTGATGCGGCCGGATGCGTTTGGCGTCAAGCTGCCGGCGCTGCAAAACCATCCGTATTTTGTGTCGGTGGCGCTCAAGAGAGACATCGACACCGACCTGGCCGCACGCCTGGCCGGGCTGGCGCTGGAGGAGTTCAAACAGCTCAACCCGCAGATGAACAAGCCGGTGATCCTGAGTGCGGTGACACCCCAGGTGCTGCTGCCCTTTGACAGCGCCGCACGCTTTGTGCATGCCTTGTCGCAACACAAAGGCGGCCTGGCCAGCTACACCGCCTGGGTGGCACCGCGCACGATGAAAACCGCCGAGGCCGCACGCCAGGTGGGCATGACCGAGGCACAGCTGAGCGCGCTCAACGGCATCCCGCAGCGCATGCTGGTCAAGACCGGGTCCACCCTGCTGGTGGCGCGCACCGCCCTCCGTGTGGATGACGTGAGCCAGCGGGTGGCCGAAGACGCCACCCTGGCCCTGGCGCCCGATGTGCCACCGCTGAAGCGCGTCAGCTTCAAGGCCGGCCGCAAGGGTGACAGCGTGCTGGCGGTGGCCGGCCGCTACCGTGTCAAACCCGCCCAGGTGGCGGCCTGGAACAGCACCACCGCAGCCGCCCGCTTCAAACCCGGCCAGCTGGTGGTGGTGATGGTGCCCAACAAGCCGCTGCGGCTGGCGTCGCGGGATGGCCGCAAGGCTGGTCCCGTCAAACGCACACGCCACACGGCCAGCGCGGCGCAGGGTAGCCGGGGTTAAACCGCACACCCAGCCCGGGCCAATCAGGGGTGTCCAGGCCCTCGGCCTGGACACCAGCGTCAGCGCCTGTCGCTCAAGGCATGCGCCAGGGTGGACAAGTCCACATATTCCAGCTCACTGCCCACCGGCACACCACGCGCCAGGCGGGTCACGGTGAGGGCGTTGCCGGCCTCGTCCGTCAAGCTGCGCAGCGCCTGGGCCAGCACATGGGCGGTGGCCTCCCCTTCGGCTGAAAAGCCGGTGGCCAGGATCACCTCTTGCACCGCGCCTCCCGCCGCGCGGTCCAGCAAGGCATGCACACCGATGTCGGCCAGGCCCACACCATCCAGCGGTGACAGGCGGCCCATCAGCACAAAGTACAGGCCCCGGTAGCTGCCGCTGCGCTCCATCGCCGCCTGGTCGGCCGGGCTCTCGACCACCAGCAACTGGCGCACGTCCCGCTTGTCATCGCTGCAGGTGGCGCAGATGTGGGCCTCGGTGAACGTATGGCAGCGGGCGCAGTGCTGCACCTCAACCGCCGCGGATTGCAGCGCCAGCGCCAGCCGCTGCGCGCCCTCACGGTCATGCTGCAACAGGTGGTAGGCCATGCGCTGGGCCGACTTGACGCCCACCCCGGGCAGGCGGCGCAGGGCCTCGATCAGGCTGTCTAAGCTGCGCTCAGCCAAGGCTGTCAGGGCCGCTCAAAACGGGAATTTCATGCCGGGGATTTGCGGCATGCCGGCGCTGATCTTGCCCATCTTCTCGGCCGTGGTGGCCTCGATGCGGCGCACGGCGTCATTGAAGGCGGCGGCCACCAGATCTTCCAGCATGTCTTTGTCGTCAGCCAGCAGGCTGGGGTCGATGGTGACGCGCTTGACATCGTGTTTGCAGGTGATCTGCACCTTGACCAGGCCAGCGCCCGATTCACCGGTCACCTCGATGGTGGCCAGCTCGTCTTGCGCTTTTTTCAGGTTGTCCTGCATCGCCTGGGCTTGTTTCATCAGGCCGGCGAGTTGGTTCTTCATCATGGTCAGTGGGTCCTGGGTTGGCGGGCGGCCGCCGGGGAGATGCTGGATGGCAGGCTGGGTGGGGCGACCAGCAGTGGCTTGATCGACCCCGGCACGATGCGGGCGGTGCTGAACTGTGCCAGCAACGCACACACCTCCGGGTCGCCCTGGATGGTTTGCTCGGCGGCGCGCTGGGCCATGTCGCGGGCCTGGCTGTCGCGCCGGCTGATGGTGTCTTGGGTGCTGCCGGGTTGCACATCCAGTTGCACCGGCTCGTCCAGCGCGACCTCCAGCACCGCCAGCAGCTTGGCCACCAGGGGTGCGGCGCGCAGGGTCTCGCGCTCGACCGTCAAGGCCCAGCGGCGGCCACCACCGGCCAGTGGCGACACACCACGCAACTCGGCTTGAACCGCTATCTCGCGCACCATGGCCACCAGGCTGCCAGCGGCGATCAGCGGGCGGATCAAAGCGGCCCATTGGTCGCCCAGGGGCGTGGTCTGCAAGGGGCCAGGCAAGGCCGGCAGCGGCGTTGCTGCGGCCTGCGCGGTGCTGATGGGCGTCATGGCCACGGTGGGTGGCAGGGCGGCTGCGGTGTGGGCCACGCGGGCCGGTGCGGTGGTCACAGCCAACCCGTCGCCCAAGTCGGTTTCGTCGGCCCAAGCTGTGGGGCTTTGGCCGCTGTCGTCTGCAGCGTTGTCATCCGGGCCGGCGTCCACCACCCACGGCGGGGGTTCCTGCACCGTGTAGGCCCGTGCCGGCGCAGGTGGCGGGTAGCGCATGGGCGACGCCGCCAGCACCTGGGTGGCCGGTGCTGGCGGGCTGGCCTGCACCGACGCCGGGTTGGGCTTGGGTGGCTGCGGCTGCGGCTGCGGCACGGTGGGCGGCACGGCAAGCTGTGGCAGGGGCTGTGGTTGCAGCCGCGCTTGTGGCGGCACCGGCAGCCGCACCGGCGCCGTGCTGCGCGCCTCACGTGGCGCGGCCACCAGCGGCGCGGCACGTGGGGCGGGTGGTGCCATCGCCGCCGCACCACTGGGCGCAAACGCCAGCAGGCGCAGCACCACCATGGTCAGTGCGGCGTATTCGTCCGACAGCAAGCTCAGCTCGGCCCGGCCATGCACCACGATGCTGTAAAGCAACTGGGTCTCGTCGGGTGGCAACGCGGCGGCCAGCGCCAGCACACCGGCTGTGTCGGGGTCGGTGTCATCCAGCGCACCGGGCACCGCTTGTTGCACCGCCATCTGCTGCAGCAACGCGGCCATCTCCTCCAGCGTGCCGGCGGCTGACAAGCCCATCTGGCGCAGGGCATCCACCGTGGCCAGCACAGCAGGGCCATCACGCGCGGCCAGCGCGCCCACCAGCGCGGTGGCATGGCTGCGGTCCACCGTGCCCAGCATGGCGCGCACACCAGTCTCATCCAATGCGCCAGCGCCAAAGGCAATGGCCTGGTCGGTGAGCGACAGCGCGTCGCGCATGGACCCGCGCGCCGCACGCGACAGCAGCCGCAGCGCACCGGCATCGGCCACCACGCCTTCGGCTTGCAGCACTTGCGCCAGGTGCTCACGCACCACTTCGGGCGCCATCGGCCGCAGGTTGAACTGCAGACAGCGGCTCAGCACCGTGGGCAGCATCTTCTCGGGGTCGGTGGTGGCCAGCACAAATTTCAGGTAGTCAGGCGGCTCTTCCAGCGTTTTGAGCAGGGCGTTGAAGGCGTCCTTGGTGAGTTGGTGCGCCTCGTCGATCATGAAGACCTTGTAGCGGCCCACACTGGGTTTGTAGGCCGCCCGCTCGATCAGGTCGCGGATCTCATCGATGCTGCGGTTGCTGGCGGCGTCGAGCTCGATGTAGTCGATGAAGCGGTCAGCGTCGATCTCGGTGCAGGCCTGGCACACCCCACACGGGTGGGCGGTGATGCCGCCGGTGCCATCGGGCCCGGTGCAGTTCAGGCTTTTGGCCAGGATGCGGCTGACGGTGGTCTTGCCAATGCCCCGGGTGCCAGTAAACAGGTAGGCATGGTGCAGCCGGCCGCTGGTCAAGGCATTGCTGAGGGCCTGCACCACATGGGTCTGGCCCACCATCTGCTCAAAGCTGCGGGGCCGGTATTTGCGGGCCAGGACAACAGTACTCATGACCGGATTCTACGGTTGGGGTGCACCCTGACCCGGGCTGCAGCCCGGGCGACGGCACGGCCAACACGCCGGATCAACGGCAGGGCCTGGCCGATAATCCGGGGCATGAGCTCCTCTGCCACCCCCTCCGCCCCGGGCACCCTCAGCTACCAGGCCGCCGGTGTCAATTACGACCTGATCGACCCGCTCAAAGTCAGCGCCCAGCGGGCGGCGGCAGCCACTGCAGGCCACCTGGCTGGACATGGTTTTACCGAGGTGGCAGCGTCGCGGGGTGAATCGGCCTATGTGGTGGATGTGGGTCCGTTTTACATCGCCTCCATCGTGGAATGCCTGGGCTCCAAAGCCTTGGTGGCCGATGAAATGGCCACGCTCACCGGCCAGCCCTGGTATGCCGGCATTGCGCAAGACACCATCGCGATGGCGGTGAATGACCTGATCACTGTGGGCGCCACACCGCTGGTGGTGCAGGCCTACTGGGCCGCCGGTGGCTCAGACTGGTTTGCCGATGGCGCCCGCGCCCAAGCCCTGGTGGCCGGCTGGAAAGCCGCTTGCGACACCTGCAAAGTGGCCTGGGGCGGTGGTGAAACACCCGCGTTGGCCGGCATCGTGGAGGCCGGGCGGATTGACCTGGCAGCGTCCTGCACCGGGCTGATCAACCCCAAGCAACGCCTCAGCGTGGGCGACACACTGGCCGCCGGTGACGCCATCGTGCTGCTCGACTCCAGCGGCATCCATGCCAACGGCCTGAGCCTTGCGCGCAAGCTGCTGGAGCGCTTGCCGGGTGGCTGGTTGACCGAGATTGACCCGATCAACCACCCGGGCTTGAGCTACGGTGCTGCGCTGCTGGCCCCCACCACGCTGTATTCCCCGGTCACTGAGGCGCTGTGGGCCGCCGGCATCACGCCGCACTACTGCGCCAACATCACCGGCCACGGCTGGCGCAAGCCGCTGCGCCACCCCGGCGCTTTCACCTACCGCATCCACACCGTGCCGCCGGTGCCGCCGGTGCTGAAGTTCATCCAGCACCATGCGCAGCAAGACGACCGCGAGGCCTACAGCACGCTGAACATGGGCGCGGGTTTTGCGCTGTTCATGGCCGCCA
>JAYVLI010000371.1:0-3281 GCA_043759535.1 Betaproteobacteria bacterium | reverse complement strand
GGCCGGTCGCAAATAGCACCCCAAAGTCGGCATGGCCACCACCCTCGAAGTTGTCCTGCTCTATCTTGTGGCCGCGGTGCTGGGCGTGGTGGCCTGCCGGCTGCTGCGCCTGCCACCCATGCTGGGCTATCTGGCCGTGGGGGTGTTGATCGGCCCCAACGCACTGGCGCTGGCCAAGGACACCGCCGGCGTCAAGTACCTGGCCGAGTTTGGTGTGGTCTTCTTGATGTTTGTGATCGGGCTGGAATTCAACCTGCCCAAGCTGCGCAGCATGCGCACGCTGGTGTTTGGCTTGGGGCTGTCGCAGGTGCTGCTGACTGTGCTGGGCGCAGTGCTTGGCAACGCCTTGCTGGCGCTGGGCTTTGGATGGGTGGGCGTGCAGTGGAACCTGGGCTGGCAAGGCGCCATCGTGCTGGGGTCGGCCATGGCCATGTCGTCCACCGCCATCGTCGTCAAGCTGATGGCAGAACGGCTGGAGCTGGAGAGCCCACACGGCAAACGCGTGATGGGCGTGTTGCTGTTCCAGGATTTGGCCGTGGTGCCGCTGCTGGTGCTGATCCCGGCGCTGGGCGACAGCGGGTCGGACATGGTGCGCACCCTGGCGCTGGCCCTGCTCAAGGCCACCGTGCTGCTGACCTTGCTGCTGGTGGGCGGCCAGCGGGTGATGCGCTGGTGGCTGACCATGGTGGCGCGGCGCAAGAGTGAGGAGCTGTTCATCCTCAACCTGCTGCTGATCACCCTGGGCCTGGCCTGGATGACGGAACACGCGGGGCTGTCACTCGCGCTGGGCGCGTTTGTGGCCGGCATGCTGGTGGCCGAGACCGAATTCAAGCACCAGGTGGAGACCGACATCCGGCCGTTTCACGATGTGCTGCTGGGCCTGTTTTTCATCACCATCGGCATGAAGCTGGACTGGCGCCCGGTGATCGACCAGTGGCTTCTGGTGCTGCTGCTCAGCATCACCCCGGTGCTGGCCAAGGCGCTGCTGGTGGCCGGGCTGGCGCGCGCTTTCAAAGCCACACCCGGCGTGGCCCTGCGCACCGGTCTGTACCTGGCGCAAGCCGGTGAGTTTGGTTTTGTGCTGCTGACCCTGGGCGCCGAGCAAGGCCTGGTGGAGGCGCGCTGGGTCAGCCCGGTGCTGGCCTGCATGGTGTTGTCGATGCTGGCCACACCCTTCATCGTGATGTATGCCAACCGCATCGTCATGCGGCTCTCGGCCAGTGAATGGTTGCTGCAGTCGGTGCAACTGACCAGCATTGCCAAGGAGTCCATCAAGACCGAAGCGCACGTGATCATTGCGGGTTATGGCCGCAGCGGCCAAAACCTGTCGCGCATGCTGGGGCAAGAGGCCATTCCCTACATCGCGCTGGACCTCGACCCCGACCGCGTGCGCCAGACCGCCGCTGCCGGTCAGAGCGTGGTGTTTGGCGACGCCGCCCGCCTGCAAAGCCTGATGGCGGCGGGCCTGTCCCGGGCCAGCGCGGTGGTGATCAGCTACCACGACACGCCATCCGCGCTGAAGATCCTGCGCCTGGTGCGTGAGCACGCGCCGCAGGTGCCGGTGATCGTGCGCACGCTGGACGACAGCGACATCGAACAACTGCGCGACGCTGGCGCTACCGAGGTGGTGCCCGAGGCGATTGAGGGCTCATTGATGCTGGCCGCCCAAGCGTTGGCGCTGGTGGGCGTGCCGATGCGGCGTGTCATCCGCCTGACGCGCGACGCGCGCGATGCGCGTTACAGCCTGCTGCGCGGTTACTTTCACGGTGCCGACGACGACACGGTGGAAGAGCTGCAGCAGGCCCGCTTGGCCAGCATCACCCTGCCGCTGGCGGCTGCGTGCGCCGGCCAGGCGCTGGCTGCGCAAGCATTGGCCAACATCGGGGTGCAGGTGGTGTCGGTGCGGCAAGTCAGCGGCCGGGTGGTGGCCGCTGACCCGGCGCTGGTGCTGGCCGCCGGTGACACGCTGGTGCTGTCCGGACGGCCTGAGCCGCTGGCGCTGGCCGAGGCGCAACTGCTGCGCGGTTGAGGGCTGGCACCCCCCGTTCAAGGGGTCAAAAAGGTGTGTTCTTGCACATCCAAGCGGCAGCGGCTGCGTAGCACTGCACACAGCGCCCGTGTTGGGGCGCTGTGCGGCGCGCCTGTGCAAGGTGGGCCGGTAGCTGACCAGACCACCATCCACTGCACGCCCACACCACCCCCCAAAGACCGCCCTCGAGGAGCCTGACCATGCCCCGCACCACACTGCAGCGCGCCCTGCACCACATCACCACCCGCGCCACCCTCACCGCTGTTGCAGCGGCCGCCCTGGCCACGCTGGCCGCCCTGCCGGCGCAAGCGTCCAGCCACCGCGAGGCGCCCAGCATCGCCGGCAGCCCCAAGGTGGACGGCACTGACTTCTACATGTTCAACAGCTACGAGACAGGCCGCGACGGTTTTGTCACGCTGATTGCCAACTACCAACCGCTGCAAGACGCCTACGGCGGCCCCAACTACTTCAAGCTGGACCCGAACGCGCTGTACGAGATCCACCTCGACAACAACGGCGACGCCAAAGAAGACATCACCTTCCAGTTCCAGTTCAAAAACAACTTCAAGAACATCAAGGTGCCGGTGGGCAACCAGATGGTGGGTATCCCGTTGACACAGGCCGGCGGTGTCAGCCAGCCCAATGACCCGGCGCTGAATGTGAATGAGCAATACAGCATCAACATCGTGCGCGGTGACCGGCGCACCGGCAACGTGGCCGCCATCAGCAAAACCAGCGGTGGCACGGTGTTTGACAAGCCCAGCGACTACATCGGCACCAAGACCCTGGGCAACAAAGCGGCCTACGACACCTATGCCGGCAAGCACCTGTACAGCGTCAACATCCCCGGCTGCGCCACACCAGGCCGGGTGTTTGTGGGCCAGCGCCAAGAGGCGTTTGCTGTCAACCTGGGCACCATTTTTGACTTGGTCAACGCACCGATTGCCGTCATCACCGATCAGACCCTGATCAACGCCGCAGCGGCCAATTCGATCCAGGACAAAAACGTCACCACGCTGGCGCTGGAAGTGCACAAAAGTTGCCTGATGCAAGGCAGCGAGACGGTGCTTGGCGGCTGGACCACCGCCAGCATCCGCCAGAGCCAACTGGCCAACCCCAACCCGCCCACCGGCCACGGCACCGCCGTGAGCGTGGGTGGTGCCTGGGTGCAGGTGTCGCGGCTGGGCATGCCGCTGGTCAACGAGGTGGTGATCGGCCTGGGCGACAAGGACAAGTTCAACGCCTCGCAGCC
>JAYVLI010000370.1:0-6807 GCA_043759535.1 Betaproteobacteria bacterium | reverse complement strand
GATCTTCTCGCGCTCTTCGGCCGGCACTTCGCGGTCGGCGCGGCACAGCAGCACGTCGGGCTGGATGCCGATCTCGCGCAGCTTTTGCACCGTGTGCTGGGTCGGCTTGGTCTTCAGCTCGCCAGCGGCGGCGATCCAGGGCACGTAGGTCAGGTGCACAAAAGCGGTGTTGGTGGGCCCGGCCTTCAGGCTCATCTGGCGCACGGCTTCCAGGAAGGGCAGCGATTCGATGTCGCCGACCGTGCCGCCAATCTCGACGATGGCCACGTCGACATCGACCGCACCGCGCTTGACGAACTCTTGAATCTCGTTGGTGACATGCGGGATCACCTGCACCGTCTTGCCGAGGTAGTCGCCGCGGCGCTCTTTTTCGAGCACGCTCTTGTAGATCTGGCCCGAGGTGAAGTTGTTGGTGCGCTTCATCCGCGTGGTGATGAAGCGCTCGTAGTGGCCCAGATCGAGATCGGTCTCGGCGCCGTCGTCGGTGACGAAGACCTCACCATGCTGGAACGGGCTCATGGTGCCCGGGTCAACATTGAGGTAAGGGTCCAGCTTGATGAGGGTGACCTTGAGGCCGCGCGACTCGAGGATGGCCGCGAGTGACGCCGCTGCGATGCCCTTGCCGAGGGAGGACACCACACCGCCGGTGACGAAGACGTACTTGGTCATGACATGGGGCACCCTGTTGTGCGGCCGCCGCTTCTGTGCAGGTCAGGCCTCAGGAATGCTCTGGTGGTAAAGCGCGATTATAGGCGGGGGGTGTTTGGGGGCTGGTCGGTTTGGGGGCGCCGTTTGCTGACTGCAGGTCACGGAGCGTGCGCTGGCCGCCGGGGCGCTGTGCTCCGGGAATGTCCTCCGCCGTCAGCCTGCGGCCGCCGGCTCCTCCTTTATTTCCCTGCGCACAACACCCCACCGGCCGGCGCCAACCACCACTGCGGCATACGGCGTTGATTCACAACCGCGCCCTGCCGCCGTGGTGGAAGGGCCGAGGGCGCCGGGTGACCGGCTTCCGCAAGTGTCAGGCGGAGATGGCGGCCGTTTTTGGCCGACATCGGGGGACATGGAGGAAGCCGGTCAACCGGTGGCCTCGGCTGCGCACCGCACGCCGAACACCGCATGCCGCATGCCGCACGAAGAACACAACAGCACACCGCACAGCCACCAAAACAATCAAGCCGCCAAGCGGTCCGTCTTGGCGTCCAGCACCACCTCGGGGGCATCGGCCTCCAGCTGGGTTTCGCCATTCAAGTGGGCAGTCAGACGGGCGGTGTCCAGCTCACCGCACCATTTGGCCACCACCAGGGTGGCCACGCCGTTGCCCACCAGGTTGGTCAGGGCACGGGCTTCGCTCATGAAGCGGTCAATGCCCAAAATCAGCGCCAAGCCGGCCACCGGCACATTGCCCACTGCGCTGAGCGTGGCGGCCAGCACGATGAAGCCGGAGCCGGTGACACCGGCTGCGCCTTTGCTGGTCAGCAGCAACACACCCAGCAGCGTGATTTGCTGCATCAGGCTCATGGGCGTGTCGGTGGCCTGGGCGATGAACACGGCGGCCATGGTCAGGTAGATGGAGGTGCCGTCCAGGTTGAAGGAATAACCGGTGGGCACCACCAGCCCGACCACCGGCTTGCTGGCGCCCAAATTCTCCAGCTTGACCATGATGCGTGGTAGCACACTTTCACTGCTGCTGGTGCCCAGCACGATCAGCAGTTCTTCCTTGATGTATTTGACAAACTTGAACACCGAGAAGCCGTGGATGCGGGCGATGATGCCCAGCACACCAAACACAAACACCAGGCAGGTGGCGTAGAAGGTGGCCATCAATTGGCCCAGGCTGAGCAGTGAGCCCACACCGTATTTGCCGATGGTGAAAGCCATGGCGCCAAACGCGCCGATGGGCGCCACCTTCATGATGAAACCGACGATGCGGAACAGCACATGGCTGGCCTTCTCGATGAAGTCAAACACCAGCGTGCCACGGCCACCAAACGCATGCAGCGCAAAACCAAACAGCACGCTGAACAGCAGCACCTGCAGAATTTCGCCCTTGGCAAATGCGTCCACCACGCTGCTGGGAATGACGTTGAGCAAAAAGTCAACCGTGCCCACCATCTTGCCCGGGCCGGTGTAGGCGGCGATGGCCTTGGTGTCGAGCGCTTTGGCATCGATGTGCATGCCGTTGCCGGGGCCCACCAGGTTGACGATCACCAGCCCGATGACCAACGCCAGTGAGCTGACGATCTCAAAATACAGCAGCGCCAGGCCGCCGGTTTTGCCCACCTTCTTCATGTCCTCCATGCCGGCAATGCCCACCACCACGGTGCAGAAGATGATGGGCGCAATGATCATCTTGATCAGCTTGATGAAGCCGTCGCCCAGCGGTTTCATCGCCTCGCCGGTGGCGGGCCAAAAGTGGCCCAGCGCCACGCCGATGACGATGGCAGTGATCACCTGCACATACAGCGAATGGTAGAAGCGGCGCGGCGCGGCGGCGGGGTGCAACGGGGTGGTGTGGTCGGCCATTCGGGTTTCCTCCAGTGGCGCTGATGATGCGCCGCAGCAACCGGCCTGGCTTCCGTAATTTCCACAACCCGGCGCGCTGGCGCCAAGCTTTCAGGTGGCTGGTGGTGCCATGCTGGCCAGCAAGGCCAACACCGCGTCTGCGGTTTCGATAGGCTTTTCCATCGGGTAGAGATGGGTGCCCTCCAGCCAGGTAAAGCGCTCACCGGCCAGCGTGTGGGCCATGCCCAAGCCGCCTTGGCGGATCTCGGTAGAGCGGGTGCCCGCAATAAAGCCTACCGGACAGTGCAGCGGGTGTTTGTGCAGCAGCGCGCCCAGGTGGTGGGGCAGGGTGTTGTAGATGCGGGTCTCCACCGCACGCTCAAAGGCCAGCACCGTTTTGCCAGCATGCTGGCGGGTGCCGCAGGCCAGGTAATCGGCCAGCACACCGGGTGCCCAGCGGGCAAACAGGGACTTGGCAGCGTAGTGCTGGGCCACCGCGTCCAGTGACGGCCACTCTTGCCGGCGGGTTTGCGAAATCTTGCCCGGCGACACCTTGCCGATCAGTCGGCTGCGCTTGAGTACCTGCACCGTGTGCGAGCGCCAGCCGGTGATCACCGGTGAATCCAGCAGCACCAAGCCTTGCGCCAGCTCAGGCCTGCGGCTGGCCACCAACAGGCTGAGCAGCCCGCCCAGCGAGTGGCCCACCAGGTAGGCGCCCTGCGGCGCCTCAGCCTGGATGAAATCAATCAACTGGTCGCGCAGTTTGGGCCAGTTGCTGGTGACTGGGTAGCGCGGGTCGTGGCCAAACTTGTCCATGGCTAACACACGCCAGCCAGCGGCGCGCCAATGGTCAAACAATTGTGTGTAGGTGCCCGCCGGAAAGCCGTTGGCGTGGGAGAAAACCAGCGTACGCGGCATCAGACGATGCGCTCACCCGGGCTGCTGATTTTCTTCAGCGGCTCATACCGTGATGCGGCGGGCGGTACCAGCGGGTGCTCGGCTGCGCCGCCGTCCCACACCGGGTCGCTGATGCCTTCAAACACCTCACGCAGCCGCTCACCCCAGGTGCTGTGAATCATTTGGAAGTAGGGGTTGTTTTCGTCGATGCAGACGATTTGCTCACTCTTGAACCTGCCTTCTTCATAGACCAGCAAATCCAGCGGCAGGCCCACGCTCAGGTTGGATTTGAGGGTGGAGTCCATGCTCACCAGTGCGCATTTGGCGGCTTCGTCCAGCGGCGTGTTGGGCGTCAGCACCCGGTCCAGGATGGGCTTGCCGTATTTGCTTTCGCCCACCTGAAAAAAGCAGGTCTCGCGGGTGGCCTCAATAAAGTTGCCGGCCGAATAGACCAAGAACATGCGCATGGCCTCGCCCTTGATCTGGCCGCCAAAAATCATGCTGGCGTTGAAGTCAATGCCGGCCGCCTTGAGCGACGGGCCGTCTTGCTGGTAGACCCGGCGCACCGCCGCGCCCAGCACCCGCACCGCGTCAAACATGCTTTCGGCGTTCCAGATGGTGAGTGCGGGCTGGCCGTTGCCGCGGTCGACTTTCTCGAGCTGCAGGATCTCGCGCACGCTTTGGCTGATGCTCAGGTTGCCGGCCGACAGCAGCACCATGAAACGGTCGTCGGCCTTCTCGTAAACGATCATTTTGCGGAAGGTGCTGATCTGGTCAATGCCCGCGTTGGTGCGCGAATCCGATAAAAAAACCAGGCCCGCGTTGATGCGGATGCCGATGCAATAAGTCATGGGGTCATGGGCCGAGAGGGCCGTTCAGGTTGGATGGGGTGTGTCAATGGATTGGGATTGGATCGCCTTGAGCCGGTACAGCGCGTCCAGCGCTTCACGGGGGGTCAGGGCGTCGGGGTTGATGTGGGCCAACGCGGTGTCCACAGCCGATGGCTCGGGCAGGGCTGCGGCAGGCGGTGCGGCAAACAAATCCACCTGCAGATCACCGGCGCGGGCCTTGGCCTCCAGTGCCTCCAGCGTGGCGCGGGCCTGGCGCAACAGCCCAGCCGGCATGCCGGCCAGCCGGGCCACCTGCACACCGTAGCTGCGGCTGGCCGGGCCGGGCTCGATGGCGTGCAAAAACACAATGTCATGCCCGGCCTCCACCGCTGAGACATGCATGTTTTGGGCGCGTGGGTGCTGGGCCGGAAACTCGGTCAGCTCAAAGTAGTGCGTGGCAAACAGCGTGAAGGCGCGGTTTTTGTCATGCAGTTGCGCGGCAATGGCGCTGGCCAGGGCCAAACCATCAAAGGTGCTGGTGCCGCGGCCAATTTCGTCCATCAGCACCAGGCTCAGCTCGGTGGCGCTGTGGACGATGGCGGCGGCCTCGGTCATCTCCAGCATGAAGGTGGACTGGGCGTTGACCAGGTCATCGGCTGCGCCGATGCGGGTGTGGATGGCATCGACAGGCCCCAGGCTGCAAGCATCGGCCGGCACAAATGAGCCCATGCTGGCCAGCAGCACGATCAAGGCCACTTGGCGCATGTAGGTGGATTTGCCGCCCATGTTGGGGCCGGTGATGATCAACATGCGGCTGCGGGCGTCCAGCCGGCAGTCGTTGGCGATGAAGTTGGGCCCACCCACCTCAGCCAGCCGGGCCTGCACCACCGGATGCCGGCCCTGGCTGATGTCGATGGTGGGCTGCGGCACAAACCGTGGCCGGCACCAGCCCAGGGTGCTGGCGCGCTCAGCCAGCGCGGCCAGGGCGTCCAGCCCGGCCAGGGCACGGGCCAAAGCGCCCAGCGTGGGCAGGTGGGTTTGCAGTTGGTCCAGCAGGTGCTCAAACAACCATTTTTCGCGTGCCAGGGCGCGGTCTTGGGCCGACAGGGCTTTGTCCTCAAACGCTTTCAGCTCGGGCGTGATGTAGCGCTCGGCATTCTTGAGCGTCTGGCGGCGCTGGTAATCGGCCGGCACCCGGCCAAGACCCGACGCGGTGACCTCGATGTAGAAGCCATGCACCCGGTTGAATTGCACCCGCAGATTGCTGATGCCGGTGCGGGCGCGCTCGCGCACCTCCAGGTCCAGCAAAAAGGCGTCGCAGTTCTGGCCGATGGCGCGCAGCGCGTCCAGGTCGGCGTCAAAACCGGTGGCAATCACGCCGCCGTCACGCAGCAGCACAGCGGGTTCGTCGGCAATGGCCCGCTGCAGCAGGTCGTGCAGTTCGGGTGTTGGGTGCAGGGCGCGGGCCATCGCTTGCAGCAGGGTGGCCGCGGGTGTTGTGGTGGCGCGTGCTGTGGTGGTGATGCTGGCGCCGGGGGCGTCGTCGTCAAACAAATCATCCCCACCCGGCGGCAGCGCGGCATGCAGGCCGGGCAGGGCTTGCAGGGTGGCGCGCAGGCCGCTCAGCTCACGCGGGCGCACCTGGCGCAGCGCCAGGCGGGCGGTGATGCGCTCGACATCGCTGATGCCGCGCAGGGCCTGGCGCAGTGGCTCGGGGCCGTGGGCCAGCAGGGCCTCAATCGCGTCGTGGCGGGCGCTGGCGGAGCTGCGCTCACGCTGTGGGTGGGTTAACCAGTGGCGCAGCAGGCGGCTGCCCATGCCGCATTTGCAACTGTCCAGCAGCGACAGCAAGGTGGGCGCGGGCTCACCGCGCAGGGTTTGCGTCAGCTCCAGGTTGCGGTGGGTGGCGGGTGGCAGGTCGATCAGGCTGCTGGCGCGGGCCACATCCAGCGTGGCCACATGGGCCAGGGCCTGGCCTTGGGTGTGCTCGGCAAAGCTGAGCAGTGCGCTGGCGGCGGCCTGGGCCACTGGCAGGTCTTGCGCGTTAAAGCCCTGCAGCGACGCCACCTTGAGCAACGCGCACAGCTTGCGCACACCCAGCGCGGTATCAAACTGCCAATCCGGCCGCTGGGTGCGGGGGGCACGGTGTTGCAGGATGGCGGTGGGCAGCGCCGCAGCGCCGCTGCTGGTGTTGAGGGCTTGCGGCAGCAGCAGCTCGGCCGGGTCCAGCCGTGCCAGCCAGCCGGCCAGGTCGCTGTCGCCACATTCAGTCAGGCCCAGTTGGCCGCTGGACAGGCCCAGCCAGGCCAGGCCCCAGATCGGCCCGCCGGGGCCGGTTTTGTCGGGTGCGGCGCGCAGCTTGGTGATGGCGCAGAGCAGCGCATCCGCCCGGTCGTCCAGCAAAGCGCTGTCGGTGATGGTGCCGGGCGTGACCACCCGCACCACCTTGCGGTCTACCGGGCCCTTGGCCGTTGCAACATCGCCCACCTGCTCGGCAATGGCCACCGCCTCACCCAGCTTGATCAGCCGCGCCAGGTAGTTCTCGACCGAATGCACCGGCACACCGGCCATCACCACC
>JAYVLI010000369.1:0-8330 GCA_043759535.1 Betaproteobacteria bacterium | reverse complement strand
GCCGGCCGCACAAAGATGAAGTCGTTGCGGAAGTAGCTGTGGTGCAGGATCTTGGTGGTGACCGAGTTGAAAAACGTCTCGGCCAGCTCGGGCTGGTGGTGGTTGGTCAGCAGGCCGATGTAGTGCAGCTTGACTTGCTGCCAGGTGTCGTCCGACAGGTGGGCGGTATCAAACTCACTCTGCAGGCGCAGCACGGCCTCGGCCACGCGGGTGTCGTAGAACTCGATGCGTTCCCGCTGGGCGCGCTGCTGGCCATGCCAGTCGGCCTGCTCAAAGCGCTGCTTGGCGGCGCGGTTGGTCTCGCTGAACAGCCGGTAATGGCGGTTGAAGCCGTCCAGCATCGCCTGGGCGATGTCGTAGGCCCGGCTGTCGGTCAGGCGGTGCGGGAACATCGGTCGATGCACTGGTTGACGGGTTGACGGGCGGGTGGGTTGCTGGGCTGCGCTGTCAGGCCGCCGGCTGCGGCGCGGCCTGCCCGTGCACCAGGTGCACCTGCCCCTGCGCCTGCCGGTAGCGCTGCTTGACCAGCGCCAGCGCGGTGTCATAGGCCAGGCCCACCTCGGCGGCCGAGGTGGCGGTGATCTTCAAATCCTCCAGCAAGCCGTTGTGCAGGCCATAGACCCAGCCATGCACCACCACCGTCTGGCCACGCTGCCAGGCGTCACTGACCACGGTGGTGCGGCACACATTGCGCGCCTGCTCCAGCACGTTCAGTTCGACCAGTGCGTTGACTTGCAGGCTGTCGTGCAGGCCGGCCAAAAAGCCCTCGTGCGCGTCGCGCACGTCTTGCACATGGCGCAGCCAGTTGTCCACCAGGCCACCCCGGTGGTTGGTCATGGCGGCGCGCACACCGCCGCAGTTGCTGTGGCCCACCACGATGATGTGGCTGACGTGCAGCGCGTCCACCGCGTACTGGATGACCGACAGCGCGTTCAAGTCACTGTGCACGATCAGGTTGGCCACGTTGCGGTGCACAAACAGCTCACCCGGCAGCAGGCCCACCAAATCATTGGCTGGCACCCGGCTGTCAGCGCAGCCGATCCACAAATACTGCGGGCTTTGCTGGTTCAGCAGGCGGGTGAAAAAGCCGGGTTCACGCTGCTCGGTAGCGGCCGCCCACTGGCGGTTACTTTGGAACAGCTCTTGCAGATCGGTGCTCATCGGGGGCCACTCCAGGCGCGCATGGCGGCGCCATGTTGCATTGCACAGTTTAGGGTGACGCCTTGGGCCGCAGGCCTGCGGCGGTGGTCATCACATCGTCTCGGCAAACAGCTCGCGGCCGATCAGCATGCGGCGGATCTCTGAGGTGCCGGCGCCAATCTCGTAGAGCTTGGCGTCGCGCCACAAGCGGCCCAGCGGATAGTCGTTGATGTAGCCGTTGCCGCCAAAAATCTGCACCCCCTCACCGGCCATCCAGGTGGCTTTCTCGGCGCACCAGAGGATGACGGACGCGCAGTCCTTGCGCACCTGGCGCACGTGGCCAGTGCCCAGCTTGTCCAGGTTTTTGCCCACGGTGTAGCAAAACGCCCGGCCGGCCTGCAGCACGGTGTACATGTCGGCCACCTTGCCCTGGATCAGCTGGAACTCACCGATGCTCTGGCCAAACTGCTTGCGGTCGTGAATGTAGGGCACCACGTTGTCCATCACGCTTTGCATGATGCCGATGGGCCCGGCGGCCAGCACCGCGCGCTCGTAGTCCAACCCGCTCATCAACACCTTGGCACCACCACCCACCGTGCCCAGCACATTGGCGGCCGGCACCGCCACATCCTGGAACACCAGTTCACCGGTGTGGCTGCCGCGCATGCCCAGCTTGTCCAGCTTTTGTGCGCAAGAAAAACCCTGCATGCCTTTCTCGATCAAGAAGGCGGTGACCCCACGGGCGCCCAGCTCGGGCTCGGTTTTGGCATAGACCACCAGCGTGTCGGCGTCGGGCCCGTTGGTGATCCAGAACTTGCTGCCGTTCAGCAGGTAGTAGCCACCTTTGTCTTGCGCTTTCAGCTTCATGCTGATCACGTCGCTGCCGGCGCCGGGTTCGCTCATGGCCAGCGCGCCTACATGCTCACCGCTGATCAGCTTGGGCAGGTATTTGGCGCGCTGTGCATCACTGCCGTTGCGCTTGATCTGGTTGACACACAGGTTGCTGTGCGCACCGTAGCTGAGGCCCACGCTGGCACTGGCACGGCTGATCTCTTCCATCGCGATCATGTGCGCCAAGTAGCCCATGCCCGCGCCGCCGTACTGCTCGGCCACGGTGATGCCCAGCACGCCCAGCGCACCCAGCTTGGGCCACAAGTCCATCGGGAACTGGTCACTGCGGTCAATCTCGGCCGCACGGGGTGCGATCTCGGCATCGCAAAAATCACGCACCGCATCCCGCAGCGCGTCGATGTCTTCACCAAGCTGGAAATCGAGTCCGGGCAATTGGCGCATGGGGTCTCCTGGGGTGCAGTGGTGTTGGGTGGTGGTGGTGCGGCGGCAGACTGAGCATGCCACGCGGGGCGCGGGTGGCATGCGGTTGGTTAACGTTAACGTCAACGGTAATCATAGCGGCGTGTTGACCGCATCGGCCACACCCGCTTGCGCCGCAGCAGGATCAGGCCTGGCTGCTTTGGCGCACCAGCAGTGCGGTGGTCAGCAGCTTGGACGCCACCCGCCCACCCGCCAGTTGCGCCAGCAGCAGGTCCACCAGCACCTGGCCGGCCTCAGCGATGGGCTGGACCACGGTGCTCAGCGGGGGGTGAAAGTGCTCGGCCAGGGCAATGTCGTCATAACCCACCACCGGCACGGCCTGCGGCACCGCCACACCCCAGCGGCGCAGGGTGTTGACTGCCGCCATGGCCATCAGGTCACTGGCGGCGAACAAGCCGTCAAAGGCCAGGCCTTGCGCCTGCATGGCCTCCAGCTCGGGCGCCACCCGCTCGGCCACAAACGGTACCGGTCGGCACAGCCGCTCGTCCACTGGCACACCGGCGGCGGCATGGGCGTCACGGTAGCCTTGTTGGCGCAGGGCGGCCTCGGGCAGGCCGGGGTCGCCCAGGAAGGCAATGCGCCGCGCGCCACGGGCCAGCAGATGGGCGGTGGCCAGCCGGCCGCCGGCCCGGTTGTCGCCACCCACGGTGGCATACAACTGCTGCGGCAATTGCGCACCCCACACCACAAACGGCACACCACGCACCGCCATCGCGTTGAGCTGGTCATGGTGGTGCCACTGGCCCACCAGCACGATGCCCATGGCCCGGCCGGTGTGGTAGACCTGGGCCGCCAGGTCCAGCCGGTCGGCGTCGACCCGGGTCAGCAGCATGTCGTGGCCGCGCTCGGTCAGGGCGTCAGCAACGCTGCCGATCAGGCTCAAGAAAAACGGGTCAGACAGGTGCTGGCGGGTGTCGGGGTCATACGGCACGATCACTGCCACCGTGTTGTTGTGGCCCAGCCGCAGGTTTTGTGCGCCGATGTTGATGCTGTAGTTGAGCGAGCGCGCCAGCTCGGCCACCCGGGCCCGGGTCTCGGCGTTGACCAGGCTGCTGTCACTCAAGGCACGCGACACGGTGGACACCGACACACCGGCCAGCCGCGCGATGTCGGCCATCTGCACTCGGGACGGCTTGGTGGACGCCGCTGTTGTCGATGACGCGGTGGATGACGTGGCGGCCGGTGCTGCGGGGGCGGTGGGTGCAGGTTTTAGCGCCATCGGTGTCAAAGGCTGGCGCAGGCGCGCTTTGGTGGACATTAGGACCGTTTGCATGATGCCAGAGGGCTGCTGGTGCGCGGCCAGCGGCTTGGCATGTCTGGCAGGGTTGACCCGCCTTTGCCGCACTGCACCCCCACGCCCACCCGCGATCCCAACGCCATCAAAGCAAGCGGCGCCTTGCAAAGCGGACCACGGTCACCCCGGCCCGGGCCTGCTTGATGGACGGCATGACCAGCACGCAGTCGTCGTAGGGGGTGACCACCGGTTCACCGCCGTTGTCGCCGATCACGGTGCCGGCTTTGGCGATCACGTCCAGGCCCTGGAATGGCCGGGTGAACTGGAAGTGAGCGTTGCGGGCCACCACCGGACCGGTCACGTCCAGCGTCCACTGCGGCGGGCCGTCGGATTGGCGCCAGCCGGGCAGGCGTTGTGTGGCTTCTTCGACTGACACGCAACCAGCCTCAACCAAGAAGCGTGCACACAGGTCTTGCGCCACCACTTGGCTGGACGCGGCGCCGTGGTAGCCGCATTCCAGCAGCAGTGACCGGGTCTGTGGCGCTTGGGCGTCGGGCAGGCCAAAGCGGCCACAGTCGCGCATGCGCACGCCGTCTTGGTGGCCGGCGTCCAGCACGGTGTGTTGCGGGTTGCGCAGGGCGCGGGCCAGTGCCAGGTTACGGGGCTGCAGGCCGGTCAGCATCAGCGGGGCGCCGGGCTGGTGCATGGAATGCAGGTCCAGCAGCCAATCGGCCTGGGCCACAAACGGCGCCAACTGGGCGGCGCGTCGGCGCTCCTGGCTGCTGCAGCTTGCAAGCGCGCCATCGGCCAGGCGGGCTGGGGCCCACTGGCGGTTCAGGTCGTCGTCCACACAACGTGAGTCGTCGGGTTGGGCGGCATCAAAGCGGTCAAACGCCGCCAGGTTGGCCAGCAGCAAGATCAGCCGGCCGGCACGGGGCCGCAAGCCGCTGGCCAGCAGGCCGGCCACGGCCCAGGCGCCACACAACTCATTGCCATGCACCAGCGCGCTGACCATCACCGTGCGGCCGGGTTGGGCGGCATCGAACTGCCACACGCCCTCGGTGCCGGTATTGCCGGCGCGCCAGGGGCTGAGGTCAGGGCGGGCCAGTTCAAAAATGGGGTGGCTCATTCTTTGATCCTGGCGTAGTCCACCACTTTTTGGTACTTGGCGGTCTCATCCGCCAAAAAGCGCGCCATGTCCACGTTGGGCGGGGCGATGGACGAGCCGGCGTCCTCCAGTTTTTTGCGCAGCTCGGGTGATTGCAGTGATTCAGCCAGCGCCTTTTGCAGCCTGGCGGTGATGGGCGCGGGCAGCTTGGCCGGGGCCATCAACACAAACCAGGTGCTGATGTCGGTGTCTTTGAAACGTGGGGTCTCGGCCAGCGCCGGGATGTCGGGCGTGACGGCCGAGCGTTTTTTCTCGGTGGTGCCCAGGGCCACCAGTTTGCCGCTGCGGATGTGCGGTAGGCCGCTGGACAACACAAACACGCCAAACTCGATGTTGTCGCCCAGCAGGTCATTGGTCAGCGGTCCCACACCCCGGTAGGGGATGTGGGTGATGAACAGCCCACCCTGCTGCTTGATCATCTCGCCCGCCAGGTGCAGCGAGGTGCCCACGCCCGAGCTGCCGTAGCTGAACTTGCCCGGGTTGGCCTTGACCCGCTCGACAAACTGCGCGGTGGTCTTGATGCCGGTCTTGGGTGCGGCCAGCAGCACCAGCGGTTGTGAGGCGATCAGGCCGATGGCGGTGAAATCTTTGTAGCTGTAGCGCGGGGTGCTGGTGATCAGCTGGTTGATGGCGATCTCGTTGTTGGCGCCCACCAGCAGGGTGTAACCGTCAGGCGCTGCGGCCAGCACTTTTTGCGCGCCGATCAGCCCACCGGCGCCGCCCACGTTGTCCACCACCACGGTGGCGCCCAGCTTTTTGGCCAGCTCGGTGGCCAGCACGCGGCCGGTCAGGTCGGTGCTGCCGCCGGCTGGGTAGGCCACCACGATGGTGATGGGTTTGTTGGGGTAGGCCTCGGCTTGGGCCAGGGCCTGGGCATTTGCGCTGGTCGGCAGCACACCCAGCAGCGCTGCCAGGCAAGCGGCCAGCAGGATGTGGGCCGTCTTGCGGCGGGGCGTGGGCAGCGTCATGGGGTGGTTCATCACATCACCGCGCCCAGTTGCCAAGGCACAAATTCGTTCTGGCCATAACCGTGCAGCTCACTCTTGGTGGCGCGACCCGATGCGGTGGCCAGCATCAACTGGAAGATGCGTTCACCGGCTTGGTCCACCGTCTCGCTGCCGTCCACCACGGTGCCGCAGTTGATGTCCATGTCCTCCTCTTGCCGTTGCCACAGCGCGCTGTTGGTGGCCAGTTTGAGGGACGGGCTGGGCGCGCAGCCGTAGGCTGAGCCACGGCCGGTGGTGAAGCAGATCAGGTTGGCGCCTGCGGCCACTTGGCCGGTGGCCGACACCGGGTCGTAACCGGGGGAGTCCATGTAGACAAAGCCGTGGGCGGTGATGGCCTGGGCAAATTCGTACACATCCACCAAGTTGGTGGTGCCGCTTTTGGCAATGGCGCCGAGGGATTTTTCAAGAATCGTGGTCAGCCCACCGGCCTTGTTGCCGGCCGATGGGTTGTTGTCCATGCTCATGGCGTTGCGGGCGGTGTAGGCCTCCCACCAGCGGATGCGGGCCATCAGCTTTTCAGCCACGGCCGCGCTGGCGGCACGCCGTGTCAGCAAGTGCTCACCGCCGTAGATCTCTGGCGTCTCGCTGAGGATGGCGGTGCCACCGTGGCGCACCAGCCGGTCCACCGCCGCACCCAGCGCCGGGTTGGCGCTGATGCCGGAATAACCGTCTGAGCCACCGCACTGCAGCCCCACCACCAGATGGCTGGCCGGCACCGGCACCCGGGTGACGCGGTTGGCCTCGGGCAGCAGGCCCATGATGACCTCGATGCCACGCGCCACAGTGTGCGCGGTGCCGCCCGAATCCTGGATGTTGAAGGCCACCAGGCGGGCGCCTTCTTGCAAGCCCTCTTGCGCAATCAAACCCTGAATCTGGTTGGTTTCGCAGCCCAGGCCCACCACCAGCACGGCGGCAAAGTTGGCATGGCGGGCGTAGCCGCCCAGGGTGCGGCGCAGCACTTGCAGCTCTTCGCCATCACTGGCGGTGGCGCACCCCATGCCGTGGGTGAGTGCCACCACACCGTCCACATTGGGGAATGCGGCCAGCGGGTCGCTGCGTTGGTCTGTTTGGTCAACACCTGTTTGGCCGGCCGCAGCAGGCCGGCGCCGGAAATGGTCTGCAATCGCCCGCGCTGCCGTGGCCGAGCAATTCACCGAGGTCAGCACGCCGATGTAGTTGCGGGTGGCCACCACACCGGCCCGGCCCGCCTCTTGCCGCACGATGCCCATGAAGCTGGCCGGATTGGCCACATACGCGGTGGCTTGGGCACCCGCGCCCACATCGTGGGCCCGCGCAAAACTGCTGAAGGCCAGGTTGTGGCTATGCACATGTTGACCCGGCGTGATCGCCTGGGTGGCATGGCCTATCACCTGGTCGTAGCGGCGCACCGCCTCGCCTTGTGCAATCGCCCGGGTGGCCAGCTTGTGGCCGGGTGGCACCAGGCCGGTGGTCACCAGCCCGGCTTCATCAGCCAACACCGTGCCGCCCAGCAACTGGCGCCGTGCGATGACGACGTTGTCGGCCGGGTGGATGCGGATGGTGGGCGCACTGCCGTGGCTGGCAGCGCTGGTGGTGTGGGTCGCGTTTGTGGTCGCGTTTGTGGTCGCGTTTGCGGTCGCGTTTGCGGGGATGGTGCTCATGGGCGGTGTCCTGGTGTGTTGACCATCGACCCCACCGCTAACCCCGCAGCGCCACAGGCGCTGGCCCGCTGGCTAAAGCTTGGCAGCAGCCTGCCGCTTGGCGGCGGTGGCGTCGAGTTGGTACTGCGCTTCAGCCGCACGGCGCATTTCCAGCGCGGCATTGAGCGCTTCGGTGTAGCGCTCGGGCGAGTAGGTGTTTTGGTTGGCGATGTAGACGCTGCGGCGCAGCGGCTTGGTGCCATAACGCGGCAGGTTGACCGAGAAGTGGCACTCCGGCACCGACCGGCCCGGCCGCTGGCGCAGGATGGGGCCGCTGATGCCCACAGGCAGGTCATTTTGCTTGTTAGGGCTGGTCTCACGCTGCAGGCCAGTGGGCGCCGGCAAGTCGTCAATGCGCTGGCGCAAAGCGTCCACTGCACGCTTGAGTGCCGGGCGTGGGCCGTTGCCTGCACCTTGGCCGTCTGAGAAAAACAGCGTGGGTTGGCCATAACGCATTTGCCAGCCGTGGGTGCTGTGCGTGTCGATGCGCTGGATGTGCTCAGGCACCTTGATACGCGCGCCGGAATAGATGGTGACGGTTCTTGTTTGCATGACCTGTGGGCCTTCAAAGGGTCTCCCCCCCCTGAAGCCGCCGGCAACCCACTCCGACGGCGCGTACTGATCGTTGTACTGCGCAACATGTCGCGTCGTCACCCTGTTACTGACTAACTGTCAATCAGTGCGGGGTCCCACGCGTACACGGTCTGTTGTTGTTCGCCCAGACCTTCGATGCTGAGTTTCATTTTATCGCTTACTTTCAGAAATACTGG
>JAYVLI010000368.1:0-2592 GCA_043759535.1 Betaproteobacteria bacterium | reverse complement strand
TGCTGGAAACCGTCACCCTGCCACCGGCCGCCCCATGAAATTCACCCCCACCCGCCTGCCCGGCGTTGTGCTGATCGAACCCAGCGTGTTTGGCGATGCCCGCGGCTGGTTCATGGAAAGCTTCAGCCAGCAGCGTTTTGATGCCGGCCTGGCCAGCTTGGGCTTGCCCCAGGCGCGGCCGTTTGTGCAGGACAACGAATCGTCATCTGCCGCCGCTGTGCTGCGTGGCCTGCACTACCAACTGCCGCCGCACCCACAAGGCAAGCTGGTGCGGGTGGTGCAAGGCGCGGTGCTGGACGTGGCGGTGGACATCCGCCGCGGCTCAGCCCACTTCGGCCAGTGGGTGGCGGTGCAGCTGAGTGCGGCCAACCGCCAGCAACTGTGGATCCCTGAAGGTTTTGCACATGGCTTTGTGGCGCTGCAAGACGACACCCGCTTCCTCTACAAGACCACTGACTTCTACGCCAAGGACTGTGAACGCGCCATCCGCTGGGACGACGCCGACATCGGCATCGCCTGGCCCAGCGGCATGGCCTTTGCCCTGGCGCCCAAGGATGCAACGGCGCCCGCACTGGCTGAAGTTGCCGCTGCCGATCTGCCTGGCCTGGCCTGACACACCTGCCCTGTCGGGCTTTAACAAGGATTTGCGATGACCACTTCAAGCACCATCCAACTGCCCACACCCGGCACTTACGCCGCTGTGCAGGCCCAGTTGCAAGCCCAGCCGCGCACCTGGCTGGTCACCGGTGTGGCCGGCTTCATCGGCAGCCATTTGCTGGAAACCTTGTTGGACCTGGGCCAGCGGGTGGTGGGGCTGGACAACTTTGCCACCGGCCACCGCCACAACCTGGATGCCGTGCAGGCGGCAGTGGGCGCTGCTGCCTGGGCCCGCTTCAATTTCATCGACGGTGACATCCGTGAGCTGGCCGACTGCCAGCGCGCCTGCGTCGGTGTGGACCTGGTGCTGCACCAGGCCGCGCTGGGCTCGGTGCCGCGCTCCATCGTCGACCCGATCACCACCAACGCCACCAATGTGGGCGGCTTTCTCAACCTGCTGGTGGCCGCCAGGGATGCCGGAGTGCAGCGGTTTGTGTACGCCGCCAGCAGCTCCACCTACGGTGACCACCCCGGCCTGCCCAAGGTGGAGGACACCATCGGCCGGCCGCTGTCGCCCTATGCCGTCACCAAGTACGTGAACGAGCTGTATGCCGACGTGTTTGCCCGCACCTACGGCCTGTCGTCTATCGGCCTGCGTTACTTCAATGTGTTTGGCCCGCGCCAGGACCCGAATGGCGCCTACGCTGCCGTGATCCCCAAATGGGCCGCTGCGATGCTGGGCGGCCAGACCGTCTACATCAACGGCGACGGCCAGACCAGCCGCGACTTCTGCTTTGTGGCCAATGCGGTGCAAGCCAACATCCTGGCTGCCGTCAGCACCGATGCGGCAGCGGCCAACCAGGTCTACAACGTGGCCGTGGGTGACCAAACTGACCTGAACGGCCTGCACAGCCTGCTGGCCCAAGGCCTGGTGGCAGAGCGGCCGGGGCTGCAGGTGGCCGCACCGGTGCACCGGGATTTCCGCGCCGGGGATGTGCGGCATTCACGCGCCGATGTGGGCAAGGCGCAAGCGCTGTTGGGCTACCGGCCAAGCCACACCATCGGCGCAGGTTTGGCGGTGTCAGCAGCCTGGTTTGTCGCCCATCTCGGCAACTAGGCTGTTCTAGCGCCGCGTGATCATCCAGCGCGGCGCCCTGAAGCGCACGATGCGCCAGTACAGCCAGGTGTAGATCAGCCCGAACAGCAGGATGAAGGCCAACAGCGCCGGTGTGCTGTCCCAAAACAGCATGGCGGGCACCACTGCCAGCATGCACAGCATCCACAGATAAGGCGATGTCATCGAGTTGCGCCGGGTCTGCGAGCGCTTGGACGTCTTGCCCACTGCCCACCGCATGATGCGCCGGTAGATCAACGAGTGCAGGTGGATGCCGTCCGGCATGCCGGCAGGTTGCTCTCGCAACATCACCCGGCGGTAGATGGAAAACACCGTCTCGAACACCGGATAGATGCACACCAGCAGCGGGAACATCGGCGACACCGACGGGTTGCGGTGCAGCAGCAGGATGGCCAGCTCAGCCAGGTAAAAGCCCAGAAAGTAAGCACCACCGTCGCCCAGAAAGATCAGGCCCGACGGGAAGTTCCAGACAAAAAACCCCAGCACGGCGCCCACACCAGCCACCGCCAGCGCCAGGATGAGCGTGTCGCCCACCTGGAATGCCACGTAGCCAATGCTCATCAAAATCAGCATGGCACACATGGACGCCAAGCCGTTGAAGCCGTCGATGATGTTGACGGAATTGGCCACACCGGCCACCACAAACACCGTGACCACGGCCGCACCGGCACCAAAGGACAGCACCCAGTCCAGCCCGGGGATGGCGGCACTGGTGATCGACGCATCCAGGACGAACACGGCCATCGCGGCGGACACCGCCGTGAAAAACAGGCGGCGGCGTGGGCTCTGGGTTGTGGTGAGGTCCTCGGTCAAGCCGGAGCCAAACGCCGGCAGCGCACAAATCAGCAGCAAGGTTGCTG
>JAYVLI010000367.1:0-25721 GCA_043759535.1 Betaproteobacteria bacterium | reverse complement strand
ACTGGCCGCCACCACGCCCGGCCGACCACTCAACATCCTCACCCACTGCAATGCCGGCTGGCTGGCCACGGTGGATTGGGGCACCGCGCTGGCCCCGGTGTACGCCGCCCAGGCCGCTGGCTTGGCCGTGCATGTGTGGGTGGACGAAACCCGGCCACGCAACCAGGGCGCCAGCCTGACCGCCTGGGAGCTGGGCCAGCAAGGCGTGCCGCACACCGTGATTGCCGACAACACCGGCGGCCACCTGATGCAGCATGGCCTGGTGGATGTGGTGATCGTGGGTGCCGACCGGGTGACGGCACGCGGTGATGTGTGCAACAAGATCGGCACCTACCTCAAAGCCCTGGCCGCTGTTGACAACGGCGTGCCGTTTTATGTGGCCATGCCGCTGTCAACGCTGGATGTCACGCTGCAAGACGGCCTGGCACAGATCCCGATTGAGCACCGTTCACCACGTGAGATCACCCACATCAGCGGGCGTGATGCGCATGGCAGCATCACCGAGCTGCAATTGCTGCCTGCTGGCAGCGCCGCGCTCAACCCGGCGTTTGATGTGACTCCAGCCAGGCTGGTGACCGGGTTGATCACCGAGCGTGGGGTGCTGGCGGCCACCCAGGCGGCGCTGCACGGCTTGGGTGGCTGACCCGCGCAGCGCGACGCTGGCAATTCAGCGGTGGTGGTCCAGATGCACCCACACCTTCAACTCCACCGTCTGCAACTGGCCGTAGTTGGACGCAAACGCCACATCCGCCGCGTCACGGCCGTAGCCCAGCACGATGCGGCCACCACGTGGCTGCTGCTGGGTGGCATCAAAGGTGTACCAGCGCCCGCCCACAAAGGCCTCAAACCAGGCGTGCAAGTCCATCGGGTGAAGCTGGTACAAGTAACCCACCACCATGCGGGCCGGGATGTAGACGCTGCGGCACAGGGCGATGCCGACATGGGCAAAGTCGCGGCAGACACCGGCGCCGTCGCGCAGGGTGTCCAGCGCGCTGGTGTACTCGGTGCTGACGCCGTAGCGGTAGGTGATGTGGCTGTGGACCCAGGCGCGGATGGCCTCCACCTGGTCATACCCCGGGGCGCGGCCGGCGGTGATGTGGGCGGCGCGGTCGGCCATGCCATCGGCCGGGCAGTAGCGGCTTTGCAGCAAAAATTGCAGCGCCGCGTCGGGCAGGGCTTCGACCGGCGTGGGCGGTGTGCCGGGGTCCACCGCGATGTGTTCATCGGTCTCGACAGTGGCGTCAGCGCGGATGCGCAGCCGGCCCGGCGGCACCACAAAGCGCTGGCACAGGTTGCCAAAACCGTCCACAAATTCGGTGGGGTGTAGCGGCGGGTCAAACCGGTAGCGCTCGCTGCACAGCCACTGGGCGTCCCCGGTGCGCGGGCGCAGCATGGCCACGGTGGGGCAGCGCAGCGGCGCCTCTAGCACCATCTCGCAGCCAGCTTTCAGGCGCATGCTGGCCTCAGGGGTTTGGGTCGGGCTGGCCTGAACCGAGGCCCACGCCGCCGTGGCGCGGCAACGGCCACACCACGGTTTGGGGTCACAGCCGGCTCAACAACTCGGCCTTCTTGGCCGCAAATTCGTTATCGCTCAGCACACCTTTGTTGCGCAGCTCGGCCAGGCGCTCAATGCTGGCAAAGATGTCGGTGTCATGGCCGCCGGTGTTGGTGTTGGCAAACGCTGGCGCCGGGATGTGTTGCGGTGGTGGGTTGAAGGCTGGCGGCTGGCTGGCAGCCGGTGGCCGGCCGTTGGACGAGATGACCGGCAGGTTGGCCACGTCCATCAGCCCGTACTGGCTGTTGAAGCTGAGCGTGCCACCCAACGACTGCTGCTGCGAGAAGCCGCCAATCTGGTGGTCCAGCGTGTTGTAGACGGTGACGGTGCCGCCCATGTCGATGACCAGCCGCCGCGCCTGCGCAAAGTAGGCATAACGCACGCCGTTTTGCGCACCGGTGCTGTTGGGCCAGCGCAGGTCGGCCGGCCACCAGTCGGCGCTGCTGCCCGGCACAAACAAGCTGGCTGGGCCAAAGCCGTTGCCGCCTTGCAGGGCACTGCCGCTGTCGTGGCCAGCATGGCTGGTCTGCTGCGGGCCATGACCACCGCCACCGCGCTGGCTTTGCGACTGGAAGCTGCCACTGCGCACCAGGTCGGGCTGGTTGGCCAGCAGGTTGGCCAGCTCGGCACACAACCCGTCAACCCGGCCTTTGAGGTGGTTGTTGAACATGTCGGACACCATGGTCATGCCACCGCGCATCCACTGGCCCGAGCCAGAAAAATCAGGATGGCTGAACTGCGCCATGCCGCCGTTGCCGTTGATCACGGCGTCCAGCATGCTGAGCGTGCCGTCGACACTGAAGCCGTGGCGCTGGGCAATGCCGTTGATGATCTGCTGGCCAGCGGCCGAAAGTTGTCGCATGGTGGTGGCTTTGAAAGTTGAGGACAGGCTGATTGGGCGCGCCACCAATGTGCAGCGGCATGACCCAGGGTTGACCCTGATTGTCGCCCCACAGCGCCGGCCCGCGCCAGCGCCTCCGACCTGGCGTTTGCGCAGGCAAGCGCACGAGGGTGCCGGGTTATGGTGGCGTCTTTGGTGTTGCAAGCTGCCCTTGCGCCTGCGCTGCGCGACTGGGCCGCGCCACCAGCCCGCCGCAGCGCGGCCACCCAGCAAAAGGTCATGTTTTGAAAACCCCAAGCCTGATCACCGTGAGCGCACCGCTGCGCAGCGCTTCGCTGGCGGGCCCGCCCGGCCAGCCGCACCGTGTTGACCAAATGACCACTGCGCGCGGCAGCATGATCGAGGTGCAGCAACTGCGCTTCGCCTGGCCCAAAGCTGACAGTGATTGCGTGGCGGTTGATGCGCTCACGGTGGGCGCGGGCAAATCACTGTTTCTGCATGGCCCCAGCGGTGGCGGCAAAAGCACCTTGCTGGGCTTGCTGGCCGGTGTGCTGCTGCCGCGCCAGGGCAGCGTCAGCCTGTTGGGCACACCCTGGTCATCGCTGTCGGGCGCCCGCCGTGATGCGTTTCGTGCCGACCATGTGGGCTACATCTTCCAGCAGTTCAACCTGCTGCCATATCTGAGCGTGCTGGACAACGTGCTGCTGCCATGCCGCTTCTCGGCACTGCGCCGCGCCCGGGCCGGCACCGACGCGGTCTCGCCCCTGCTGTGTGCCCAACACCTGCTGCAGCACATGGGCCTGCCAGCAGCGCTCTGGCAGCGGCCGGCCGTGCAGTTGTCGGTTGGCCAGCAACAGCGGGTGGCGGCCGCCCGGGCGCTGATTGGCCGGCCGGAGGTGGTGATTGCCGACGAGCCCACCTCAGCGCTGGATGCCGCGCTGCGCGACAGTTTCATGGACGTGTTGATAGGCGAATGCCAGGCCGCCGGCAGTTCGCTGGTGTTTGTCAGCCACGACCAGCGGCTGGCCGCGCGTTTTGATGCGCAACTGTGCTTGGCCGACATCAACCACGCCGGGGTCAGCCCTGCGTCGGCCGGGGTGGCCGCATGAGGGCCATGTTGGGCATTGCGCTGCGCAGCGCCTGGAACCGGCGCGGCACCTTGTCGCTGGTGGTGTTCTCGATTGCGCTGTCCACCGTGCTGCTGCTGGGCTTTGAGCGCATCCGCACCGACGTGCGTGACAACTTCTCGCAATCGATCAGCGGCACCGACCTGATTGTTGGCGCCCGGACCGGTGCGCTGCAGTTGATGCTGTATGCCGTGTTCCGCGTTGGCGGCGCAACCAACACGGTGCGCATGGACAGCGTGCAGGCCATCGCCAAACACCGCGCTGTGGAATGGGTGGTGCCGCTGTCGCTGGGCGACACGCACCGCAGTTTTCCGGTGCTGGCCACCAGCACTGACTATTTCAACCGCTTTCGTTATGGCGACCACCAGGCCCTGGCATTGGCCCAGGGCAAAGCTTTTGACGGCACGCTGGACGGCCTGTACGACACGGTGGTAGGTGCCGAGGTGGCCGACGCGCTGGGCTACCGGCTTGGCCAGCACATCGTGCTCAGCCACAGCAGCGGTGCCATTCATGGCGCCGAGCATGACGACAAGCCGTTTACCGTGGTCGGCGTGTTGGCACGCACCGGCACGCCGGTAGACCGCACCTTGCACATCAGCCTGCTGGCCATGGAGGCGGTTCATCTCGACTGGGCCGCAGGTTTTCCCATGCCAGGCCTGAAGACCACACCCGAGGATGCGCGCATCTTGGGCCTGTCGCCCAAGCGCGTCACGGCCGCGTTGATCGGGTTGAAGCACCGCGCTGCCGTGTTTGCCGTGCAGCGCGCGGTGGCCGACTACACCGGCGAGCCGCTGATGGCCGTGCTGCCTGGCGTGGCACTCGATGAATTGTGGGATGTGGTGGATGTGGGTGAGCGCGCCATGCTGGGCATGTCGGCCATGGTGGCGGTGGTCAGCCTTGCCGGTTTGATCGCGGTGGTGCTGGCCGGCCTGCATGAGCGACGGCGTGAACTGGCCGTACTGCGGGCGGTTGGCGCTGCACCGCGCCATGTGCTGCTGGTGCTGGCGGCAGAAGGCGGCTTTGTCACGCTGCTGGGCGTTGGCCTGGGTGTTGTTGCCACCGCCGTCGCCGTTGTCGTGGCCGGCCCCTGGCTGCAAGCCCGCTTTGGCATCGGCTTGCGGCTGTCGGCACCCACGCCAGTGCAATGGCAGTTGTTGGCAGCGCTGGTCGTGGCCGGTTTCACGGCCAGCTTGGTGCCAGGCTGGCAGGCCTACCGGCTGTCGCTTGCCGACGGCTTGTCGCCCAGGGTTTGAGCATGCGTTGGCCCGTGCATGTCGGGCCTGGCGCGGTTGGCGCTGTGGGTGCCGCGCCGGGACAAGCCGGGGTGGTGGTGGTGGTGGACCGCGTCATCGACGCCGCAGCGCGCCAGCGCCGCGCTGGCCTATCGGCATCAATTCCAATTGAGCGCCGGCGGCGCAGGGTGTCGCCCGGCCTTGGTGTCTTCCAGCCACTGCAGCCAGGGCGGTGTGTCGTAGGGCTTGATGGTTTCCAGGATGCAGCGCTCACGCTGCTCGGGCGTTACCCTGGGCCGTGTTTGCGGCACCAGCGCGCGCATGACGGCGGAGAACAGCGTGTCGATGGTCGTCGCTCTGGCCACCGCGCCGAAGCACCGTGCTTGCTTGGCATAGCCTTGGTTGGGCTCGAGGCCATAGATGACCACCGGCACATCAAGACCGCGCTGTTCGATCTCGGCCAGCAACTGGTAGGCAAATCGATCGGTCGAGCTGCCGTAGTTCGCGATGACCACATCGACGTCTTCGGAAAGCAACTGCTTGGCCTCGCTGATCGCGGCAACTTCCGTGATGTCAACACCAATCCCGCGCATGTCCTCGACAAAGCGCTGCTTGGCAAGGACGCTGAGCTGCGGCTTGTCGTCGAACCAAAGCAGCCGGACACGCTTGAAGCCCAGCCTGGCAGAGACGATGGTGCGCAAGGCGACCAGGGTGTCCAGCGCCAACTTGGGCCGGCTGTCCCAGCCGCCGGTCACATCGACCACCTCAAAGGCCTGGAAGTGGGTGGCCAGCGCCAGGTAGTTGTCGAACTTTCGGCGCTGGGTCTCCGCCCATCCCGCCAGCAGCGAGACCACGACAAATGCGACCAGCGCCACCGCAGCGAACAGCCGGCGCTTGCGCTGGCGCGCACGCTCCGCCCGGCGAAAGACGAGGTCGGTGTCCAGCCCGGTGAGGCCGGCCACCACCTTGGCCAGGCCGAGGTTGCGCCCATCGCCGCTTTCGCGCAGGTCCGGGCCCAGAAAGGTCACCGGTCGGTCGCTGACCGTGCCGTCGGCGTCCAGCGCAAACCGGAGGCTCGGAGGGAAGTTGGTCGGGAAGCTGCCCGCGACGATGACGGGAATGACGGGCCGCTGCGGGTGACGCAAGCGAAACAGCCGCACCTCCTCATGGACCGCAGGCCGTTGGGCCGCGATGGGCGAACACAGCACGATCAGCGCCGCCGATTCGTCCAGCTCGGCCATGGTCGCGGCGATCAGCTCATGGCCACCAGCAAAGTCCTCCCGGTCGCGGAACACGGGACGCAGCGAACGCGGCACAGGCCCCAGCGCCGTCTTGCGGCCGACCACGTCCTCATCGACACGGAAGCCTTCAAGCTGGCCGTGCAGCCAACGGGCCCACGCCACATCGGCGTGGGCGTACGACAGGAACGCCCTGTACTTCAAGGCACGCTGCGGTGGCGTGTGGTCCGTCAGGCGGCAGTTATCACCCCAACACCCCATCCCACGCAAGCGCTTTCGCAGCATGTGGCACTCACATTGCAATGGCGCGGAACACCGGGTTTGCCCCAAGGTCACTGCTGCAGGAATGCCGGACCCTCAGCAGGGCCTTTGGTGCCATCATCAGACCCAGAGGCGACCCGTCCAACGACTGCCAGTTCACAGTGACAAAAGGGGACAAGCAATGGGAACACGGTTGAAGAGCACTGCAATCAAAGCGACAGCGCCGAAGTCGCCGGGTGAGAAGTCTGCCCCTGCGAAGCCGTCAAAACCCAAAGCCACCAGCTCGGCCGCGCTGGGGAAGATCTCTGCCAGCCTGGGCATCTTGCTGTCCCAGATGCGCAACCGTGGCAACAAGCTGGGCGCGATGCCGCGCTTCGCTGCAAGCGCCTTGAAAACCCAAGCAACAGGGTTGGCGGGTGCGCCAGCGTCTGCCGAGATGATTCACCTGCTGGTGCGCTGTGAAGCCAATGCCAAGCCGGTGGACGGCCAGGCTGAATTCAGCGGCAGCGGTCAGGTTCGCACGGCCTTGGTGGCGGTTGATCAGATCGCCGAGCTGGTCGGCCGCGCCGATGTCCAGCGGCTGTCCGCCCCGCGTCTGCTCAAGCCTTTGATGGACGTCTCGCGAACGCTGGTCCGGGTGCCGGCATTCCGCGCGGCGGCCGCCACAAAAAGCGCCGGCGCGGGCGTGGTGGTCGGCATTGTTGACACTGGGATTGATAGCGCCCACGCGGCGTTTGCCGGCCGCGTTCTCGGCATCTGGGACCAAGAGATGACCGGCAATGGCCCAGGACCCGGTTTTGCAAAATTTGGCAGGATCTTGCGCGGTGCGCAGATGGGCGTCAGCGATGACACCCACGGTCACGGCACCCATGTTGCCGGCATCGCCGCTGGCGGCCCTGACGGTTTTGCCCAGATGGGTGTTGCACCAGCAGCAGACTTGCTGATTGTGAAGACCAACTTTCAGAACTCCGGCATTCTGGAAGGCGTGCGCTGGATCTTTGCTGAGGCGCAGCGCTTGGGCAAACCCGCTGTGGTCAATCTCAGCCTGGGCGGCCATTGGGACGGACACGACGGGCTGGACGACCTGTGTGTCGGCATCGACCAGGAGTGCGGCCCGGGCCGCTTGGTCGTTGCGGCAGCCGGTAACGAAGGCCGGGACCTGATCCATGCCAAGCACAAGGTCACCGCCGCCAAACCGGCATTGCTGCCCATTGATGTGGCCGCCAAGTCCAGCGGCATTGCGCCGCAGATGCTGGTTCTCAACGGTTGGTATGAGGGGGGTGGGCGTTGTGATGTGCGTGTGCGCAGCTCCACCGGGGCCGTCACACCTTGGCAGGGTCTGCTTTCGACAGTCGGCGGCGATTCGGGTGCCAGGCAGCACACACTCGGCGGCGACATGGTCACGGTGGCCACCCCCGAAAACCTGGCTCCCAACGGCGCGCGCCAGTTCATGCTCACCATCGAGAGCACCATGGCTTCGAGCCCGGTCCAGGGTGGGCGGTGGTCCCTGGAAGTGCGCCGCGCCAAGGGCACGCCTGGAACACTGCACGTTTGGCTGTTGGTGCAGCCTGCTGATCTGCCACCCACCGCCGCACAGTTTGCGCCGACAGTGGCTACCGCCAGCGAACTGATCGGCTCACCGGGTGCTGCATCGATGGCCGTGACCGTGGCCGCGTTCACCAGCCGCAATGCGTGGGTCGATGTGCAAGGCCAGACGCAGCGGGTTGGGCTGCAAGTTGACACCGTGGCTGACTTCAGCAGCCCCGGACCACTGAGAACGGGCGTCCGCAAGCCTGACGTGACGGCACCCGGCGCGATGTTGGTGTCAGCCCGATCCTCCGCCGCGCAGGTTGAGGACCGTAACCTGGTGTCGCAGTCTTACATGGTGATGGCCGGTACCAGCATGGCGTGCCCCTTCGTGGCTGGCACGCTGGCCTTGCTGCTGCAAAAAACACCCCTGCTGACCCCTGCACAAGCCAAACAGTTCTTGAAGGCGCGCTCGCGGGTTCCAGGCTTGCCGGCTGGCCAGTTTGATGCCAAGTGGGGCTTTGGGCTGTTCAAGCTGTAGTGACCAACTGCCATGGCCAGCTGGCCATGGTCAACATCAACGGGGCGCACCAGTCGAGCATGAAGACCCACAAGTTTGATCCGGCGCTTGCCGGGGCCTTGCAGCAGCAGCAGTCAGCGTCGCGATTTGATGTCACCGTTCGGATGGTGGCGCCGCTGCTCGCACCGCAAGTTGCTGAGCTTGCGGCGCTGGGTGTGCAGGCTGATGCGCGCCGAACCGTCTATGTGGTCGATCTGGACCGCGAAGGCCTGGCCGCACTGTCTGATGCCGACTGCGTGCTGCGCATTTCGCTGGCCCAGGCGCTGCGGCCCCGATCAGCGCCGTGATCGCAGCTTGCCAGAGCTGACCTTGTCAGTCCTTGGCCGGCGCTGGCGGCGCAGCTGCCGCCGCTGGCAGCCGCGCCAGGATCTGCTCAAGCTTGCGCTGCAACTGCCGGTTCTCCTGCTTCAGCCCGCTCACGGCCGTCTTCAAGTCTGCCAATTCCGACACCGGCGTGGGTGTCTCCACCAGGCTGCGTGGATCGGTGCCAAAACCGGCCAGCGTGGGCCGCTCGACATAGGTCACGCGGTGCAGGGCGCGCCAGGTCTTGTTGGCCTTGCTGCGGTCCACCTGGCGCAATGCACGCGCTTCTTCGTCGTTGCCGGCCAGCCATTCCGGGTCCACCACCTCGTTGAAGAAATCGTGAAAGTGGCTGGTGTCGCCTTCGAGGTAAAAGCTCATGAAGCGGTAGCGGTCCACCTTCTCGCCGGGCAGGAAGGGCCGGTCTTTGAAGTCGGTGATGCCCTGGTGCTCCACGCCGCTCAGGTCAACATTCAGCGCAAAGCCCTGGCTGTGTGATTCGGTCTTGCTCAGCGTCTGGCTCATGCGTTGTGATTGGGTAAAGGTGAGCGACCAGGCCACGCCCACGCCCACCGTGGCCAGGCCATCGGTATGGAAACCGGCGTCGAAGTCGGCTTCGTAGGCGCCGCCAATGGTGTGCTCCACCGTGCTGGCGAACTGCTGGCTCTCGGCGTGCAGGCCGCCGTCAGCGTCCCAGACGAAGCTGTTGACGATGTTGCGCTTGCCCACGTTTTCAAGGTGCCGCTCCATCTTCTTTTGCCACACGGCTTTGGCGGCAGCGCTGTGCAGCAGCCCTTGCACGTCGACGAGGAACTTGAGTTTCTCCAGTTGCTTTTCTGCGTCGGCCTGCGCGGCGTCCTGGTCGGTGGCGGCGGTGGGCTGCGCGTCCAGTTTGCTGGCAAAGGCGGCGGGGTTCACCTGGAAGCTGGCGAAGTAGGCCTCGCGCTCCTGGTCGCGCTTGTCGATCGCGGCCTTGCGCGCATAGGCGTCGTGCAGCCGGTAGTAGCTGGCCGGGAACTGGGCGCCGTACTGGGCGCGCATCTGCGCCACCTGCGGGAAGTAGCGCTCGCTGGTGGGCAGGCTGCCGGTCAGGCCGTCCAGGCTGCCGTTCATGGTATAGGCAGGGTTGATCAGAAAGGTGATGGTGTTGACGTCGGGCGGAATGTCCTGCACCGGCCGCACTTCGTAGGCCACCATGCGCAGGCTGCGTGCAAGCCGGGTGACAAACACATCCGCCAGCGCCGACACCACCAGCGCATAGCCCACGTTTTTCGGGATGAAGCGCCGGCCCAGGCGCGGAAACTTGGCCTCGGCCTCGGCATGGCCGCGCAGGGCCAGCCGGTCGGTGACGCTGCGGCCTGAGGTGGCGGTGACGCTGGTGCTGTTGCTGGTGGTGCTGCGGGTGTCGCGCTGACCCTGGAAGCCGACCACGCCCTCGGTCTGGAAGCCTTTGATGCCCAACAACGAGCCCTCAAAAGCCCAGGCCAGGCCGCCAAAGCCGCCCAGGCTGTCGCCGCGCTGGTCGGTGTCTTCGCGGCTCCAGGCGTAACTCACCGCTTCTTCGGTGGCCAATTCCACCGAGGTGGCGCCGTTGTACGCGGCCGGATCCAGGGTGAGGTTTTCGCTGGGCACGGGCGGCGCGCCTTCGATATAGCCCAGCAGCGTGGGCTTGAACTGGGTGTTGCCGATCCAGCGTAACGCCAGCGCTTCAATGCGTTTGTGTGTCAGCAGCGTGATGCCGCCTGCCGTGGGCGTGGCGATGAAGCGGCGCATCATGGCGTTGCGCTGGCCGCTGGCCGGGTCAACACCGTAGCTCACGTACTCGGCGCTGACCACGGCGTCGCGTGGTACCGGCGGCTGGCCAAAGGCGCCGGGTTCCGGGTGGCCGATGGGCGCAGCGCAGCCCCAGGGCTCGGCCAACCCGCCCACGTTGTCGCCATCGAAGCCGCCGGCCGCTGCGTGGTTGCGTGCATCGCCGTTGAACGGGTAGTAGGCCAGCAGGCCGGACTCGTTGCCGCTCAGGAGGGTGCGGCTGTTGATCTCCACCTCTTCGGCGCTGAGGGCCACGCCCCAGATGCGCAGCTCGGCCACCTTGCCAAAGGGCTGCCCGCCGCCCTGGAAGTTGCCGATGCAGAACACGTCGCTGCGGCTGCGCATGTCCAGGTCGCGGGTGGCTTCCAGCGCGGCCCGCGTGCGCATCTCGTCGGCGACCAGCAGCTTGCGGGCAGCCAGGGCTTCGTCCGTCAATTCGCTCTCCAGCGCAACGCGCTTTCTGGCGGCCTCCAGCTTTTCAGCGGCCGCTGCATGGGCTGGCTCCACCAGCGACACCTGGTGCCGCTTCAGGTCGCCCACAAGCTTGCCGTCCAGGTAGTACAGCGTGGTGGAAAGCTTCTCCTTGCCCAGCCCGACCGCTGCGATGTGGTGCCAACCGATGGGCAGGCGGGTCATGTCGAAGCCGCAGTCCCAGAATTGACCCATGTCCTGGCGGAAGTAGCCCAGGGCCTTGCCGCTGGCGATGATGATCTGGTGGTCGGCGTGCTGGCCACGGGTGAGCGTGCGAAATTCCGGCGTGCGCGTGGGGTCGTGGAAGAACCAGGCCTCGATGGTCCAGTCGTCGCGGCGCTGGGTGGCGTCGGTCAGCGGCACCGGCCGTTCGAGCAGCACCCGGGCCTGCGGGGCGGCAAAGTTCAGTGCCAGGCGCGCCTTGTCCTGGATCCACTCTTCGAAGGTCGGATTGCGGCTGCCGTCGGCCGTGGTGTCGTACAGCGTCAGGCGCAGGCGGCCGCCGGTGTCGTAGTACGCGAGCTGGAGCTGCCCTTCGCAAGTCTCCGTCAGGCTCAGGCGGCTGGCCGGGCGGGCGAAGGCCAGCAGGCCCCCGGTGGTGGTGAGTGCGCGGCTGTCCGTGGCCACCTGCGGCAACTGCAGTGCCGGCGGCTGGCTGGCCGTGGTGAGGCTCAGATTGGCTGCGGCCATCGCCTGCAGCAACTCGGCCAGGCGCTGCTCGGCCGCCTGCAACTCGGCCACCCACTGCTCGCCTTTGCTCGCACCGTCATTCACAACCAGGCGCAGTTCAGCGATCTGCGCGGTGAGGGGCTGTATCTGTGCCTGCTTGGCCCTCAAGTCGCGCTCGGCCAGCTCGATACGGGTGTTGCTCACCTCTTGCGTGGGCTTGAGCCCCCAGCGGTTGTGCAGCGTGGTGCCGCTGCTGCCGTCAAGCGTCAAGCTGCCTCGCTGCAGCCGCAGCTCCAGGTTGTTATCGGGTGTGCGGATCGAAAAGTCGGACGCTTCGTTGGGCACGCGCCAGAACTTCAGGCCCACCGTGGTGCCTGCGGTCACGGCATCCGCCGTGGCCAGCCTGATGGTGGAGGAGGTGCTTTCCTGAATCAGCGACATCGGCGCCGCCGTGGACTGGCCGGCCGAACTGAGCTGGAATTGCGCCGGCTCGTCGGGGTTGCGCACCAAGGTCCACAGCGAAGCTTCCTGCTCGACCACGCTGGTGCCCAACCTGCCGGAGTTGCCCGCACGATCGGCTTCGTTCGCAAATACCACCAGGTACTGGTCTTGCGTCTGCCCGTTGCCCAGGACATCGCGCCAAAACAGTTTGCACCTGAAATTGCGCCGGTCGTTCTGCTCCTGCTTCAAGCGTGCCTCCAGGCCATCGTGCTCCTGCTGCAAGCCGACCAACTGGGCTTCGAGGTCAACCAGCAGCTCACTGCTGCCAAGCAGGTTGCCCAGGCTCGCGAGCCGCGCCTTCAGCAGCGCGATCTCCGCCGCCACTGGGGGCTCGGCCAGCTCGCTGCGCGCCAGCGTGTCCAGCGCCGCGTCGATGGCGTCGCTGTCGGTGCCGATGCTGCGCGCCGACCACTTGTCGTTGAACGTCACCAGCGACACGGTGTCGGACACCAGGCGCAGCTGGTGCCGGCGGATCATGAGTTCGGCAAAGCGCTGGCTTTGCACCGCGCGCAGGAAGAAGGTGCGCACCAGGGCGATGCCGGAATCGGCCGGCACCGTGAACAGGCCGGTGGCCTTGAACCAGCCGTCGCCCAGTGCCTCGAAGGGCAGCGTGTGGCCGCCCTCGGCGCCGTTGGCGTCAGTGCTGTCGGCAATGGCGATCCACTCATCGGCGCTGCGCGAGCGCTTGCCGTGCCAGAAGAACTGGAACACCGGTGGCTCGATTGCTGTGGGGTCCACCGCCGCGCCGTTGGCGCCAGTGAGCCGGAACTCGAAGCGCTCTTCGTAGCGGGCGCCCGCGCTCACCGACACCAGTTCGTCGTTGCGGTAGGTGGTGACGGGCGTGACGCCGTCGCGCAAGGTGGCGCGCAGCGTGCGCCCGCCCACATGCACCGCGCCCTGCACCACGCCGTGGCGCTCGAAGGGCGAGAAGTCCACCACCTGGCGCTCGCTGCCTTCGACGATGGCGCCCAGCCGCCAGTAGCCTGCCAGCCCCGACTCGCGGCCCACCAAGGGCAGCGTCATGTGTTGGCGGATCTGCGCCGCGCTGCGGGCCACCTGCCACCAGCGGGCCTCGGACAGCTCGCCGACAAACGCCGCCACCCCGACAAACGCCGCCACGCCCAGCGCGGGGGCGGCCCCTGCCGGGGGCGGGCCTGCCAGCGCCGGTGCGGCCTGCGAGAAGCCCAGCCGCGCCCGTGCGGGGCCGTCCATGGCCGGGGTGGCCAGGGGGCCGGACGCACGCAGCACGCCGTCCACCCACAGCTGGTGGCCGCCCACGCTGGCGCCGCACACATAGGCCGCGTGGTGCCAACGGCCGTCGCCCAGGGCCAGGGCGGTGGTGCTGATGTTCTGGTCCGCGACCCGCGCCACCAGGTTGCCGGCACGCAGGATCAGCGTCCGGTCGGTTGGGGCGGCTGGCGCGGCTGGCGCGGCTGGCGCGGCTGGCGTGGTTGGCGTGGCTGGCGTGGCTGGCGCAGCCAGGGGCTCCATCCGCAGCAGGCCCGCATCGGCCTGGCTGGTGCGGAACCAGCACTCGAAGGTGAATTCTGTGGCCGGCGCGGCCAAGGGCAGCTGCACCTCGCCGTGGCTGCGCTCGATCACCAGGCCACGCCGCTTGACCGACGCCAGCCGCAGGTTCAGCGCCGTGCCAGGCTGGTAGGCCACGTCGAGCACGAAGTTGTCTCCGTCAACACGCTGCACGGGCCACAAGCCGTCGTAGTTCAGCATGCCGGTGAGCTGCACCTCCTCGCCGGCGTCCAGGCCGTGGTTGAAGGCGTTCACGCGCAGACGGCCATCGGGCATGCGCATCACGGCGGTGACGACACCATCAAACAGCACTTGCTCGGGCGCGCTGCGCTCGGCCTGCCAAGCGCCGAGGTCGGGTGCGGCGTTCGGGCTGTCGATGCTGAAGGCATCGGCCAGCTCAAGCCGGTTGCCTGCCCGGGCGCTGAGCGCGGTCGGCGTGATTTCCAGCGTGCGCTCACCTGCCGGCGTCGCCTGCCGCACGGTGACGGTTGCAGGCACCGTGCTGCCCAACAGCAGCCGCTGGCCCGCCGCTACCGCCTCGCTCAGGCCGGCCCTGAGCACCAGCCTCGAAACAGCGCTGCCCCGCGCGCCTGCCCTCAGCGTGCCCACCGTGATGGGGCGGGTGGGGTGCCGGCCGTCCAGCCGCACGCTGCCGTCGATGCGGATGCTGGCGTCCTCGGGCAGGGGCGTGGCGCCGGGGCGGGGCTGCGCCTGCAGCAGCAGGCGGTCGGCCTCACTGCGCCCGAGGCCGGCAATGCGGCCGCGCGCCCGGCCGGCGCCACCGTCCAAGTCGGACGCACTGGCTTCGGCGCGAATCTCGTCCAGCGTGTTCAGCGGCAGCGTCACGGCCCGCACATCGGCGCGCAGCTGGGTGAGCGTGCCGGCTTCGGCCACCTGGCTGAGCGTGCCGTCGCGTGCGGCGGCAAAGTCCACCACCAGCAGGCCCAAGGCCGTGGGCACGGCCACCATCACGCGGGTGGCGGTGCGCATGAGTTGTGGGCCGGCCTTGGTCGTTCTCTGCTCCTGCACCTCGTAGCGTGTGGCCACCGGCGCGCCCTGGATGTCAGCCATGATCTCGTCGGTACCCGCCGGATCGCCCGGGCGCGGCCTGCGCACAAAGGGCGCGAGCTGGCGCCGGATGACGCCGCTCACACGGCCGTCGTTGAGCGTGAACAGGCCTTCATCCGAGGCCGCCAGCGAGGTGATCTCGACCCGGGCGGTCTCGGTGTTGAAGGCCACGATGTGCCAGCAAAAGTGCTCGTGCTCGTCAGTGGGCAGCAGCACCACCGAGAACCAGCCGTCGCGCAGCTTGTTGATCAGCACCAGCTCGGTGGTGGGTTCGAAGAACTCAAGGTTGTCGGCATCGCGGAAGTTCAGCGAGTCGAAACTCAGGCGGCCATCGCCACCACTGGGCTTCTGCGGCGCGTGGCGCTGCCGGCTGCGCCGGTAGCGCACCTCCAGCTTGGGCCGCAGCGTGTTGCTCAGGCCGTCCAGCACAAAGCGGTCTACATACAGCGTGCCCACCCTGGACTGGCGGAACACATAAACATGGCCCATGCCACTGACCAGCTGCACCGGCGCCACAGCCGACTGTTCGCGCAGGTTGTAGCGCGAGCGCATCAGGTAGACCTCCTCGGTCAGGGCGTCCTTGCGGCTGCTGCCGTGCGGGTCCTGCTGGGTCAGCCTGGCGCGTTCTTGGGCGGCCACGGAGGGATCGCCATCTTCGTCGTTGGGCAACTTGAGCCGGACGAAGTCTTCCCAGTTCGGCGGCGGCGCGCCGGCGGCCACGGCGACCGTGGCGCTGGCAGGCACGGGCTCAAAGCCATCACGGCGTACGGTGTACCAGACGCCGCCGTCGGCGTCGGTGGCAAACACGAGTACCTTGCCCTCGTGCGTGATGCAGTTGATGTGCTGCAGTGTCGCGAGCTTCAGGAACATGGGGTCTCCTCCGCCTTTGTTGGGCACAGGGCCTGTCTGGACCGAGCTTGGGCCGAGCTTGGGGCCAGTTCCAGTGCAGGTCGCCATTGACCTTTCAGGCCAATGAATCTTGCAGACGCTCGAGCGCTGGCCGCTGCGGACGCACGCGAAAGCCTTCTACGTCCTTTCAACCCGCAGCAGTGGGCCAATTGCGCGCGTTGCTAGGGATAGCGACGAGGCCAGCGGATGTCTGGCCCGCCCGTCCAGGCCAGCCGGCTGCCGGTTCAAACCAGCTTGCGCCACAACACATTTACCGGCACCCCCAATGCCGACTGCGCCGGAGGGCGCGTCACCAGCAGCGGCAGGTGGAAGGTGGGCGCCAGCGCATGGCGCCCTCTGCGCGCGGCATGCGAGGGCTGGTCGGTGAAGGCTGTCCCGCTGCAGCCACCGCGATAGCCGCAGGCCACCGTCTGCCAGTCCTTCGGGTGCGCATGGGCGACGACGGAAGGCAAATCGCGTGCGGCCTGGGATCACCCTTGCCCCGGCCGCCAGCGCGATGTCCGGCAGCGTGACTGCGGTCGGTGGCGAAGCGTTATGGCGGGTTTCAGGCAGGTTGACGCAGATCTGCAGCAAATACGTGGTGCTACCCGGTGGCCTGGCAGTTTTGTTTGTCCAAAAAGTGGTGCGAGAACCAGGCCAGGCGATAGGGGGCGGGCATCGCCAAGGGTGTGACCTTCGCCACCACGCCGGCAATTGCCCTGGCGCAGATTGAGCCGCTGCTGGACCACGGTGCGCCCAGACACTGCCTGCTGGCCGACGCGGGCTGCGGGACAGCGACAGCGCACCGCGACCACCCGTGCGACCAGTGACGGCCCGAGCAATGGGCGTTCATCGAGTGGCCCGGTGGCCGCAAGAAGCCGATGACGCACTGGCTGACCACGCTACCCCAGGACATGCCCATCGAGCGCATGGTGCTTGTAGCCAAGATGCGCTGGCGCATTGAGTGCGACGGCCAGAAGCTCACGCAGAACCTGGGGCTGGGCGATGACGGGGGCCGAGGCCGGCGCGGCTTCCAGCACCATGCCAGTCTGGCGTTTGCCGCCGACGGCTTCCTGGTGGCGCAACGGCTTCGGTACCCGGAGCACGCAGGGCAGCGCCCGATCGCCCATCACGCGATTGCGGCTGGGTATTGCCGCAGCCCTGCGCAGGCCGCTGTCAACGTGCCTTGGCTGCCTGCGCGCAAACGCAAAGCCACCCTCGCGACACCGCAAGACCAGGGGTCGTCAGATGGCGTTCGGCACGCCAGTTGGAACGCCGCAAAGCGGTCATCGCTCGCCGCCCGAAAATCGTTCGGCGTGCGCTCAATCAGGGTCTTGTTTGAAGCACGAGACATCTGGTCTGCGACGCTGAAATGCGCGCCGTTGCCGCCGCAGTGCGGCGGGACGGTGACCCGATGAACCACCCCACTGGGACCGTGATCTTCCGAGGTGCGGCGCGACCGCTGAACATCTGCACGGCGGTCTGAGCAGCCGGTACACGCTTGCTGGATCACGCAATCGGTGCCAGTGGCGCGCATGTGGGCAGCTTGTCAATCGCCCCAGGCGTGGGCCATGCCTCCCTGCGGCATCAAACAAATGTCTGAGATTTGCAGGGTCTAAAAATGAAAAAAGGGTTAGGTTTTTGAAAACCTAACCCCTTGAACTGATTGTATTTTTTGGCTCCCCGACCTGGGCTCGAACCAGGGACCTACGGATTAACAGTCCGGTGCTCTACCAACTGAGCTATCGAGGAATTAAGCCACAAAGTATAGCCCGGATTTCGGGCTGCCTTTACATGCTCAGCTGTACTGACGCGTGAAAAGTGCGCGGTGCCAGGGGGTAGAGATAGGCGTGGCCGTATTGGTAGGGCGCTTCCTTCCAGGCCCGGTGGTCGGCCAGGTTGTCAACGCCGGCGCGCCACAGCAAAGTGCTGCCGTTGCCCAGGCGTTGGCTGTAGCGGACGGCCAGGTCCAGCCGGGTGGACGCGGGAATGGCGATGCTGTTGTCGGGCAGGGCCATACGGTCGCCCTCGTGGGTCAAGAAGCCAACCAGGGCCAGGCCGGGCACGGCCAGCACGTTGTAAGCGGCTTGCAGTTTCAGGCTGTGCGCCGGCACGTTGGTGGGGCGCAGGCCGTTGATGGCGCCCGACACCGAGCCTTCACGCCGGGCTTTGAGCAGCATGGCGCTGCCGCGCAGGTTCCACGGGCCAACGCGCCAATCGGCATCGACCTCCAGGCCTTGGTGGTGGGCCGTGCCATCAGCGCGGTGGGCGCAGGGGGCGCTGTTGCTGCAACGGTCCAGCAGGGTGGGGTTGGCGATGGAGACATCGCTCCACACCGGGCGCTGGATGTCAAACGCAGCCACTTTCCAGTCCAGCTGCGCGGCGCTGTGCTTGATGCCAACCTCCACCTGCCGGCTTTTGAGCGCGGGCAGCGCCTGGCCGGCGTTGGTGTAGCGCGCCCGGTTGGGCGCCACCTCGGACTCGATGCCCTGGCCCCAGCTCAAATAGGCCTGGCCTTGTGGGCTGAAGGCATGGCTGAGCGCCAGCCAGGGCGTGGAAATCCCTTGCTGGTAGTGGATAGGCCGTGAGCCATCGGTGCGGATGCTTTCACGCTGCAACTGGCTGTAGCGCAGGCCCATCCAGACGCTCCACTGCGGCGTTAGGGTGATGGCATCTTGCAGGTGCAGCTCGGTGCTGCGCTCGTCGCGGTTGGTCTGCTCATCGGTCAGGCTGGGGTCGGCGGGCACACGGGCCAGGCCGTCAAGGGTGCCCACGCCCACCAGGTTGTAAGCCTGGCGGTTGAAGCGGGCTTTGTAGCGGGTGGCCAGCAGACCGGCGTTGAACTGGTGGGTCATGCCCAAAGCGCTGGCACGGCCTTTGACCGACACGTCCAGCGCGTCACTGGTGCGCTGCTCGCCGTCACTGCGAAAGTCCCAGAGCGAGAAGCTGCCGTCGCTGGCATAGCGGTCGCAGGGCGCGCAGTCGTAGGTGACGGGGTCAAATTTGCCAAACGGAAAAGCAATGCGGTCATCACTGTCCAGCCGCTGGCGCATGGCGTGCGCCACCAGGCTGATGTCGGGTGTCAGCACTTGCGTGAAGCGCAATGACCCGGTGCGGCCCTCCATCACCACCGGCAGGCTCCAGGCCTGGTTGTTGAGGTTGATGCGCGGGTCGATGCTGCGTGCATCGGGTAAGCGGATACCCAGCAGGCTGAAACCCGGTGTGCTGGGCTGACTTTGGCGGCTCCACTCCAATTCAGCTTCCAGCAGGCTGCCGGGGCTGGGTTGTGCGTCCACTGCTGCGGCCAGCATTTGGCGGCTGCCGCGGCTGTTGTGGGTGCTGGGGTCCAGCCTGGCGGCGCTGGCATTGATACGCCAGCCCAGGTTGTTGCTGCGCTGGCCGATGTCGGCTGCGGCGCTGAAGGTGCCGTCCTGTTCCCAACCCAGGGTTGCAGCGGCAATGTGTACAACAGGGCGTTTGACCAGCAGGTTGACCAGCCCACCCGGCGCGCTGGTGCCGGCTTGCAGGCCGCTGGTGCCTTTGAGGATTTCCACCGCCTGCTTGTTGCCCTGGGCGATCACCGTCTCGGCGTTGATGGGCAGGCCGTCGCGCCGGTAGTTGTAGCGGTTGTCCAGCGTGAAACCACGCACTGCCAGTTGGCCCCAGTAGCCGGGGGCGTTGTAGGCGTCGGTGATGCCGGCGTCCAGCCGGGTCAGGTCGCCAATGCCGGTGATGCCGGCATCTTGCAACTGGCCCAGGCCGATGACGGTGGCCGAGAACGGTGAGCGGGACAAGGGGATGTCGCCAAAGCCCGCCACGCTGGCCGCGTTGTTGCCACTGCGGCCGCTCACGGTGATGGTTTGCGGCACGCTGGTGTCAGCGGGCTGGGCCTGGGCTTGCAGCGCGGTGAGTGCCAGCACGGCCTGGGCAATTGCCAGGCGGCGTGGGCCGTGGGCGCGTTGGACGCGGGTGTGGATCGGAAACAGAAGCTGTGCCATCGGAAGACCTTCAGGTGCGATGGCAGGTCGGCAAACACTGGGACGGCACCCACGGAGAACCCGTGGGTTGGTTCAGGCTGCTTCCCTGCGCGAGGATTACCTCAATCAGGTTCAAAGGGACTTTCTCAGTCGCACTGCTTGGCGCAGCGCAACACCCCTAGCGAAGTGCTGTCAGCCGGTACAGGCCTGGCAGCGCTGTGAATTATGGCCGATCAGTGTTTGGTGGCTGGTTTGGCCTGTGCTGCAGTGGCAAATGAACCGACACCCAAACGTTGCTGCAAGCGCTGGCTGGTGGTGGTGTATTGCAGCAGCGTGGGCTCGTCCGGCCGCAGCCGTGCCACGGCGGCAAACGCAGCCAGCGTGGCCTCATGAAAGCCGCACAGGATCAGCTTTTTCTTGCCTGGGTAGCTGATCACATCGCCCACGGCGTAGATGCCGGGTACGCTGGTTTCGCAGTGTGCTGCGTCCACCACCAGTTGGCGGCGCGCCATGGCCAGGCCCCACTGGGCAATGGGGCCCAGCTTGGGGCTTAGGCCCAACAGCACCAGCAGGTGGTCGGCCTGCAGTTGCCGGGTCACGTTGTCGTCGCCGATCAACTGCACGGCCATGCGGCCGGTGGCGGCGGCCGGGGTGTCGTCAGCGGCGACACGCAAGACCTGGCCGACTTCAAAGCGCACGGCACCGGTGGTGCAAAGGGCTTGAAATCGCTGCAGCCGACCTGCGTCTGCGTCCAGGCTGTGGCGGCGGTGCAGCAGGGTGATGCTGCTGGGTATGGCGCTGTGGGGCCACGTGTCACCACCACCGACCAACTGCAGCACCGCGTCTATTGCCGCATCGTCACCGCCGATCACCAGCACATCGCGGCCCGCAATTGCTGCGTGGTCGGGCAGTTGGTGGTGCAGTTGCGCCGCGCTGAGCTGGTCCACCCCTTCCGCTTGCAAGGCGCGGGGCATGAAGGCGCCGACGCCGGCGGCGATGAATACCGTGCGGCTGATGAAGCGGGTGCCACTGCTGGTGGCCACGTCAAACCGCCCATCGGTGCGGCTGGTGAGCGTCGACACCACCTGGCCCAGGTGCCAGCCGGGTGCAAACGGTGCCACTTGTTGCAACAACCTCTCCACCAACTCACGGCCGGTACACACCTGCACGGCGGGGATGTCGTAAATTGGCTTGTCGGCGTAGAGCTGGATGCACTGGCCGCCGGGGGCGGGCAATGCGTCCACCACCTCGGCGTGTATGCCCTGCAAGCCCAGCTGGAAGACTTGGAACAGGCCCACCGGGCCGGCGCCAATGATCAGTGCGTCGGTCTCTACGATCCGTGCGTCAGTCTCAATGACACCAGCGGCATCAGCGGCATCAGCCATGGGCACGGCGTGCAGCGCTGGGCCGGCGCTTCAGCGGATCAGCTCGGACAACTTGTCCTTGCGGTCTTTCCAGTCGTCGGCGTCGGCCGGCGGGGTTTTGCGCTTGGTGATGCTGGGCCAACCCTTGGCCAGGTCGGCGTTGAGCTTGATGAAGTGCAGTTGCTCAGCAGGCACGTCTTCTTCGGGCAGGATGGCATTGACCGGGCACTCGGGGATGCACACCGCGCAGTCGATGCATTCGTCCGGGTCGATGGTCAAAAAGTTGGGGCCTTCGCGGAAGCAATCCACCGGGCACACGTCGACACAGTCGGTGTACTTGCAGCGGATGCAGGATTCGGTGACGACGTGGGTCATTGGCGCTTGAAGATGTTGAGAACTGTGCGGCCTCAGGTGCGGTGCCATGACTGGCCCAGTACCCAAGGAGTGTCGAATTTTAAGCGGTGGGCCAAAACGGGCCGGCCCGATGGCGCTCAAGCATTGGGGTCTTGTACAGAGGTCTGGTCACTGCCCGACACGCCAGCCAGCGCACGGCCACCCGCACCCACAGTCACCACTGCCGGCCGGTTGGCATGCGGCGCTGCCGCGTCGGCCAGGCTGACCACCGTGTGCGCGGTGATCAGCGCATCTGGCCAGCCGGCGCGTGACACCACACACACCGGTGTGTCGTCCGGCCAGCCGGCTTGGCCCAGCTTGAGTGACAGCGCCGGCAACTGCCGGCCGGCCATGTAAAACACCTCGGTATCTGCGGTGCGTGTGGCCTGCAGCGTGCCCAGCTGGGTCATGGCGGTGGTCATGCTGACACTGCGGCCGGTGCCGCGCCGGGTCAGCGGGCGTTGCGATTGGGCGGCAGCGGCCAGCGCCGACGTGACACCCGGCACCACCTCGCAGGCGATGCCGTGGGCACGCAAGGTGTCCAGCTCTTCTTCCAGCCGGCCAAACATGCTGGGGTCACCACCTTTCAATCGCACCACATGCGCATGGTCCAGCGCGGCCTGCAGCAGCAGGGCGTTGATGGCGGCTTGGCCGGTGGCATGGCCAAAACCGCGCTTGCCCACATCCACCCAGCGGGCCTGGGGCGCCAGGTCGCGCAGCGCTGGGTCAATGAGGGCGTCGAACAACACCACCTCGGCGCCGGCCAGACGCTGGGCGCCGCGCATGGTGATCAGGTCGGCGGCACCGGGGCCGGCGCCGATGAACACCACCCGGGCGGGTTGGGGCTGGTCTGCCACCAACTCAGTCCAGCGCTTTGACCAGCAGCGCACCGCTGGTGCGGTTGCTGGCCGGGTCCACCACGATCAGCGCGCCGCCCACCCGGTTGCCCAGGTAGGGCTCCAGCGGCAGCGGCTGCTGCAGCTCGATCTGCACCACGCCGATCTCGTTGACGGCCAATTGCTCGGCATCGGTGGGCTGCAGGTTGTGGATGTCCAACCGGCTGGTGACGGCGGCAATGCGCGCCTGCACCCAGCGGTTGCCGTGGCGCACCCAGTATTTGCGGCCCACGGTGGCAGGCTCGGTGTCCAGCCAGGCCAGGGTGGCGGTAAAGCGCTGGGTGGGCGCCAGGCTGCCGGGGCTGGCGATCCAGTCCCCGCGGGAGATGTCTAACTGCCGGTCCAGCACGATGCCGGCTGATGTGCCGGCCTCGGCACTGGCCACCGTGCTGCCGGCGCGGCGCACCGCTGCCACCACCGCCGATTCACCGCTGGGGAAGACTTGCACAGCATCACCGGCACACACGCTGCCGTGGGCAATGCGGCCCCAGAACACACGCGGCTGGTGGCCGGTGCCTTTGGTGCCATCTGCTTCTTCTGCGTCATCCCGCGCCACGTATTGCACCGGCTGCAGCAGCGCGCCTTCGGTGCGCTCTTGGGTGGTGGGTAGGCGGTGCAGCAGTTGCAGCAGGGTGGGGCCGTCAAACCAGCTGAAGGCCAGGGGCTGGGTCACGTTGTCCCCGCGCAGCGCGCTGACGGGAATAGTGGCGGCCACGTTGGCGATGCCGGCCTCGGCCGCGAATGCTAGCAAGGCAGTGCGGGTGGCCTCAAACGCGGCTTGTGGGTTGTCCACCGCGTCCAGCTTGTTGACGGCAAACACGATGCTGGGTACCCGCAGCAAGTGCGCCAGCAAAGCGTGGCGGCGGGTCTGCGGCAGCAAAGTGATCTGCGCCGAGCTTGGTGACACACGCCAATCAATCTTGGTGATGTCCACCAGCACCACCGCCGCATCACTGCCGGCAGCGGCGGTGACCATGTTGCGGGTGTACTGCTCATGGCCGGGTGCGTCAGCAATGATGAACTTGCGTTGGCGGGTGGCGAAATAGCGGTAGGCCACGTCGATGGTGATGCCCTGCTCACGCTCGGCCTCCAGGCCGTCGGTCAGCAGGGACAAATCCACCGGCGCACCAGCGGCGCGCTTTTCCAGTGCGCCCATCTGGTCGGCCAGGATGGCCTGGCTGTCGTACAGCAGGCGGCCGATCAAAGTGCTCTTGCCGTCGTCCACGCTGCCGGCGGTGAGGAAACGCAGGGCGCGGTGATCCGTGGCTTGGGTGGTCTCGCGGGGGGCGATCGGCAGATCTTCGGTTTTCAGGACGGCGCTCATTTTAAAAATAGCCTTCTTTTTTGCGGCGTTCCATTGACGCTTCGCTGGTGCGGTCATCCATGCGCGTGGCGCCCCGTTCGCTCACCGTCACCGTCAGCGTCTCGGCCACGATGTCGGCCGGGTTGGCGGCGTCGCTTTCCACCGGGCAGGTGCAGGTCATGTCGCCCACGGTGCGGAAACGCACGGTGGCGGTTTCCACAGTCTCACCTGCCTCGGGTGGTGTCACCTCGGTCAGCGGCACCAGCAGGCCTTTGCGGCGGATCACCTCACGCTGGTGGCTGAAGTACAGCCCCGGCAGCGGGATGTTTTCTCGGGCGATGTACAGCCACACATCCAGCTCTGTCCAGTTGCTGATGGGGAAGCTGCGAAAGTGCTCACCCGGCCGATGCCGGGTGTTGAACAGCGTCCACAACTCGGGCCGCTGCTCTTTGGGCAGCCATTGGCCAAAGCTGTCGCGGTGGCTGAAGATGCGCTCTTTGGCGCGGGCTTTTTCTTCATCGCGCCGGGCGCCGCCAATCAGGCAGTCGAAGCGGTGTTCTTCGATGGCTTCCAGCAGCGTCACCGTCTGGTGGCCGTTGCGCGATTCCAGCGCATGGGCCAGCCGCACCGTGCCGCGCTTCATGCTGTCTTCAAGATGGCCCACCACCAGCCGCTCGCCCATTTCGGCCACCCGCAGGTCGCGGAAGGTGATCACCTCGGGAAAGTTGTGGCCGGTGTCCACATGCAGCAGCGGGAAGGGCAGCTTGCCTTTGAAGTTGTTGCCGCTGATCCGGGTCTTGAAGGCTTTTTCGGCCAGCCGCAGCACCACACAAGAATCTTTGCCGCCCGAAAACAGCAGCGCCGGGCGCTCAAAGGTGGCGGCCACCTCGCGCAGGATGAAGATGGCTTCTTCTTCCAACCAGTCGAGGTGTCGCTGGTCTAGATCCGGCAGCAGGGTGTCGAGGTTGATGGGGGCGTTCATGCGGCAGCTTCGATCATCGACACGGTTTCTTGTTTGACATGCAAGCCACACTCTCTTATTGATTCTTCCTCCCACCACCACCTGCCGGCGCGGAAGTCCTCGCCCACGGCAATCGCCCGGGTGCAGGGCGCGCAGCCGATGCTGGGCATGAACTGGTCGTGCAGCGGGTTGTACGGCACGTTGTGAAGCTGGATGTAGTGCCAGACATCGGCCCAGGTCCAGTCGGCCAGCGGGCTCAACTTGCTGCGGCCGGCGTCGTCCTGCTCGGCAAACAACACCTCGCCCCGGGTGCTGCTCTGCTCGCGGCGCAGGCCCGTCACCCAGGCCGTGCGGCCGGCCAGCAGGCGGCCCAGCGGCGCCATCTTGCGCAGGGCGCAACAGGCTTTGCGCAGCGCCAGGCTGCGAAACATCATGCCGTCGCCATGGCTGTTGACGAAATGCAGCACCGCCTCAGCCGGCGGCCGATACACCGCCACCGCCAGGCCGTAGTGCTGGCCGATGGTGCCGATCAGCGCCACGGTCTCGGCGTGCAGCATGCCGGTTTCCAGCGTGCCGATGGCGATGGGCAGCGCGTGGCGGGCGATCAGGTCGGTGACCACCATGTCCTCGGCGCCCAGGCTGGTGGCCTGCACGATGCGGCCGGCGTGCTCGGCGGCCATGTCCTGCAGCACCGAGACGGCGTGCGCGACGCGGTCGTCGAAGCCCGGCGTCGGGCGGGCGTACAGCGCCACGGCGCTCACGGTGCGACCTCCCCGACGGCGTCGCGCGAAAAGAGCGGCCGCGCCTCGTGCACGTCGCCCTGGTAATGCGAGGCGAAGAACGCCAGCGCGCGCTCGGCGGCGGCCGGGTCCTGATCGGCGCGCAGCACCCCGGCGGCATGCGCCACGCGCGCGTCGAAGCCGGCCGTCGGCCGGGCGTAGAGGTCGATCGCGCTCACGAGGCCTGCTCCGCGGCCGGCGCGCGCGCGAACAGCGGCCGCGCCTCGCGCACGTCGCCCTGGTAGTGCGCCGGGAAAAAAGTCAGCGCGCGCTCGGCCGCGTCGATCGACTGGTCGGCGCGCAGCAGCGCCGAATCGAAGCCGGTGCGCTGGAGCAGCGGCACCATGTCGACCAGCACCTCGCCGACGGCGCGGATCTCGCCCGGCCAGCGGTGGCGCGAGCGCAGCAGGTGCGCCTGGCTGTAGGCGCGGCCGTCGGTCCACTTGGGGAA
>JAYVLI010000366.1:0-3840 GCA_043759535.1 Betaproteobacteria bacterium | reverse complement strand
CTGGACCATGTCAACACCGCGCGCAGCAAAGGCCTGACCGAGCGCACGGTGGTGCTGAAACATGTGGTGCGCAATGCGCTGATTCCGGTGGTGACACTGGTGGCGCTGACCATGCCGCAGGTGTTTGGCGGCGCGATTGTCACCGAGCAAATTTTCCGCATCCCCGGCATTGGCTCATTGCTGATTGACGCCATCCTGCGCAACGACACCCCGGTGATCATGGCGGTCACGTTTGTGTTTGCCTGCCTGGTGATCCTGTTCAATTTGATTGCGGACTTGTTGTATGGCTGGCTTGATCCCCGTATCTCTTACCGCTGACGCGGTACGCGCCGCGCCCCGCAGCACGTCGCCCGGTGCCGAGGCCTGGCGCCGGTTTCGCCGCCACAAGATGGCGATGTTCAGCCTGGTGTTGTTGCTGCTGTTGGTGGTGGCCGTGGTGTTGGGGCCGTGGTTGTGGCCGCTGGCAGTCAATGACATTGACTTCACCGCGCGGCTCAAAGGCCCGTCGCTGGCGCATCCACTCGGCACCGATGATCTGGGCCAAGACATCCTGGCGCGCATGTTGTACGGCGGGCGCATCTCATTGGCCGTTGGCCTGGCCGCCATGGCCATGGCCATCAGCGTGGGGGTGACGGTTGGCGCGATTGCCGGCATTTCACGCGGCGCGGTGGACGGTGCGCTGATGTGGCTGACCGACTTGTTTTTGTCACTGCCGCAATTGCCGCTGCTGCTGCTGTTGATCTATTTGTTCCGCGACACGCTCAAAACCAAGTTTGGCCCCGAGGTGGGCGTGTTCATCATGATTGTGTTGGTGATTGGCGGTTTCAGGTGGATGCCAGTGGCGCGGCTGGTGCGGGCGCAGTTTTTCAGCCTGCGCGAGAAAGAGTTTGTGGAGGCCGCCCGCGCATTGGGCGCCACCACCACGCGCCAGGTGTGGCGCCACATCTTGCCCAACGCATTGGGCCCAGTGATTGTGGCTGGCACCATTGACGTGGCGGCGGCCATCATTGCTGAATCGACCTTGTCGTTTTTGGGCCTGGGCTTTCCGCCGGACATCCCCACCTGGGGCCGCATCTTGTTTGACAGCAAAGACTACTTGGACATTGCGCCGCATTGGGCGCTGTTTCCCGGGCTGGCCATTTTTTTTGCGGTGTTGACCATCAATTTCATTGGCGACGGCTTGCGGGATGCTCTCGACCCACGGCGCGTTTTGTAGCCACTGACGACCCCTCCTCAAAAATAAGCCCGCCAATGGCATTGCTGGACATTCAGGGCCTGAAAACCCATTTCAAAACCGACGACGGCTGGCTGCATGCGGTGGACGGCGTCGATTTGGCAGTTGATGCTGGCGAGACGCTGTGTGTGGTGGGTGAATCGGGCTGCGGCAAATCCGTGACGGCCATGTCGGTGATGCGCTTGATTGCCATGCCACCCGGGCGTTTTGCCGGCGGCAAGATTGTGTGGAAAGGCCAGGACCTGATCACCTTGCCTGAGGACGCGATGCGCAAGATCCGCATGAAGGAGATTGCGATTGTTTTCCAGGAGCCGATGACCTCACTCAACCCGGTCTACACCATCGGCCAGCAGATTGGTGAGGCGCTGCGCTTGCATGAAAACCTGTCCAAGAAGGATGCCATCGACCGGGCGATTGAAATGCTGCAGCGGGTCAACATCCCCACACCGGCGCGCCGGGTGCATGACTACCCGCACCAGTTCTCGGGTGGCATGCGCCAGCGCGCGATGATTGCCATGGCGCTGTCTTGCGGCCCGCAACTGCTGATTGCCGACGAGCCCACCACCGCGCTGGATGTGACCATCCAGGCCCAGATTCTGGATTTGCTGAACGATTTAAAAAGTGAATTTGGCATGGCTGTCATGTTGATCACCCATGCCATGGGTGTGGTGGCTGAGGTGGCGCAGCGGGTGGCCGTGATGTATGCCGGCAAGGTGGTGGAAGAAGCCCCGGTGGAAGAGTTGTTTGCCCACCCCCGGCATCCGTACACCCAGGGTTTGATCCGCTCCATCCCGCGCATGGATACCGCCGCCACCCACAAGGTGCGGCTGGAGACGATTGCCGGCACGGTGCCCAAGTTGATTGCGCCGGGTGAGGGTTGCCGCTTTGCACCACGCTGCAAGTTTGCGCAGGCTGATTGCAGCGCGGCCACGCCCACGCTGCGCTCGGTCGGGCCCGGCCACCGCGTCGCCTGCTTTTTGGATGTTGAAGCATGACCGGCCCCTTGCTGCGGGTGGAGAACCTGGTCAAACACTTCCCCATCAAAGGCGGGCTGCTGGGCCGCACGGTGGACAAGGTGCATGCGGTGGACGGTGTCAGCTTCACGCTGGATGCGGGTGAAACGCTGGGCGTGGTGGGTGAATCGGGCTGCGGCAAATCCACCACCGGGCGTTGCATCCTGCGGCTGATCGAGCCCACATCCGGTGCGGTGTGGTTTGACGGCAGCAATGTGACGGCATTGGGCGCGGCGGACTTGCGCGCCATGGCGCGCCACATGCAAATCATCTTTCAAGACCCGTATGCATCCCTGAACCCACGCATGACGGTGGCCGCCATCATTGGTGAGGCGCTCACCATCCACAAGCTGACCAAAACCCCGGCCGAGTACACCGACCGCATCGTCGATTTGCTAGAGACCGTGGGCTTGAGCGCCGACCACCTGCAGCGTTATCCGCATGAGTTCTCGGGCGGCCAGCGGCAACGCGTGGGCATTGCGCGGGCGCTTGCGGTGGACCCCAAGCTGATCGTCTGCGACGAGGCGGTGTCGGCTTTGGATGTGTCCATCCAGGCCCAGGTGATCAACCTGCTGGAAGACCTGCAAAGCCAGCGTGGGCTGACCTACATTTTCATCGCGCATGACCTGAGCGTGGTGGAGCACATCAGCACCCGGGTGGCGGTGATGTACCTGGGCCGGATTGTCGAGATCGCACCGGCCAAACACCTGTACACCCGCCCGCAACACCCGTACACCGAGGCGCTGCTGTCGGCCGTGCCCATCCCTGACCCGACCGTCAAACGCAAGCGCATCCTGCTGCAGGGCGATGTGCCCAGCCCCATCCACCCGCCGCCGGGCTGCCACTTTCACACCCGCTGCCCGATTGCCAAGCCGCAGTGCAGCGTCGAGTCACCGGTGCTCAAACCCGTGGGTGATGTGGCGGATGGGCATTGGGTGGCCTGCCACTTTCGGGGTTAGGCCGGCGAACGATGGCCACGGGTTGCGGGGCATCCACACCCGCACCCGCCACAGCTCGCGCCCGCAACTGCCCACAACCGCCCTCCACATCCTGCCCGGCCGAGTGGCGCAGCTTGGTCAGCACACCCCGGCGGTGCAGTTGGCGCGCCATCTCGGCCGCGCGCTCCCAACTGGGGCGCTCAAAGTCCAGCCCGTCCACACTGTTGTAGGGGATCAGGTTGAGCACCATGTACTTGCCGGCCAGCAGTTGCGCCAGGGCTTCAATCTCATCGTCGCCGTCGTTGATGCCGGCCAGCAGCGTCCACTGCAGTTGCACCGGATAAGCGCTGGCCCGGGCATACGCCTCGGCCTGGGCCACCAGCCAATCGGGCGTCAGGCGCGGTGCGCGCGGCAGCAGTTGCGCACGCAGTGCTGGTTTGGTGGTGTGCAGGGACAAGGCCAACGCGGGCCGCACCGGGTTGCTGCTGGTGTCGGCAACACGGTCCATCAGCCGCTCAAACAGGCGCACATCGCCCACGGTGGACAGCACCAGGTTTTTGTGGCCGATGTTGCCGGCGGTGCCCAGCAGGTCAATCGCGTCCAGCACGTTGTCCAGGTTGTGGGCCGGCTCGCCCATGCCCATGAACACCACTTT
>JAYVLI010000365.1:0-7305 GCA_043759535.1 Betaproteobacteria bacterium | reverse complement strand
GTGGCTGCATGGCGTGGCCGCTTGGCTTGGGCGTCCAGGGTTCGCAGCATTGGTGCTGCGTTTGCATTGTGCTCAACTGACTTGGTCATCCCTGCCCGCTTCGGGCCAGGTTTCAACCGCAGGAGTGTTCGCGATGGTCAAGCGTTTTGGGTGGTTGCTGTGCTCTAGCACCGTGGTTTTGGCATGGGTGCTGAGCGCGGGCGCAGCCCAGGCCCAGCAGTTTTTCCGCATTGGCACCGGTGGCACCGCCGGCACCTACTACCCGGTGGGCGGCATGATTGCCAATGCGGTGTCGCAGCCGGGCAAGATTGTGGTTACCGCCCAGGCGGCCAATGGCTCGCTGGCCAATGTCACCGGCATTGCGGGTGGTGCCATCGAATCCGGTTTTTCGCAAGCCGATGTGGCCAGTTGGGCCTTCACTGGCAAAGGTGTGTTTGAGGGCAAGCCCAACGTGCCCGGCCTGCGGCTGATTGCCAACCTGTATCCAGAGAGCGTGCATTTGGTGGTACGCAAAGGCAGCGGCATCAAGACGGTGGCTGACCTGAAAGGCAAACGTGTGGCGCTGGATGAGCCCGGTTCGGGCACGCTGATTGATGCCCGCATCATCCTGGCCGCCTATGGCTTGAAAGAGGCCGACATCAAGCCCGAATACATCAAGCCCAACCAGGCTGGCGACAAGATGAAGGACGGCGCCATCGACGCGTTTTTCTTTGTGGGCGGTGCGCCGGCGGGCGCCATTGCCGAGCTGGCCTCGTCCGGCGCCGGCATTGAGCTGGTGGCCATCGACGGCCCGCAGGTCGATGCCATCCGCAAGACCGACAGCTTTTTCTCGCCCGACCTGATTGCCGCCGACACCTACAAAGGTTTGGCCGCCACCAAGACGCTGGCCGTGGGCGCGCAGTGGATCACCAGCGACAAGGCCGATGCCAACACGGTCTACGAGATCACCAAGGCGCTGTTTGGCGATGTTGCTCAGAAGATGCTGACCGCCGGCCATGCCAAGGGCAAGTTCATCACCAAGGAGAACGCGGTGAAGGGGGCGGGCATCCCGTTTCACCCGGGTGCTGAACGCTTTTACAAAGAAGCGGGCTTGATCAAGTAGTCGGCTGCGGCTGCCGCAGTCACAGGGCAGCGGTGCTGCCCTTTTTTTGCCTTGTCCGGTTTTGAACCCAATGCACTGATCCCCCATGAGCAGCCCGCCACTCGACGACAAAACCCTGGCCGAACTGGAGCAAAAGTTCGACCCCGAGATGCGCTTCCGCCCACTCGCGGCCCCGGCGTCCACCGTGGTGGGGGCGCTGCTGGTGCTGCTGTCGGCCTTTCATTACTACACCGCCGGTTTTGGACTGCTGCAAGAAGTGACACACCGGGGGGTGCATCTGGCGTTTGTGCTGGGGCTGATTTTTTTGGTGTTCCCGCACCGGGCGGCGTTGCTGGGCGCCCCGCCGCAGCACCGCCTTTCCGCACCCGGTGGTGTGCCTTGGTTTGACTGGTTGCTGGCACTCGGCATTGCCGCAGCCGTGCTCTACATCCCGTGGATTTTTGAGGACCTGGCCTTCCGCGTGGGCAACCCCGGCGCGCTGGACGTGCTAATGGGCACGGTGCTGATCGCAGCCCTGCTGGAGGCCACCCGCCGCAGCATGGGCTGGCCGCTGCCCATCATCGCCATCGCCTTCATGGCCTATGCGCTGGCCGGGCCGGTATTCCCCGGGCTGCTCAAACATGCGGGTGCCAGCTGGGCGCAACTGGTCAACCACCAGTACCTCACCAGCCAAGGCATTTACGGTGTGGCGGTGGGGGTGGTGGCCACTTATGTTTTTCACTTTGTGCTGTTTGGGGTGCTGGCCACCCGCATCGGGTTGGGCCAGTTGTTTCTGGATGTGGCGTCCAGCATTGCCGGGCGTTATGCCGGTGGGCCGGCCAAGGTCAGCGTGTTTGGCTCGGCCATGTTTGGCATGTTGTCGGGCTCGTCGGTGGCCAATGCGGTGACGGTGGGCTCACTCACCATCCCCGCCATGATCCGGGTGGGTTACCGGCGTGAATTTGCGGCAGCGGTAGAGGCCGCGTCCAGCACCGGCGGCCAGATCACACCGCCAGTGCTGGGTGCGGCAGCGTTTTTGATGATCGAGTTTCTGGCGCTGCCCTACCAGACCATCATCACGGCGGCGGTGGTGCCGGCCTTCATGCATTTTTTTGGCGTGTTCATGCAGGTGCACTTTGAGGCCAAACGGTATGGCCTGCGTGGCCTCACCGAGGCCGAGATGCCCAAGCTGCGCTTGTCATTCCAGCAGCGCTGGCCCACCTTGATCCCGCTGGTGCTGCTGATCTTTGTGCTGGTGTCAGGCCGCACGCCGTATCTGGCGGCGTTTTGTGGCATCAGCTCCTGCGCCATCGTCGGCTTGTGTACCCGCGTGGCCGGCAACCGGCCGGCCAACTGGGCGTTGCTGGTGGGGCTGCATGCCGTGCTGGGCTTGCTGGTGTTTGCCGGCCTGCAAGACGAAGCCGCCAAGGTGGCGCTGTTTGCAGCGGGTGTGGTGGCGGGTGCGCTGGCCATCAAACTGTGCCGAATTGAGGGCCGCATGGCCCCGGCCGCATTGCTGGAAGCGTTTGAGACCGGCGCCAAATACGCGCTGGCGGTGGGTGCGGCGGCGGCCACCGTGGGCATCGTCATCGGCGTGGTCACGCTCACCGGGGTGGGCTTCAAGCTCAGCACCATCATCACCGGCGCGGCCAACGGCATGGCCGGTGGTGTGGGCGCCTGGCTGCCGGCCGCGTTGGTCGATCCAAAAGCGTTGGCATTGGCCGTGGCGCTGGTGATGACCGGCCTGGTGTGCATCCTGCTGGGCTGCGGCATCCCCACCACCGCCAACTACATCATCATGGTCACGGTGGCCGCACCCACGCTGGTGTTGATGGGGGTGGAGCCGCTGGTGGCGCATTTTTTTGTGTTTTATTACGGCGTGCTGGCCGACATCACCCCACCGGTGGCGCTGGCGGCCTATGCCGCTGCCGGCATGGCGGGCAGTGACCCGTTCAAGACCGGCAACATGGCGTTCCGGCTGGGGCTGGCCAAAGCACTGGTGCCGTTTGTGTTTGTCTTTTCGCCGTCGCTGCTGCTGGTGGCCAAAGGCTTCAACTGGCCCGATTTCTGGATCACCTTTGTCGGCTGCGTGCTGGGCATCACCTTGCTGGCCGCTGCGCTGTCGCGCTATCTGCTGATCGAGATGAAGCGCTGGGAGCAGGTGCTGTGTGGCCTGGGCGCTGTGTTGATGGTGGCGCCCGGTGTGGTCAGCGGGCTGGTGGGGCTGGCGGTGGCCGCGCCGGTGTTGCTGCGGCAGTGGGCTGGCTGGCGGCGCATTCACAGCGCAGCCGCTGGATAGCGTGTCAGCCGCTTGCCCGGCTGAGGCCGCGTCAGCCGCGCAGCCGGCTGAGGTCCAGCCCCGCCACGTCAATGGCGGGTGGGCGCCCGCCAATCTGGTCGGCCAGCACCCGGGCCGAGCCACAGGCCAGCGCCCAGCCGCTGGACCCGTGGCCCAGGTTCAACCACACACCCGGTGCGCCGCTGGCGCCCAACACCGGTGGGCCGTCGGGCAGCATGGGCCGGGCGCCTTTCCACACCTGCTGGTGGCCGGCCAGTGTGCAACCCGGAAACCAGTCATCCAGCACCTTGTGCAAGGTGGCCAGCGTGGCCGGGTTGTGCTGCGCCAACCAGCCGCCCAGCTCGGCACTGCCGGCCACCCGCACCCGCTGGCCCAGTCGGCTGATGGCCACCTTGTAGCGCTCGTCCATCAGCGCGGCAGTCGGGCCAAGATGGGGGTGGGCCTCCAGCAGCCGCAGCGGCGCGGTGACTGAATACCCAAACACCGGCACCAGCGGCAGGCGCAAGCCCAGCGGCCGCAGCAACGCGTTGGACCCGATGGCGGCACACACCACGATGGCATCGAAGCTGTCTTGTGGCGCCAAGCCGGCGCCGGCCGCATCGCGGTGCTGCAGCGCGGGTTGGGCGCCGGGGATCAGGCGCAAGGCGGTGCGCTGGAAGCGGAACACTGCGCCTAGCCGTTGTGCTTCCGCGCGCAGCAGGTGCGCAAACTGACGGCAGTTGCCCACTTCATCGCCGGGCAGGTGTACGGCAGCATGCAGTGACATGTCGGGGTTGAGGCCGGGCTCCACCGCGCGTGCTTTGGCGCCGTCCAGCAGATGGAAATTGACGCCCAGTTCAGCCAGCAGCTTGAGGCTGCCACGCGCAGCGGCCAGATCACTGGCGCTGCGCAACAGCACCAGATAGCCGTCGGCCCGCTCATGGCCCAGTTGCAAGTCATGGGTGAGGCTGCGCAGCCGCTGTTGGCTGTAGCGCGCCAGCCGGTGCAGGCGCTCACGGTTGGCGGCAAACACCGGCACCCGGCAGGCCCGCCACCAGCGCCACATCCAGCGCAACTGGCCGGGTGCCATGGGCAGCGCCAGCCGCACCGGCGCATGCCGGCTCAGCAGGTGGCGCAACACCCTGGCCGGCATGCCGGGCGCGGCCCAGGGCATGACATAACCCGGCGCCACCACGCCGGCGTTGGCAAAGCTGGTTTCCTCGGCCACGCTGGAGCGGCGCTCAAACACCGTCACCGCATGGCCGTCACGCGCCAGCTCATACGCGGTTGTGACGCCGATGATGCCGGCGCCAATCACAGCCACCCGCACCGTCAACCGCCCGCTGCGAGGTCGGCCTGCAGCGCCGCCTCGATCACCAGCGCCACGCCCAGCACGCTGTCGTCGGCCATGGCCGGGCCCCACACCATCAGGCCTACCGGCAGTTGGTCGGGTGTGTGGCAGGGCAGCGAGATGGCACAGCCGTCCAGCATGTTGACAGCCGACGGGTTGCGCAACAGCAGCGCGTTGATGGCAAAAAACCGCTTGTCGCTGCCCAGCAGCGGCGCCAGTGCCGGTGCCACCATCGGCACGGTGGGCGACAGCAGCGCATCAAAACCTTGCACAGCGGCCTCTACCGTGTTGATCCAGTGGCGGCGGGCGTGTTGCAGGTCGATGTAATCCGCCGCGCCCATGGCCTCACCCCGGCGGATGCGCTGGGCCACACGCGGGTCGTAATCGGCCTCGCGGCGGGCCAGGCGGGCGCGGTGCCAGGCCCAGCTCTCGGCCGCCGTGAAGCCGCCCTGGCTTTGCAGGCCGGCCAAGTCAGACAGCGGCGCCAGCGCGATGTCTTGCAACTGCGCACCTGCCGCGCTCAACATGGCCAGGGTGCGCTGAAAGGCCCGCGCCACATCGGCGTCCAGACCGTCCAACATCACGGCGGTGGGCACGGCCAGCCGCAGCGCCTGCAGCGGGCGCTGGATAGGCTGCGGTGTGCGTGCCGCCAGCAGGCCGTGCAGCAACACGGCATCGCGCACGCTGCGGGTGATGGCGCAAGCCGTGTCCAGCGTGCTGGACAGGGGCACCGAGCCAGCCAGGGGCGTCAAGCGCTGGGTGTTTTTGAAGCCGACCAGGCCTTGCAGCGCCGCCGGGATGCGGATGGAGCCACCGGTGTCCGACCCCAGCGCCGCCCAGGCCGCACCCGTGGCCACCGACACCGCACCACCTGAGGTGCTGCCGCCGGGGATGCGCGGCGTGGCATTGAGCCCCTGGGTGACCGGGTTGACGGGTGTGCCGAAATGCGGGTTGATGCCGACGCCAGAGTAAGCAAATTCACTCAGGTTGGTGTGGCCGATCAGCGCCGCGCCGGCCGCACGCAGGCGGGCCACGGCGGGGCAATCGGCGCGGGCGGGCAAGGCGTCGTCCATGGCCCGTGAGCCGGCGGTGGTGGGCTGGCCGGCCACGTCAAACAAATCCTTCACTGACACCGCCAGGCCGGCCAGCGCTGGCAGCGGCCCACCGGCGTCCAGCGCGGTATCAGTGGCCACCGCACAAGCCCAGGCTTGGGCATCAAAACGGCGGATGAACACATGCTGGCAGGCCGCACTTTCGGCGGCAGCCAACGCGGTCTTGAGCAGGTCCACGGCACTGACTTGGCCGGTCTGCACCAGCGCGGCGGCATCTTGCAGGTCGCCTACCAAGGCGGTCCCGACAGCACCAGATGCTACAATCTTTGGGTTTATCTGGATGGCCATGCGTTGTGCTGGGGTCTGCAGTTCGAGAACTTGATGCCAGCACAAAACACAGCGCAAGACACCAGAAAAACAAATTCGCGAACCGGCTGTATCGAGGTGTCGCTGCTCAGAAACCCGCTGTCACGGCCTTCTTTTTGAGGGTCAAACAGGGCGTTTAACCAGCAGCGATTCGTGCCGGATTCTAGACCCAACCTTCGGAGTAACTCCATGTCAGTGACCATGCGTGAAATGCTGGAAGCCGGCGTCCATTTTGGACACCAAACCCGCTTCTGGAACCCAAAAATGGCTCCGTTCATCTACGGCCATCGCAACAAGATTCACATCATCAACCTCGAAAAAACGCTGCCCAAGTTCGAGGAGGCGATGAAGTTTGTGCGCCAGCTGGCCGGCAAGCGCGGCACCATCCTGATGGTGGGCACCAAGCGCCAGGCGCGTGAAGTCATCAGCACCGAGGCCAACCGCGCCGGCATGCCATTTGTTGACCAGCGTTGGCTGGGCGGCATGTTGACCAACTACAAGACGGTCAAAGGCTCGCTGAAAAAGCTCAAAGACATGCAGGCCACCAAAGAAGGCGGCATGGAGCAGCTGAGCAAAAAAGAAGCGCTGATGTTTGACCGCGAACTGGCCAAGCTGGAGCGCGACATCGGCGGTATTCAAGACATGTCTGCGCTGCCCGATGCGCTGTTTGTGATTGACGTCGGTTTCCACAAAATTGCCATTGCCGAAGCGCAAAAGCTGGGCATTCCCATCATCGGGGTGGTGGACACCAACCACTCACCGGTGGGCATCGACTACGTCATCCCCGGCAACGACGACTCGGCCAAGGCCGTGGCCTTGTATGCCAAGGCGGTGGCCGACGCGGTGCTGGACGGCAGGGAAAACGCCGTCAAGGACGTGGTCGCATCGGTCAAGGGCGGCGACGAGTTCGTCGAGGTCAACGAAGAGGCCTGATCCCTCACTCGCCCGGCCTCTTCGGAGGCTTGTGGCGGGATCGGACGAGGGGCTGTTAGGCCCCTTTTTCACGAGGTTCAATGACTGTTGGGGCGCCCGCACCAGGCGCCAGTTTCACAAGGCCGTCGCAAGCGGCCACAGCAACGGAGTTTGAAGATGGCAGCGATCACTGCAAGCATGGTGGGCGCACTGCGCGCCAAGACCGACGCACCGATGATGGAGTGCAAGAAGGCACTCACCGAAG
>JAYVLI010000364.1:0-3776 GCA_043759535.1 Betaproteobacteria bacterium | reverse complement strand
CCCGGCCAGCATTGCCAAGCCGCGCCAGATTGCGATGTACCTGGCCAAGGAGATGACGCAAAAAAGCCTGCCCGAGATCGGTGAGCTGTTTGGCGGGCGCGACCACACCACCGTGCTGCACGCGGTGCGCAAGATCGGTGGTGACCGCACCAAGGACAGTGAGCTGAACCAGCAACTGCATGTGCTGGAACAGACCCTGAAGGGCTGACCAGGTCTGTGTTACAGGCCTTGTTTTACGCACCGCAATCGGCCAACCCTGTCAAGGCACAACAGTGTGGACAAGCCTGGCACAACACCGCATCTGTCCACAGGCTCAGGCAAAAGCCAAAAGTTGTTGTCTGTTAACTGCCGCGCTCAACCCCCGCGCCCCACAGGGTTCAGCCCGCGTTAAAGCGTTGAAAAGACGGGCGAAAATAGGGTTGTTCACAAAATGTGCCGCCCCCTATTAGTACTACCAATTAGATCTTCAAGTTCAAGAGGAACACATGATCGTTCTGAAAGCACCGCAAAAAGAACTGCTCGAAGCCCTGCAATCGGTGGCCGGCATCGTGGAGCGGCGCCACACCCTGCCCATCCTGGCCAATGTGCTGCTCAAGAAGTCGGGCGACGAGATCGAGTTCACCACCAGTGATCTGGAGATCCAGGTGCGCACCAGCGCCACCCTGGGCGGTGACGCCGGCAGCTTTGCCACCACGGTGGGTGCGCGCAAGCTGATCGACATCCTGCGCAGCTTGCCCGCTGACCAGACCGTCACCCTGTCAGCGGCGCAGAACAAGTTGACCCTGACCGGTGGCAAAAGCCGTTTCACGCTGCAGACGCTGCCGTCAGACGACTTCCCGCTGGTCAATGAGGCAGCCGACTTTGGCCCCGTTTTCAGCGTGCCACAAAAGACACTCAAGACGCTGATCAACCAGGTGCACTTTGCGATGGCGGTGCATGACATCCGCTACTACCTCAACGGCATCCTGTTTGTGGCCGAAGACAAGCAGCTGACCCTGGTGGCCACTGACGGCCACCGCCTGGGCCTGGCCCAGGCCCAGCTGGAAACCGAGATCCCCAAGCAGGAAGTGATCCTGCCGCGCAAAACCGTGCTGGAGCTGCAACGCCTGCTGAAAGACGAAGACACGCCCATCGAAATGCGTTTTGCCGGCAACCAGGCGCGCTTCAACTTTTCGGACCTTGAATTTGTCACCAAGCTGGTTGAGGGCAAGTTCCCCGACTACAACCGTGTCATCCCCAAGAACCACAAAAACAGCGTGATCCTGGGCCGTGCCACGCTGCTGGCCAGCCTGCAGCGTGCCGCCATCCTGACCAGTGAAAAGTTCAAGGGTGTGCGGGTCAACATCGAGCCGGGTGTGTTGCGCATTGCCAGCAGCAATGCCGAGCAAGAAGAAGCCAAAGAAGAGATCGAAATCGACTACAGCGGTGACAGCATTGAGGTGGGTTTCAACGTCACCTATTTGATGGACGCGCTGTCCAACATTGCACAAGACATGGTCAAAATCGAATTGCAAGACGGCAACGCCAGCGCCTTGATCACCGTGCCCGAGCAGACCGGTTTCAAGTACGTGGTGATGCCCATGCGCATTTAGCGCGCGCCACACCCAGCACAGCAGCAGCGGGCCCCGAGCCCGCTTCAGCGTTTTAAAGGCCCGCCGTTTTTGTGGCCGGGGCCAGACCAGAGAGAGCTTGTGATGACCGATTCCGCCCTGCCCAAAGACCCTGCGAGCACGCCGAACGCGGGCGTCACCCAGCGTGAATTGCCGTCTGCCGAGGGCTATGTGGCCTCTACCGGCGCCGAGGCCTCGGTGGCCTACGGTGAAGGCGACATCCAGATCCTGGAAGGCCTGGAAGCGGTGCGCAAACGCCCGGGCATGTACATCGGCGATACCAGCGACGGCACCGGCCTGCACCACCTGGTGTTTGAGGTGGTGGACAACTCGATTGATGAATCCCTGGCCGGGCATTGCGACGACATCATCGTCACCATCCACTCTGACAACAGCATCAGCGTCATCGACAACGGCCGTGGCATTCCCACCGGCGTGAAGATGGACGACAAACACGAGCCCAAGCGCAGCGCGGCCGAGATTGCGCTGACTGAATTGCATGCCGGTGGCAAGTTCAACCAGAACAGCTACAAGGTCTCGGGCGGCCTGCACGGTGTGGGCGTGAGCTGTGTCAATGCACTGAGTAAAAACCTGCGCCTGACCATTCGGCGTGAGGGCAAAGTGCATTTCATGGACTTTGCCAAAGGCATTCCGCAAGACGGTTTGATTGAAATGCGCGACGGTTTTGAGACACGCCCCTTGCGCGTGAGCGGCGACACCGAAAAGCGTGGCACCGAAGTGCATTTTTCACCCGACGAGTCAATCTTCACCCAGGTTGATTTTCATTACGACGTGCTGGCCAAACGTCTGCGTGAACTGAGTTTCTTGAACAACGGTGTGCGCATCCGGCTGGTGGATGAGCGCAACAACAAGGAAGACGACTTTGCCTTTGCTGGCGGGGTGAAAGGCTTTGTTGAATTCATCAACAAAGGCAAGAAGGTGTTGCACCCCAACATCTTTCATGCAGCCGGTGACAAGGTGAGTGACCAAGGCACCAACGTGGGTGTTGAAGTGGCCATGCAGTGGAATGACGGCTACAACGAAAACGTGCTGTGTTTCACCAACAACATCCCGCAGCGTGACGGAGGTACGCATCTGACCGGCCTGCGCGCCGCGATGACGCGGGTGATCAACAAGTACATCGACGACAGTGAATTGGCCAAAAAGGCCAAGGTCGAGATTGCCGGTGACGACATGCGTGAAGGCCTGGCCTGCATCGTCAGCATCAAAGTGCCCGAACCCAAGTTCAGCAGCCAGACCAAGGACAAGCTCGTATCGTCTGAAGTGCGTGGCCCTGTTGAAGAGATTGTGTCCAAGCTGCTGACCGATTGGCTGCAAGAGCACCCTATCGACGCCAAGATCATCTGCGGCAAGATTGTGGAAGCCGCCCGTGCGCGAGAGGCCGCCCGCAAAGCCCGCGAGATGACACGCCGCAAAGGGGTGCTGGACGGCATGGGCCTGCCCGGCAAGCTGGCCGACTGCCAGGAAAAAGACCCGTCGCTGTGCGAGATCTACATCGTCGAGGGCGACTCGGCCGGCGGCAGTGCCAAGCAGGGCCGCGACCGCAAGTTCCAGGCGATCCTGCCGCTGCGCGGCAAGATCCTGAACGTCGAGAAAGCACGCTACGAAAAGCTGTTATCCAGCGACAGCATCGTCACGCTGATCACTGCGCTGGGCACCAGCATCGGCAGCGAAGAGTTCAACATCGACAAGCTGCGCTACCACCGCATCATCATCATGACCGATGCCGACGTGGACGGCGCCCACATCCGCACCCTGCTGCTGACCTTCTTCTACCGCCAGATGCCGGTGTTGGTGGAGCGCGGCCACATCTACATCGCTCAGCCGCCCTTGTACAAGGTCAAGGTGGGCAAGCATGAGCAGTATTTGAAGGACGGGCTGGAATTGGACACCTTCTTGCTGAAGGTGGCGCTGGAGGGCGCGGCCGTGCTGCCGGATGGGAAGGACGGCGAGGGCGGCAAGGACGGCAGGAATGGCACCGAGGGCACCGGTGGCGCCCGCGCCGCGCTGGTGGGCGACGAGTTGCAGGCCCTGGCCGCCAAATACGTGCTGGCCAGCCATGTGACCGAGCGCCTGGGCAACTGGATGGACCTGGACGCGCTGCGCGCCATCACCAACGGCCTGACGCTGGACCTGGACAGCGCG
>JAYVLI010000363.1:0-2967 GCA_043759535.1 Betaproteobacteria bacterium | reverse complement strand
ACAATCACGACGATCAACTCGATCATGGTGAAGCCCGATTGGCGGTTTTTCATCTGATTACTCCGTGGGGATGGCAAAGAAGGTTGGTGACTGGTGCCCGAAGCCAGCCGGCCGTTGGGTTAAATGCATATCGGCCGGCCTGCGCTATTTCTTGAGGGACACGCGGCCCAAATCCCACAGCGGCAAAAACACGCCCAATGCCAGCAACAACACCAGCGCCCCCAGGAAGATGATGAGGATGGGCTCAATTTGCTGCGACAGCGTCTTGAGCTCGTACTGCACCTCGTTTGTGTACAACTCCGCAATCTCTTCCATCAATTCATCAATGGCGCCGGTCTCCTCGCCCACGGCAATCATCTGCAGCACGGCGGGGGTGAAGATGGCTGCAGCAATGGCCGCGCGCAAAATCGTTTCACCCCGCTCCACTGCCTCACGCATTTGCTCGACCTTGCGGCTGATGTGGGCGTTGTCCACAGTTTGTGCTACCACCGACAGCGCTTGCTCAATGGGTACGCCACTCTTCAGCGCCAACGAGAAGCTGCGTGCAAAGCGCGACAGCGTGGCTTTTTGCACAATCTTGCCGGCCAGGGGCAGGCGCAACAAAAACCGGTCCCAGGCCTGGCGGCCGGCCGGAGTGCCTATCCATTGGCGCAGCCCAAAAAAGCCCAGCACGGCGGCCACACCCACCATCCAGCCGTAGTTGAGGGTGAAGTTGCTGCTGGCCACCAACAGCTTGGTGGCCAATGGCAGCTCGGCGTTGAAGCTCTTGAACACATCGGCAAACGCCGGTACCACCATGGTGTTGATCACGCCCACCGCAATGGCCATGGCGCCAATCACAAAACCCGGGTAACGGATAGCGGCTTTGACCTGCTGGCGCATGAAGTTCTCAAACTCAATGTGTTTGAACAGGCGCAAAAACACCGCGTCCAGCCGGCCGGTCATTTCACCCACCCGCACCATGGCCACATAAAAATTGTCAAACACCCCGCCTTGCTGGGCAAAGCAGATGGACAGCTCAATGCCCGATTCAAGACTGCTGCGCACATTGGCCAGCGTGGCTTTCATCTTGGGGTTGACCGACGACTCTTGCAGCCCGGCCAGCGCCCGCAAGATGGGCACACCGGCGCGCAGCAGGGTGTGCAGTTGACGCGAGAACATCAACAAATCAGCCGACTGCACCTTGGGCTGCAGAAACTTGGGTAAACGCAGGGCGCTGCCTGGTTTGCCGCTGCCACTTGATCCGTTGGGGCTGGCGTTACCGTCGGCGGTGATTTGCAGTGGTGTGACACCACGGGACTGCAGCAGCACGGCCACCGCAACGGCGTCAGTGCCGTCCAGTTCACCGCTGACGGCGCCACTGGCGGCGCGGCCGGTGTAGGCAAAGCGGGGCATGGGTCAGGTCTCAGTCTTCAAGCTGGTTGCCAATGCGCATGGCTTCGTCCAGGCTGGTGCGGCCGGCGGCGGCCAGGCGCAGGGCGTCACGGCGCAGGGTCTGACCGGCCATCTGGCGCCGGCCAGCCTGGTTGAAGCGGGCCGGGTCAGCCTCGTTCATCGCGTCCACCAGCTCTTGTGTCATCTCGATGAACTCATACACACCGGCGCGGCCCACATAACCGGTGCCATTGCATTCACTGCAGCCTCGCGCACCACGCCAGCGGGTGCTGGCCAGCAGGTGGCGGGTTTCATCGGCCGGCTCACCGGCCAGGGTGGCTTGCAGCCAGGCGTTCTGGTGGGCGTCGGGCGTGTGCTCGTCAGCGCAATGCACACACAGCGTGCGCACCAGGCGCTGGGCCAGCACCAGGTGCAGTGACAAGGCCACCATGTAGCGCGGTACACCCATGTCAATCAGCCGCAGCGGGGTGCTGAGGGCATCGTTGGTGTGCAGTGTGCTCAGCACCAGGTGGCCGGTCAGGGCGGCGCGCAGGCCGATCTCGGCAGTGGTCTGGTCACGCATCTCGCCAATCAAGATCACGTCGGGGTCTTGGCGCAAGGCGGCGCGCAGCACACGGGCAAAACTCAGGTCAATCTTCTCCATCACCTGCACTTGGTTCAGGCCGGGCAGACGGTACTCGATCGGGTCTTCAACCGTGATGATCTTGCGCTCGCTGTCGTTCAGCGCATTCAGCGCGGCATACAGCGTGGTGGTCTTGCCGCTGCCGGTGGGGCCAGTGACCACCACCATGCCGCTGGGCCGCTTGAGCGTGCGGGCCAGCGCCTGCGACACCGCGTCGGGCAGGCCCAGGTTGTCCAGCGACAGCAGGCCCGCGCTCTGGTTGAGCAGCCGCATCACCACCGACTCGCCGTGCTGGGTGGGCAGGGTGGAGATGCGCACGTCCACCGCGCTGGTCTTCAACTTGACGTGGAAGCGTCCGTCCTGCGGCAGGCGTTTTTCGCTGATGTCCAGACCGCTCATCAGTTTGAGGCGCAGCGCCACCGCGCCGGCGATCTTGGCGTCGGCCTCGGTCTGCACATGCAGCACACCGTCGATGCGAAAGCGGATCCGCAGGTTGCGCTCTTGCGGCTCGATGTGGATGTCCGACGCCCGGGTGCGCAGCGCCTGCTCGAACATCATCGACAGCAGCCGCACCACTGGGGCGTCTTCGGTCGTGACATTGCCCAGGCCCAGCAGGTCGCCGATTTCGTCCTGGACGGTGGTGATGTCGTTGGTCAGCTCACGCGCCAGGCCGGCAATCTCGTCGCCGCTGCGGTAGACCCGGTCGAGCGCGGCCAGCAGCTGGCTCTCGGCCACCACCGCCAGGTCGATTTCGCGGCGGGTCAGTCGGGCCAGCTCGTCGTAGGCGTTGATGTCGGTCGGGTCGGCCATGGCCACCCGCAGCGGTCCGCCGGGGCCGGCGTTGTCCTCGATCGGCAGCGCCCGCAGGCGGCGGGCGTGGGTCTCGGGCAGCAGCGCGGCCACCTCGCGCCGCAGGTTGCGGGTGGACAGGTCGATGAACGGCGCCCGCA
>JAYVLI010000362.1:0-14020 GCA_043759535.1 Betaproteobacteria bacterium | reverse complement strand
GCGGGGTGTGCTGCTGGCGGCCGCTGGCTGCGCCGTGGATTGTGCGGCGGGCTTTTTGGGGGCCATGTCAGGCGGTCCAGTCTTCGGTGCGCAGACCAGGCACGCGGGCGAAATGGCTCAGGTTGTTGGTCACCACCGTCAGGCCGTGGGCGCGGGCATGGGCTGCTATCCAGGCGTCGTTGTCGGCAATGCCCTGGCCTTGCTGCTCTAGCGTGGCGCGGATGCTGCCGTCGTGGTGGGCCAGTGCATGCGGTCCGCCGGCCTGGGTGTCGTTGCCCGGCTGGCTCAGCACCGTCACGCGGTCGGTCAACTGGTCCAGCAGGCTGTTGGCCCGGGTGCGGGCATCGGCGTCAGCGTGTTTTTCAACCCATACCCGCAATTCACCCAGCGTGAACAGCGACATGGCCAAGTCACTGCCCGGCATGCCCTGCCACTTGGCCACCAGGCGTGCCTGCGCACTGCGGCGGGCGCCATCCTTGGATTGCGTGCCCTTCAGGTGGTTGCGGATGCCGATGCAGGCGTTGGTGTCAAGCAGGTACTTGGGCATGGGGCGCTGTTTTTGGGGGCGTGGTCAGTAGTCGTCGTCATCGAACAAGCCTGGCCGGTGTTCGCGCGGCAAGGGGTTGCGCTGGCCTTCGAACATGTCGTCAGGTAGCGCCAGGATGAGTTGGATCACATCCCAGGCGGTCTTGCCTGCTGGCGCTGCGGGCAATGCGGGCGGCGGCAAGGCCGCTGCATCCACCTCGGCCGCAACACGCTCAATCTCGGTTTCCAGTTGCTCTTTGATGCGCTCGATCTCGGTGATCTCGATAAAGCGCCAGGGCAGTGTGCCCAGCGCCTGCTGCTGGCTGTTGACGGCGGGCAGCCAGCGCTCACGCATGAAGTAGCGCTTCTCGGCTTTGTCCTTGGCAAAGCCGGTGATCTCGACGATCAGGTAGAAGTGTTCGTCCCCGGGGGTTTTGACGCGCAGCAGAAAGTCAGGCAGGTAGCGCCGCTCGGTGCCGGCAGCGTCCACATACGGCACCTCAAAGCCCAGGAAGGCGTTTTTGACGTAAGCCTGCACGGCATCCAGTTGCTCAAAGGTTTTGGCGGCAATCTGCTCCCAACTGTCGGTGTCGGCCACCACCCGGTTGACATGGCTCTTCTTCGTGTCGAACACCGGTTTGACGGTGGCGCCGTGTACCTGGGCCGTGCTGCCGCGCGGGTTGTAGCGGTTGAGCAGCGGCACGATGGCGGTGTTGCCGGAGCCATCTGCCGGCTGCCGGGCTTTCAAGGTGTGGGCTTCGATGCCCAAAAAGACACTGGCAGCCACCCGGGTGGCGTCCTCCAGGCGCAGCAGGCGTTTGAAGCGCGGATCCCGCTCGCCGATCAGGTCGACCTGGGTGTCGTACCACTGCTGGGCAATGCGGCGCAGATCACCAAACAGGCCCATCTGCACCCGGCCGTCGTCGCCGCGCCAGTAGCGTGACAGCACCTGGGCGGTGATCCAGAACACCACCTCCTGGTCCCGCAGTTGGTCCAGGCCGGCACGCAAGTCTTGGCGCTGGGCCGAGAACGCGGTGCCCAGCTCGGTATGCACCGGCATTTGGGTCAGGTCGAGGCGGAATTTGGGCACACCGGTGAAATCGGCCCCCACCGTGTCCTGGCTGTGCGCCAGTTTGTAGCCCACCAGATTGGGAAAGCTGATGGCCAGGTGGGCCCGCTCGGGCAGGGCACGAATCGGGTGGATGTCTTGCGGCGGGGTGGGGTCTGTTTGCCCGCCTTGGAAAAACTTGAACGGCACGCCGATGATGTGGGCGTACTCGGGCGGGAACAAGCCGGTCTTGGGGTTGATGAAATAGTGCCGGCGGCGCAGCGCGCGGCCCGCCACTTGCTCACACAGCAGTTGTGAGCCAAACGCGCGCACGCCCACGATGTGGGTCACGGTGTTGGCGTCCCAGCCTTCGGTGAGCATGCCCACGCTGACCACGCAGCGGATGTGCTGGCCCAGCTTGCCGGGCCGGCCCACGGTGTTGACCACCTCGCGCAGCAAATCACCATCGCTCAAGGCGTCCACGGACTGGTCGGGCCGGCTGATGCGGAAGTCGCGTTTGAAGGCCTCGATCTCGGTGGCAAACACGCGCTTGAAGTCGTCGTCCACCTGGCCGGAGTGCTCAAGCGCGTCAGAGTCGATCAGCAGCGTGGGTGGGCGCCGGCGCGGTGCGCGGGTGCCGGGGTCGAAGTTGGAGAACAGGGGTAGCACACCGGGCACGGTGAGGGCCTGGCCGTCTGCGGTGCTGCTTTGGTAACCGGCAATCTGCTTGAACACCTCTTTGGACACAGTGGTGTTGCTGCAGACCACGATAAACACCGGTGGCGCGCTCAGCAGGTCAAGTCCGGCCTCGCCTTGCTCACGCAGGCCACGGTCATAGGACTCGTAGTGGCGGTAAAACTGCGCCAGCGCGCTGCGCAGCAGTGGGGGCAATTGGGGCGGGGCTTCAAAGCTGGCGTTGGCCGCCACAGCTTTGCGGCGGCGGCCGGTGGGGGTGACGGCGGCATCGGCGGCGCCGGCTTGCTCGGCCAGATCGTCCTTGCGCTGGGTGCGCTGGCCTTTGCGGGGCAGCAGGTCTTTGCAATGTTCATACAAGTTGCGCAGCACCGGCTCGGTTATTTGCTGGGCGCTGTCGTCCACCGGCAAAAACGGAATCTTGACCAGCCCGGCCTCGATGGCGTCAATCAGGCTGAAATCACTGACCACCCACGGAAAGTAGCTGTAGGCAGGCCAACCCGACCCGGCAAGGTAGTAAGGCGTGGCCGACAGGTCGTAGACCGCCCGCACCTGCCAGCGCCGCGCCACGGCGCGCAGGCCGCTGTACCAGACGGCGGCGCGCTCGTTCTCGGTGGCGGCCATTTCGTCGTCGCTGTCGCGGCCCTTGGCGCGCGGCAGGTAGCAGTGGTGGGCCTCGTCATTGAGCACCAGCAGCCGGCGGCCGGGTTTGAAGCCGGGCAGCAGGCGGCGCAGCATCAGGGTGTCGTCTTCACGCGCCTCCACCTTGCGCCCGTCCGGCCCCAGCTTGCCGTCGAGCGGGCTTTTTTTGTTGCCGCCGATCAGCCTGGCCTCAAAGCTGTGGAAATTGGTGATCACCAGCCGGGCATTCAGGCCGTCCAGCAGCCCGGCGTAGGCGGGCGGCACCAGCTTGCGCTGGCGGTAGTAGTCGTCGGCCAGGTGGTCGGCGCCGGCTTGTGTGTCCACCCGCAGCACACCCAGCCGGTCGCGGATGGTGACGCCCGGGGCCACCAGCAAAAAGTAGTCAGCGTACTTGGGGTCGTTGCGGTATTGGCTGCGGTTGAGGTAGTGGTACAGCACCAGGCAGGCCATCACCACTGTTTTGCCGGTGCCGGTGGCCATCTTGAAAGCGACGCGTGGCAACGTCATTTCCGCATCGGCCACGCTGGCCTGGGCGGACCGCAGCAAATTCAGCGCATGCGTCCCGGGGTTGCTCTTGTCGGCCACCTCGTTAAGCCAGATGGCGGCCTCCACAGCCTCGCGCTGGGCAAAAAACAGGCGCTGGTGATCGGGGCGTTCGGGGTTGTTGAACCAGAAGGTCAACAAGTCGCGTGTGACCCGGCTGGTGATGCCGGGGTAGCCCGCAGCGCGCCAGGTGCCCAGTTGCTCGCGCAACTGGTTGACGAGGTAGTCGCGGTAGTTGGCCTCAAAGTCGTTCAGGTCATACAGCCCGGCCTGGGGCAAATTGCCCAGTGGCACCTGGGGGGTGTCGGGGGCAAACACCCGGCGGCCATCACGCCGGTCCCGGTAGTCCAGATTGCCGTCAGCGGCGGTGGCGTAGTGGTAGCGCGGCTCGTCGTAGGGCCCGTTGAGGATGGGGCCACCATCCGGCTTGGCAGGTTTGTGCGGTTTGCTCACACCACCATCTTGCCGCAGATCGCGCTCAAGCCTGCCGCGCCAGCGCACCCGCCAGGCCGGTGTAGCTGGCCGGTGTCATGGCCAGCAGCCTGGCCTTGTCGGCCTCGGGCAGGGCCAGCGCGGCCACAAAGCCCAGCATCAAATCACGGGTCATCGGCTGGCCGCGGGTGAAATGCTTCAACTGCTCGTACGGCTCGGGCAGGCCGTGGCGGCGCATCACGGTTTGCACGGCTTCGGCCATCACCTCCCAGGCGGCATCCAGGTCATCGGCCAGTGCGGCGGTGTTGGTTTCCAGCTTGTCCAGGCCTTTGGCCAGGCTGTCCAGCCCCAGCACCGCGTAGCCCAGTGCCACGCCCATGTTGCGCAGCACGGTGCTGTCGGTCAGGTCACGTTGCCAGCGGCTGATGGGCAGCTTTTGGCTGAGGTGGGTGAGCAGCGCATTCGCCAGGCCAAAGTTGCCCTCGGCGTTTTCAAAATCAATCGGGTTGACCTTGTGCGGCATGGTGCTGCTGCCCACCTCGCCGGGTTTGAGCCGCTGCTTGAAATAACCCAGGCTGATGTAGCCCCAGACATCGCGGCTCCAGTCGATCAGGATGGTGTTGCAGCGGGTGATGGCGTCAAACAGCTCGGCCATGGCGTCGTGCGGCTCGATCTGGGTGGTGTGGGGGTTGAAGGCCAGGCCTAAACGGTCTTCCACCACCTTGCGGCTGAAGGCCGGCCAATCATGGTCAGGGTAGGCGGCCAGGTGGGCGTTGTAGTTGCCTACCGCGCCGTTCATCTTGGCCAACAGCTTGACGCTGGCGATGCGCTCGCGTGCGGTGGCCAGCCTGGCCACCACATTGGCCACCTCTTTGCCCACAGTGGTGGGGCTGGCCGTTTGGCCGTGGGTGCGGCTGAGCATGGGCAAATCGGCCATGGCCAGGGCCATGCTGCGCAGCTTGGCCAGGATGGTGTCGATGGCCGGCAGCAGCACTTGCTCACGTGCGCACTTGAGCATCAGCGCGTGGCTGGTGTTGTTGATGTCCTCGCTGGTGCAGGCAAAGTGGATGAACTCGGCCGCTGCCTCCAGCTCCACATGGCCTTTGAAGCGGGCCTTGAGCCAATATTCCACCGCCTTGACATCGTGGTTGGTGGTGCGCTCAATGTCCTTGATGGCTTGCGCGTCGGCCTCGGCAAAACGCAGCACGAGTGAGCGCAAATAGCCACGCGACGCCTCGGGCAGTGCCGCCAGTTCGGCAAAACCGGCGTCGGTGAGGGCGATGAACCATTCCACCTCCACCTGCACCCGGCGGTGCATCAGGCCAAACTCGCTCATCAGCGGGCGCAGGGCCGCCACCCGGGGGGCGTAGCGGCCGTCCAGCGGCGACAGGGCAGACAGGGCGGACAAGGGCATGGCGTGGCTTCAGTACTTGGCGGTTGATGCGTGGCGGTTGATGCGTGGCGGTTGATGAGTGGCGGTTGATGCAAGGCAATGGACGCATGGCAACGGGCGTGCCGCCGCATCGGCAGACCCCTGATTTTAATGGGCGCTGTTGTTGTCCTCGGCAGCGGCGGCGGCATCAACGCCAGCACGCCGGCTGTCAGGCACCAGCAAGGCCGGGCCGCTCAGCCAGTGTGCTGGGTCACCCCGCACCACCACCTGCATGGCTTGCAGCCGCAGCCGGGTGCTGTGCATCACGGCAAACGGCCAGTAAAAGCCCAGCGTGAGCAGCATCAGCCCGGCGTGGCGCAGTGCCATGGCCACCAGGCGCCAGGGGTTCAGGTGGCTGTCCAGCCGCATGCGGCTGGAGCGGGTGTGGCCCCACACCAGGTTTTGCAGGCTGGCCAGGCCAAATGCCCGCACGGCCACCAGCACGGCGCCCAACAGCAGGCTGCCGCAGCCCAACACACCAACCGTTTTGGCCAGGCCGCCACCTGCTGCAGCTGGCACCGCATCAGCCAAGCCACCGTGCAAGCCCAGGCGGGCCAGGTCGGTGGTGCCCACCAAGGCCAGCAGCACCAGCAACAGCCCCAGCAAGCCCACACCTGCCAGCACCACGCCCAGCACCAGCCGGTAAAACGCGTGGGTGGGCGCTGGCATGCGGCTGTGCTCGGCAGCACACTGGCAGTGGCCATGCTGGTAGCGTTTGGTGCGCGCCAGCGTCAGCGGCAGCATCAGCACCATGGCCAGGCCGGTGAGCCCGAACACGCCCCGCACCGCAGCGGCAGCCGGCTGGGTGTGGGGTGTGGGCACAGACGACAACACCAGCAGCAGCGCTGCCGGCAGCCACTGCGGCAGCAGCGCCCGGTAGGCGCCGGCCCTGTCACCGGTAAAACGCAGGCGCATGCCGCGCCAGCTGGTGCTGGCCAGCCGGTCGCACAGCGTGGCGTGCCACAACGCTGGCCACAGCGTGACCAGCAACACACCCACCACCGCGCCGGCCGCTGTGGGGCGCAGACTGGTGTTGATGTCGATGTCGATGTCGATGTCGATGTCGATGCCGATGCCGATGCCGATGCCGATGCCTTTGCCAGCGCCACCCCGTGTGGCCAGCACGACAGCCAGCACCAACACCGCGCTGCAGGCCAGCGCCAGCACGGCAGCAAGCGCCTGCAGCGCCGGGCGCTGGCCACCGTGGTAGCCCAGCGCGTGGCCGTCCACCAGCGTGTGGGTTTGGATGTAGTGGCGCCGCCGCGCCTGGGCAAATGGGTGGTACAGGCCCAGCGTGGCCACCAGGCGCAGCAGGTTGCTGGCCCACAGCCAAAAATAATCGCGGCCCTGGCCAGTGAAGCGGATCTGCAGCACCTGACGCTCATCATCAAACACCGCAGGGTCACGGGCCGCAGTGCGGTGGGCGTGCAGAGGTGGCGGGTTCACGGGTGCTGGCAGTGTGGTGGCAACGGGTTCAAGCCCACTCACTTTAAAGTTTAGCGCGTTGTGCGTTGCTGGCCCAGCGCTGCGCGGCGCAGGCCGCCGGCAACGGGTTGAAGGCTTGTTGAAGGGTGGCCGTGGCAGCATGGCCGCAGCATCTGCAAGCCGGCCATGCCCTGCCACCCCTTCCACACCTTCTCGCCCCGCCTCACGGCCAGCACCGGCACCAACCGCTGGGATTGGGCCTTGCTGCCGCTGGTGTTGGCGCTGCTGGCCGCTGCGGGTTACGGCGCGCCGCAAATGGCGCGGCCTTATCACCTGGGCGATGTGCTGCCGCTCACGCTGGACGTTGGGCATTTGCCGTATTACCTGCTGCGCACCATGTTGCGCATGCTGGCTGCGTTGGGCTGCTCGCTGGTCTTTGCAGCAGTGTTTGCGGTGCTGGCAGCCAAATCCAAAGCGGCTGAAAGCTTGCTGCTGCCGCTGCTCGACATCTTGCAGTCCATCCCCATCCTGGGCTTTTTGTCCATCACCGTGACGGGTTTCATTGCGCTGTTTCCGGGCAGCCTGGTGGGGGTGGAATGCGCCGCCATCTTTGCCATCTTCACTTCGCAGGCCTGGAACATGGCGTTCAGCCTGTACCAGTCCTTGCGCAATCTGCCGCCGGAGTTGGTGGAGGCAGCACGGGTGTTCCAGCTCTCGGGCTGGCAGCGGTTCTGGCGGCTGGAGCTGCCGTTTGCCATGCCCGGCCTGCTGTGGAACATGATGATGTCGATGTCAGGCGGCTGGTTTTTTGTGGTCGCGTCCGAGGCCATCTCGGTGTCCAACCAAAGCATCCGGCTGCCGGGCATCGGCTCGTACATCGCGCTGGCCATTGAGGCGCGTGATTTGCACGCCATTGGCCTGGCCATCGCGGCCATGGCGCTGGGCATTGTGTTGGTGGACCAGCTGTTGTTCCGCCCGCTGGTGGCCTGGGGTGAGAAGTTCAAGTTTGAGGACAGCAGCGCGGCTGATGTGCCCCGCTCGTGGCTGCTGGCCTGGTTGCGCCGCACCCGGGGTGTGCGCAGCACGGCAGCCTGGCTGGCGCAGCCGTTTGTGCGCAGCTTGGGCGCGTTTCGGCTGCGGTTTGACGGCACCTCGCCACGCGCCCGGCCACGCCTCGCGCTGCCACTGCTGGGCCGCGTGTGGGATGGGCTGCTGGCGCTGGCCGTGCTGCTGGCCGCAGCCTGGTTGCTGCGTTTTGTCCACACCGCCGTGGGCTGGGCCGAGGTGGGCCAGGTGCTGGTGCTGGGCCTCATCACCGGCGTGCGGGTGTTGGTGTTGATCGTCCTGGCCGCGCTGCTGTGGGTGCCGTTGGGTGTGTGGGTGGGGCTCAACCCACGCTGGGCCGGCCGGCTGCAGGCGCTGGCGCAGGTGATGGCGGCGTTTCCGGCCAACCTGCTGTTCCCGGTGGCGGTGGTGTTGATCGTGCGCTGGCAGTTGAACCCGTCGATCTGGCTGTCGCCGTTGATGATTTTTGGCACCCAGTGGTACGTCCTGTTCAACGTGATTGCCGGCGCGTCCGCCATCCCCACCGAGCTGCGTTTTGCCGCCGGCAACCTGGGCCTGCGCGGCTGGCTGCGCTGGAAACGGTATTTGCTGCCGGCGGTATTCCCGAGTTTTGTCACTGGCGCCATCACGGCCAGCGGCGGCTCGTGGAATGCCAGCATCGTGGCCGAGATCGTCACCTGGGGGCCCACCACGCTGCAGGCGCACGGCCTGGGCAGCTACATCGCCCGCATGACGGCGGTGGGTGACTTTCCGCGCATCGCGCTGGGCATTGGTGTGATGTGTGTGTTTGTGATGGCGCTCAATCACCTGGTGTGGCGCCCGCTGTACCGGCTGGCTGAACGTGCGCACTGACGGCCAGATGCCTTTTTTGACGACGCTGACCACCATGCCCGAAACCCCCATCGCCGCCAATGTGCCTGCTGCGGCCACTGCGGCCACTGCGGCCACTGCGGCACATGGCGCACCGATCCTGCAACTCACCGGTGTGGCCAAGCACTTCAAATCAGCCGATGGCCACGGCCGCACGGTGCTGGACGGGGTGGACATCAGCCTGCACGCCGGTGAGATCGTGGCGCTGCTGGGCGCGTCGGGATCGGGCAAAAGCACCTTGCTGCGCATCATGGCCGGGCTCATTGCGGCGGATGCCGGCAGCGTGTTGTACGGTGGCCAGCCGCTGTACGGCCCGGCGCGTGGCATCGGCATGGTGTTCCAGTCGTTTGCGCTGTTCCCGTGGTTGAACGTGCAGCAAAACGTGGTGCTGGGGCTGGAGGCCCTGGGTGTTGCCCGGCAAGAGCGCCAGCGCCGCGCCGACGCCGCCATCGCGCTCATCGGCCTGGGGGGGTTTGAGGGCGCGCTGCCGCGTGAGCTGTCGGGTGGCATGCGCCAGCGCGTGGGCATTGCCCGCGCCCTGGTCACCCGGCCCGATGTGCTGTTGATGGACGAAGCCTTTTCGGCCCTGGACGTGCTGACCGGTGAGCGCCTGCGCGACGACATCCTGGCCCTGTGGCAAACCCCGGACATGCCCACCCGCGCCATGCTGGTGGTCTCACACAACATCGAAGAAGCGGTGTTGATGGCCGACCGGGTGCTGGTCTTTGCCAGTGACCCCGGCCGGGTGCAGCAAGCGCTGGCGGTGGACCTGCCACGCCCACGCGACCCCGACAGCGACGCGGTGCGCGCCCTGGTGGACACGGTCTACGCCCTGATGACCCACCGCCCGCTGCGCGCCGCCCGGCTGGCCGAGGCGGTGGCCGGCCTGCCCACGGCTGCCGCTGGCCGTGCCATGCCGGGTGGCCCGCCAAGCTCCACCACCGCCACCCCAGCCGCCGCCATCACCCTGACCCCCGCCAGCCGCACCGTGCTGGCCGAGCGCCTGCCCGAGGCCGATGTGTCGCGCATGGACGGCCTGCTGGAGCTGCTGGCCGAGCCACCCTTCAACGGCCGCGCCGACCTGCCGCAACTGGCCCAGGAATCCGGCCTGACGGACGCCACCCTGCTGCCGCTGGCCCACGCCGTGGCGCTGCTGGGGCTGGCGCAACTGGAGTCGGGTGATCTGCAGCTCAGCCCGCTGGGCCAGCGGTATGTGGATGCCCACCACGGCCTGCGCCAGCAGTTGTTTGGCCAGCAGCTGCTGGCCCATGTGGCGCTGGCGGCCTACATCCGCAGCCGGCTGGAGCAGGCCAGCGGCGGCCAACTGCCCGAGAAGCCCTTCTTGCGCTTGCTGGCCGACCCGCTGGGTGACCGCGAGGGCGCCCGTGTGCTGCACACCCTGATCGACTGGGCGCGCCACGGCGAGGTGTTTGAGTACAACGGCACCAGCCGGCAATTCAGCCTGCCTACCGACGAGGAGGGCGACGATCTGCCGGTGTGAGCGGGCGCTGGAGAGCGGGTGCTTCGGGCGCGGTGCTGACTTTGGTGCTTTGCTGAAAGCCGCCTCTCAGCGATATGCGCGACGCGGCAGGCGGCACCCGGCGGTGGCGCTGGCTGGGTCGGTCGGCTGCGCCGACTGCGCTGTGATGCTCGACCCGAGGTCGCGCCGCAAAACTCGCTACGCGCGCTGCGGGCGCTGCGCTCAAATAGTTGCGGCGAGTCAGACAACGGTGCGCGCTGCGCGCGCTGACCTCGGGCCTGCGCTTCTCGCCGACCCACACAGCGCCACCACCGGGTGCCACCTGCCGCTCACCACCACCGTGGCGTTCGGCCCGTCGCAGACCACCGCAGTCTCGGGCAAAGGGGTGTGCGGGCAGGCTGGTGCGCGCCTGTGGAGCGCTGAGAAGCGCAGCCCGCGTGGCCGCGCGCGCAGCGCGCAGCGTCAACATACTTCGGCGTCACTGTTTGAGCGCAGCGCCCGCAGGGCGCGCAGTGAGTTTGACGCCGGGCCATGTGGGTGAGCATCGCCAGGCAGTCGGCGCAGCCGACCGCTCCACTGAAGCGCACCGGCCTGCCCGCACGCGCCTTTGCCGCCGCCAGCACGTCGCACGCCGCACGCAAAGCAGACGGTGAACGTCAGCACAGCGCCCAACCCCGCCCATTGGCCCGATACGATCCTGGCAGGACACGCCGAATGACAACGCCGCAGACACCTGTCCAACAGCCGCCGCAGCAGGCGGGCTCGGATACCTACGCCGGGCGCGTGGCGCTGCGCGAGATCACCGCCGAGACTGTGAACAGCGTGCTCAAGCTGCGGGTGCAGGCCGGGCAAGAATGCTTTGTGGCCAGCAATGCGGTCTCACTGGCGCAGGCGCTGTTTGCGCCGCAGGCCTGGTACCGCGCGATCACGCTGGACGACACCCCGGTCGGCTTTGTGATGCTGGACGATGACACCTTGCTGCCCATGCCGCCGCCCAAGCCCAGCATCGGTGTCTGGCGCTTGATGGTGGATGCCAGTGTGCAGGGGCAGGGTGTGGGCCGGGCTGCACTGCGGCTGGTGATCGCCCAGGTGCGCGCCCGTCAGGTGTTTGGCCGGCTCACCTCGTCCTACGTGCCCGGGCCAGGCTGCCCGGAGCCGTTTTACCGTGCGCTGGGGTTTGTGCCCACCGGTGTGCTGCATGGGCAGGAGGTGGAGCTTGCTTTGGCCCTGGATGGGGCGGCAGCGCCGTGAGCCGCGGTGCAGCCGCCGGCCGGCTGGCCCATGCCCTGCGTGTGGGCTGGGCGGTGGGCTGGGCGGCCCCCTGCAGCGTGTTGGGCCTGCTGGTGGCGCTGCCGCTGCTGATGGCCGGCGCACGGGCGCACCGGGTGGCGGGGGTGCTTGAAGTGGCGTTTGGCGAGGCTGACGTGTCTTGCATGTCTGGCGCGGCCGCCGGTGTGGGTGGCGTGCGGCTTGGTCGGCCCGTCCGGACCGTCAGCCAGCCAGCCTGGTTGCCGTTTTGTGCCATCACGCTGGGCCATGTGGTGCTGGGGGTCAGTCATGACGCACTGGCCCGGCTGCGCCTGCATGAGCATGCCCATGTGCGCCAGTACCAGCGCTGGGGCTTGCTGTTTTTGCTGGCCTATCCGCTGGACAGCCTGTGGCAAGGGCTGTGCGGCCGCAGCCCCTACTGGCACAACCGTTTTGAGGTGGATGCCAGGGCGCAAGAGGGATGGGCGCAAGAGGGACGGGCGCAAGAGGTACGGGCGCAAGAGGTGCGGGTGCATCAGGCCCTGGCCGCAGACCCGCCCCAGCCGGCTCAAACGTCGAACCGCACACCCTGCGCCAGCGGCAACGCGCTGGAGTAGTTGACCGTGTTGGTGGCGCGGCGCATGTAGTTTTTCCATGCGTCTGAGCCCGATTCACGGCCGCCGCCGGTTTCTTTCTCGCCGCCAAACGCGCCACCAATCTCGGCGCCCGAGGTGCCGATGTTGATGTTGGCAATGCCGCAATCACTGCCGCTGGCAGCCATGAAGGCCTCAGCCTCGCGCAAGTCGTTGGTGAACAGCGCCGACGACAAGCCTTGTGGCACCGCGTTGTGCAGCGTGATGGCGTCCTCAAAAGTCGCGTATTTCAGCAGGTAGAGGATGGGCGCAAACGTCTCCTGGCAGACCACAGCGGTCTGCGCTGGCATCACCACCAGCGCGGGCGCGGCGTAGCAGGCATCGGGTGCGTCGGGCACCTCCACCCGCTCGCCGCCGGTCACCGTGCCGCCTTGCGCCTTGGCCGCCACCAGCGCAGCTTGCATCGCGGCAAACGCGGCGCTGTCCACCAGCGGGCCGATCAGCACACCGGGGGTGCGCGGGTCACCCACCTGCAGGCTGGCGCGGGCACGGTCCAGCCGGGCCCGCAACGCGTCATGGATGCTGGCATGGGCGATCACCCGCCGGGTGCTGGTGCAGCGCTGGCCGGCGGTGCCAAACGCGCCAAACAGGATGCCGCGCACCGCCAGGTCCAGGTCAGCGCTGGGCGCCACGATGATGGCGTTGTTGCCACCCAACTCCAACAAGCAGCGGCCAAAACGTGCCGCCACGCGGGGGCCTACAGCGCGGCCCATGCGGGTGGACCCGGTGGCTGACACCAGCGCCACGCGGCTGTCGTCCACCAGGGCCTGGCCCACATCGGCGCCGCCGTTCAACACCTGGCTCAAGTGGGCCGGTGCGGCTGGGCTGCCAGCCGCTGCCGCGTCGGCATTGAAGCGCTGCACGGCAGCGTCAAACAAGGCCTGGGTGGCCAGGGCGGTGAGTGGGGTTTTTTCACTTGGCTTCCACACCACCGGGTTGCCGCAGACCCAGGCCAGCGTGGCATTCCAGGCCCACACCGCGACCGGGAAATTGAAGGCGCTGATCACCCCCACCACGCCCAGCGGGTGCCACTGCTCCATCATGCGGTGGCCGGGGCGCTCGCTAGCGATGGTCAGGCCGTGCAGTTGGCGCGACAGGCCGACCGCGAAGTCGCAGATGTCGATCATCTCCTGCACCTCGCCCGCGCCCTCGCTCGTCACCTTGCCGACTTCGAGCGTGACCAGCGCGGCCAGGCTGTCTTTGTGGCGGCGCAGCGCGTCACCGAACAGCCGCACCAACTCGCCCCGGCGCGGCGCCGGCACCTGGCGCCATTGCAAGAACGCGGCCTGGGCCTGGGCGATTGCCGCGCGCACCTGGGCCGGGTTGGCCGGGTGCACCGCGCCGGTGGCCTGGCCGTCGATGGGCGAGCGGGCGGCCAGGCTGCCGCCGGTGTAGGCAGCGGGGGCCACGCCAAGGGCTGCGAGCAGGCTGTGGGCTGGGTTCATGGCGGTCGCTCCCTTCAACCAATACTTTCCACCTGCCGCGACTGCTGGTAGGCACTGCCAAAACGGTTGGCCAAAAAAGCCGGCAAGGCAATCTGCTCTTGCCGGATGAAGCCGGCCTGCGGCAGCAGGCCGCTGCAGAACAGATCCACCGCCGCGCACAGGCCGGCGGCGGTGGTGATCTGGATCGCCGACAAGGGCGCGGTCTCGCTGCGATCCGCAAAGATCTTGCGGGCAAACACCTCCTGCAGCAGTTGGCCGTCGCGCAGCCCACTGACGGTGACGAACACCAGCACCACGTCCTGCATCGTGCCGGGCACGCTTTTCCTCAGGATGCTCTTGAGCGTCTCGGGCTCGTCTTTGAGCTGCAGGTCTTCCAGCAGCATCTTCATCAGCGCCTGGTGGCCGGGGTAGCGCACGCTTTTGTAGTCCAGCGTGCGCACCCGGCCGGCCAGGGTCTCGCACAGCGTGCCCAGGCCGCCGCTGGTGTTGAAGGCCTCGTACTCGGTGCCGTCCAGGCTG
>JAYVLI010000361.1:0-5509 GCA_043759535.1 Betaproteobacteria bacterium | reverse complement strand
CTCGACCCGGATCGGGAAGCGGCCTTGCAGCTCGGGGATCAGATCACTCGGCTTGGCCAGGTGGAAAGCGCCTGAGGCGATGAACAGGATGTGGTCGGTTTTGACCATGCCGTGTTTGGTGCTCACGGTGGTGCCCTCCACCAGCGGCAGCAGGTCACGCTGCACACCCTGGCGCGACACCTCGGGTCCGCTGCTGTCGCTGCGGCTGGTCACCTTGTCGATCTCGTCGATGAAAACGATGCCGTTGTTCTCGGCATTGGCCAGGGCCTCGGCCTTGATCTCGTCCTCGTTCACCAGCTTGGCGGCTTCTTCGTCCACCAGCAGCTTGCGCGCCTCGCGAATCTTGAGCTTGCGGGTTTTTTGCCGCGCCGTGCCCACCTGCGAGAACAGGCCTTTGAGCTGCTCGGCCATGTCCTCCATGCCGGGCGGCGCCATGATTTCCATCGCGCCACGCGGCTCGGCCAGGTCCAGCGTGATCTCCTTGTCGTCCAGCAAGCCCTCACGCAGGCGCTTGCGCAGCACCTGGCGGGCGGTGTTGTCGGGCGCGGGGGCGGCGGTAAAGCCGATGCTTTCGTTGCGGCCGTCGTTGCGTCCATCACTGTGGGCCTCGCGTGCCGGCGCCACCAGCACATCCAGAATGCGGTCTTCAGCGGCGTCTTCAGCACGGGCGCGCTGGCGCTTGATCGCGGCCTCGCGGGTCTGCTTGACGGCAATGTCCATCAGGTCGCGGATGATGGTGTCCACGTCCTTGCCCACATAGCCCACTTCGGTGAACTTGGTGGCCTCCACCTTGATGAAGGGTGCACCGGCCAGGCGTGCCAGGCGGCGCGCGATCTCGGTTTTACCCACACCGGTGGGGCCGATCATCAAAATGTTCTTGGGCGTGATCTCGGCCCGCAGCGCACCCGGCACCTGCTGGCGCCGCCAGCGGTTGCGCAGCGCAATCGCCACCGCCCGCTTGGCAGCGGCCTGGCCCACGATGTGGTCGTCCAGCGCGGCCACCACTTCTTGCGGCGTCATGGCCATGGTGGCGGCCGTGGTGCTGGCGGCGTTGCTGCTGGTGGTCTCGCTCATTCCAGCACCTCAATCGTGTGGTTCTGATTGGTGTAGATGCACAAGTCACCCGCAATCACCAGGCTTTGTTTGACGATGTCTTGTGCGCTCAAGCCGGTGTGGGCCAGCAGCGCGCGGGCGGCGGCCTGGGCATAGGCCCCGCCCGAGCCAATGGACACGATGCCGTGTTCGGGCTCCAGCACATCACCGTTGCCGGTGATGATCAGGCTGGTCTCGCGGTCGGCCACCGCCAGCATGGCCTCAAGACGGCGCAGCACCCGGTCGGTGCGCCAGTCTTTGGTCAGCTCGATGGCGGCGCGTGCCAGGTGGCCTTGGTGTTTTTCCAGCTTGGCCTCGAAGCGCTCAAACAGGGTGAAAGCGTCGGCGGTGGCGCCGGCAAAACCGGCCAGCACCTGGTCACGGTGCAGCTTGCGCACCTTGCGCGCGGTGGATTTGACAACGATGTTGCCCAGCGTGACCTGGCCGTCACCGCCCAGGGCCACTTGCCAGCCCTGTGGGGTTTGCCGGCGCACGCTGAGGATGGTGGTGCCGTGAAAGGATTCCATGTGGGTGCCGTGGTGGTGCCATGGTGGTGCCGTGGTGGTGCCGCTGCTGGCGCGGCGTGAGGGGTGGGCTTGGCGCCGGTGGGCACGGCAGCACGCGGCGCGCAGCGCTTTATTCGCGTGGCACCAACACCCGTGAGTGCTCATTGATGCCCATGGCACCAAAGAACAGCGCCACCAGCCGGTGCGCGTCAATGAAGGTGATGCTGCGGTTCTCGGTGCGCTTGGCCAGCACCCAGTTCAGCAAATCACCTGCGGCAATGAAATCCACCCGGATCAGCCGCGCACACGACACCTGCACCAGCGTGGCCGCGCCCAGCTTGCGGTCCAGCTGGACCAGGATGGCGCTGATGTCACCCGCCAACTGGCCGGACAAATCCACCGTGCTGATCTGCTGGCCACTCTGCGGGTCGTCTTGCAGGCGGGATTCCATGAACAGGGATGTCACCTCACCCACGATGGACAGCGGCGGCGTGGTGGTGGAGTTGGTGGCGTTGGTGGCCCGCACCTGGCAGTGCGCACGCTCCCATGATGGCGGCGAGACCTCATAGGTCACGCAGTAATCGATGGCGGTTTCATCAAACTGGTCGGGCCGGTTGGCCAGGCGCAATGCCTCCAGCCTGGCCATCCAGAACGCCGGGTCGGCGTCCCGCACGCCCGTGGGCGCGGCCTCTTGCAGGGCCGACAACAAGCGGTCAGACGCCATCCAGCGCATGTCAATGGCTTGTGGCGCCCATTGCTTGAGCAACTGGTGCAAGTGCTCTGCGGCCTCGGCGTCCACCCGGCGCACCGCTGACCAGTCCAGCACCCACGGCAGCGGCAATTGCAGCGTGGCGGAATGCAGTCGCGCCACCGCGTCCACATCCAGCTGCACCGGGCTGATCCAGCCCACATCGCCCTTGACACCACGGGTGTCGGGCCGCTCTTCAGCCGCCGCGTCAGCCACCCGTTTGGGCAGTGAATACCACTGCGGCGACGAGCGGTCAAACATGTGGGCGTAGTCCAGCGACAGCGCATCAAACTTCAGTTGTTGGCCGGTGGCGCGGTACAGGTCCAGCAGCACATGCCAGGTGTCGGCATGTTCATAACGGGCAGCGTTGGGCCGGCACAGCTGGGCCAGGGCCTGTTCGCAGTGGCTGAAATCGGCGTTGGCAAATGAGATCACCGCCTCGTCCAGCTCGGGGTCATGCACCAGCTCATTGACCTCCACCGCAAACTGGCTGCTGGGATCAAAACTCAGGTCAGCCCGGGGCAGGCCGGCGTGGGATGTGGAGGGCTCGCCCAGCGACAAACCACCGGTGCCAAACAGCGACGGTGGGCTGGTTGGTGCCGGGCCGGCAGGCTTGGCCCAGGGCGGTGCGGCGGCGGCGGCGGCCGCACGCGCGCTGGCATCCGACGGCATTGGCAGGCCACGCCCGGTGGACTGGCCACCGCGCAGCGGCGCCATACCGCCGTTCATGGTGACTGCTGCCAAGGATGCCGATGGTGGCACGGGCAGGCGCAAATCCAGGTCAGGCAAGGGCGGCAGGTGGTCTAGCGACGGATGGGCGGCCGACGCTGCCAATGGCGTTGTGCGGCCCGGGTCAAACGACACCGGCTCAGTGGGGGCGTTGTAAAAATCAGTGGGGCGTTGGGCGGCGGTGGGCACCACACGTTGTTGTGCCACCGGTGGCCGGCGCGCTGGCGGCATGTCACGGCGCATGCCGTCACCCACCATCTGCTGCTCAATCTCGTCGATCTTGGCTTTGACGCCCACGTCGGCACGCGCGCCCACGCTGTTGTCCACCAGCCGCACCTCGGAGTCATCCACTTTGGATGAGCCGCCCAAGGCCGCCAACTGCTCAGGCGACAAACCATCGCGGCGCAGCTTGCGCAAGGTGTCGAACTCTCGCTTGCGCACAAAATCATTGCGCCGCTTGCGCTCGACCATCGCTTTCAGTTCGGACTTTTCCAGGTCTTGCTGGTCGTCCGGCCGGGTGGCGACATCGGACCAATCCGTGGCCGGGTTGGCCACGAAGCGCACCATCTTCTGGAAAAAGCTCTTGCCGTCCTTGGGGTCAGCCATGGTGATCAGGAAAACAAGCGCTCAATCTCCGAACATTTTTTGCTTCATCTCGCGGCGCTGTTGTGCCTCAAGTGACAGCGTGGCGGTGGGCCGTGCCAGCAGGCGGCCCAGACCGATGGGCTCACCGGTTTCGTCGCAAAACCCGTAGTCGTTGGCCTCGATGCGGCCCAGTGACTGGGTGATTTTCTTGAGCAGCTTGCGCTCGCGGTCGCGGGTGCGCAGCTCCAGGGCGTGCTCTTCTTCGATGGTGGCGCGGTCGGCCGGGTCGGGCACGATCGACGTATCCTCGCGCAGGTGCTCTGTGGTCTCGCCAGCGTTTGACAGCAGGTCGTCTTTGAGCACTTGCAGCCGGGCGCGGAAAAACTCCAGCTGCTTGTCGTTCATGTACTCGGCCTCGGGCATGGCCAGCAGCTCGGGCTCCGTCAGGTCGCGGCCCAGCTTGGTCTTCCAGGCATTCACCAGCTTGGGGTCGGCCTTGTGGGCAATCTTCACGGTTTCCATCAATTCAGGGTAGCCACGGGCAGGTGGTCTCGGAGGTGCAAATCGTTCGGCAAACCGGCTGGTGGCCGGTGCCGGGGCGGAGGTTTTGGTGCTGCCCGCCTTGGCGCCCGCCTTGGCTGCGGGCTTGGGTGCTGCCGTGGCCGCCGGTTTGGCTGCAACGGCTGGCTTGTCTGCCAGTTTGTCCGCTGGTTTGTTCACTGGTTTTTCCAAAATGGCAGGCGTGCTGGCGGCGGGGGGATTTGGGACTTTGACCGTGGTCTTGCTCACTTCGGAACTCCTCGCAGTGGCGTTCTACCTGTTGTCCGCCACGGCCTGTGAATCTGACGCGTCGCATAGGGCGGCGCGGATTGTAGCCACGCCCGCAGGCGCCTAAAGCCCTGCCTCAGACGAGGCAGCCCTCCAATCCTTGTAACAGGATGTCCTTGGGCAAGTCGATGCCGATGAACACCATTTTTGACTGCTTTTTCTCGTTGGGCAGCCACTTGGGGCCCAGGTCGCTGCCCATCAACTGGTGCACCCCCTGGAACACCACCTTGCGGTCACTGCCCTTCATGTACAGCACACCCTTGTAGCGCAGCATCTTGGGGCCGTAGACCTGCACGATGGAGCCCAGAAAATCCTCCAGCTTGGCCGCGTTAAAGGGCTTGTCGGCACGGAAGGCGAAAGACTTGACATCGTCGTCATGCGCGTGGTGGTGCAACTTGTGCGACGGATGGTCACAGGCCTCACCCGGGGCGTGGTCATGGTGGGCATGGTCGTCGTGACCATCGCGGCTGTGATCATGCCCGGCATGGTCATGCCCACTCTCGGTCAAAAAGTCGGGGTCGATCTCCAGCTTGGCATTCAGGTTGAAGCCCTTCAGGTCAAACACGCTGCTGATGGGCACCTCACCAAAATGCACTCTTTGCTGCGGCGCACGCGGGTTCATGTGTTTGATGCGGTGCATCAGCGCGGCCAGGTCGGCCTCGTCCACCAGCTCACTTTTGCTGATGAAAATCTGGTCGGCAAAGCCCACCTGCCGGCGGGCTTCTTGCCGGCTGTCCAGCTGGGTTTCGGCGTGTTTGGCGTCCACCAGCGTCAGGATGGAGTCGAGCAGGTAGCTCTCGGCAATCTCGTCATCCATGAAAAAAGTCTGCGCCACCGGGCCGGGGTCAGCCAGGCCGGTGGTCTCGATCACCACCCGGTCAAACTGCAACTCACCCCGGCGGCGCTTGGCGGCCAGGTCAGACAGCGTGGTGCGCAAATCCTCGCGGATGGTGCAGCAGACGCAGCCGTTGTTCATCTGGATGATCTGCTCGGTGGTGTCGGCCACCAGGATCTCGTTGTC
>JAYVLI010000360.1:0-5512 GCA_043759535.1 Betaproteobacteria bacterium | reverse complement strand
CCGCCCAGCCATGTGTTGATCGAGGTGGGCGTGGCGCTGGCCGGGCAGGGTGGGTATGACGCACCAGCGCATGTCAAGGCGTCCAGCACCGTGGTGGACTTCATCACGCCCGAGACCGAGACCTCGATCTGGTACTTCTGGGGCATGGCGCGCAATTTCAATGTGCGGGACAAGGCGCTGACCGCGTCCATCCGCGACGGCCAGGCAAAAATCTTCACCGAGGATCTGGAGATGCTGGAGCGCCAGCAGCGCAACCTCAGCGCCTGGCCGGCCCGGTCGCTGCTCAAGCTCAACATCGACGCCGGCGGGGTGCATGCGCGCCGGGTGATTGACCGGTGGTTGGCTGCCGAGCAGGCGGCTGCCACAGCAGGGCAGCCGGCCCAACCCGCTGCCCAGGCTGTCGTGCAAGCAAGCACCCCGGCACAAGGCTGATGCAGCCATGGTTGCGCAGGCGCTGATCCCCGTGCGTGTGGCCCACAAAGCCACTGAGGCCAGCGACATTGCCAGCTTTGACCTGGTGGCAGCCAACGGCGCTGCGCTGCCGGCATTCACGGCCGGTGCCCACATCGATGTGCATTTGCCGGGTGGGCTGGTGCGCCAGTATTCGCTGTGCAACGCGCTCACCGAGACAGGGCACTACCGCATCGCGGTGCTGCACAGCGCGGCGTCGCGGGGTGGCTCACGCGCCATGCACCAGGTGGTGGCGCCAGGCCAGGTGCTGCAGATCAGCCCACCGCGCAACCTGTTTGGCCTGGTGGCCGGCGCCCGGTGCCCGGCGCCATTTGCTGCTGGCCGGTGGCATTGGCGTGACGCCGATGTTGGCCATGGCCGCGCGACTGGCGGCGGACGGCGCGGTGTTTGAACTGCACTACTGCACCCGCTCCGCTGGCCCCACCGCGTTTGTGGGCGCGCTGCAGCGCAGTGGTTTTGGGCGGCAAGTGCAGCACCATTTTGATGACGGTGATCCGGCCCAGCGCCTGGACTTGCCCACGCTGTTGGGCCGGTCACAAGCCGGCACGCATGTCTATGTCTGCGGGCCGCGGGGCTTGATGGACGCGGTGCTGGCCACCGCCTGTGCAGCGGCCTGGCCAGCCGCGCAACTGCACACCGAATCATTTGATGCCGCACCTGCCATGTTGGCGGGTGACCGCGGGTTTGAAGTGCAGATCAGCAGCAGCGGCCGTGTGGTGCCGGTGCTGGCCGGCCAGACCGTGGTCACTGCCCTGGAAGCTGCGGGCATTGAGCTTGCCACTTCATGTCGCCAAGGCATTTGTGGCACCTGCCTGACCCGGGTGCTGACCGGTGAGATTGACCGCCGCGACCACTACCTGCTGGTCGATGAACAAGCGGCGATGGACCAGTTTTTGCCCTGCTGCTCGCGCGCTTGGTCGGCCCGCCTGGTGCTGGATTTGCAAACCCAGCCTGCCAACCAGCAAGGGCTTGCGCCAAGACCCGGCCGACGGGTGGCAACGCACAATCTCGACGCGTCCAACCTTTGGAGACATCTGCATGACAAGACGACACACTCTGCTGGCCCTGGCCGGCATCACCTCCCTGGCCCTGGCCAGCGGCACCACCCACGCCGCTGACGACACCGTCAAGATTGGCGTCATCCTGCCGATGACCGGCCCGTCCGCGTCCACCGGCCGGCAAATTGACGCCGCCATCAAGCTGTGGATGGCGCAGAGCGGCGGCAAAGCTGGCGGCAAAAAAGTGGAAGTGCTGATCAAGGACGACGCCGGTGTGGCCGACACCACCCGCCGCCTGGCCCAAGAGCTGGTGGTCAATGACAAGGTGGTGGCGCTGGCCGGTTTTGGCTTGACCCCGCTGGCCCTGGCCACCGCGCCCATCGCCACCCAAAGCAAGACGCCGATGGTGGTGATGGCCGCAGCCACATCCATCATCACCGAGGCCTCGCCCTACATCGTGCGCACCAGCTTCACGCTGCCGCAAGCGGCCACCGGCATTGCCGAATGGGCGGCCAAAAACAAGATCAAAAAAGTGGTCACGCTGGTGGCCGATTACGGCCCGGGCAATGACGCCGAGAAATTTTTCAGCAGCCAGTTTCAATTGAACGGCGGCACGATTGCCGACAAGCTGCGCACCCCGCTGCGCGGCGCTGACTTTGCCCCGGTGCTGCAAAAAGTGCGTGACCTGGCACCCGATGCCTTGTTTGTGTTTTTGCCCTCAGGCCAGGGCGCGCAGTTCATGAAACAGTTTGGTGAGCGTGGGCTGGACAAAGCCGGCATCAAGCTGATTGCCACTGGCGACGTGACCGATGACGACCAGTTGAACGACATGGGCGATGTGGCGCTGGGCGTGGTCAACAGCCACCACTATTCAGCCGCGCACAACAGCCCGGCCAACAAGAAATACGTGGCCGACTTTCAAGCCGCCAACAAGTTCAGGCCCAACTTCATGTCGGTGGGCGGTTATGACGGCATGCGGGTGATCTTCAAAGCCCTGGATGCCACCAAAGGCGCCGGTGGTGACGCGCTGTTGGCGGCAATGAAGGGCCAGATCTTTGAGAGCCCACGCGGCCCGGTGCTGATTGACGGCCAGACCCGCGACATCGTGCAGGACATCTACATCCGCAGGGTGGAGCGGGTGAACGGCCAGCTCTACAACGTCGAGTTCGACACCCTCAAAGCGGTGAAAGACCCAGGCAAATTGAAGTGATATTGCTTGCCCATCGGGCGCGGGCCTACACCGCGCCCGGTGTGCCCACACCCCTGCCCACCTTGTCATGCTGACGCTTTTATTTGACGGCATTGCCTACGGCATGCTGCTGTTTGTGCTGGCCCTGGGGCTGGCCGTGACCATGGGCTTGATGAACTTCATCAACCTGGCCCACGGCGCGTTTGCCATGGCGGGTGGTTATGTGCTGATCCTCCTGATGCAGCGCGCCGGCTGGCCGTTTCTGGCCTGCTTGCCGGCGGCGTTTGTCATCACCGCTGCAGCCGGTGCGCTGCTGGAGCGCACCATTTACCGGCCGATGTACGGCAGGCCGCACCTCGACCAGGTGCTGTTCTCCATCGGCCTGACCTTCATGGCGGTGGCATCCGTCGACTTTTTCATGGGCAGCTCACCGCAAAACGTGCAGTTGCCTGATGGGTTGCGCCAACGCTTCGAGTTTGGCGCGGGCGCGTGGATGCTGGGCATGGGTGCTTACCGGCTGTTTATCGTGGTCACCTGCGTGGCGTTGGCGCTGGGCCTGCAGGCGGTGCTGTCACGCACCCGTTTTGGCAGCCGGCTGCGTGCGGCGGTGGACGACCCGCGGGTGGCCGCTGGGCTGGGCATCCCCGTCAACCGCATCTTTTTGCTCACCTTTGCGGTGGGCTCGGGCCTGGCAGGGCTGGGTGGTGCGCTGGGTGCTGACATCCTGGGCCTGGACCCGAGCTTTCCACTCAAGTTCATGGTGTACTTTTTGATCGTCTGCGCGGTGGGTGGCACCAGCTCCATCACCGGCCCGTTGGTGGCGGCCTTGCTGCTGGGCATTGCAGACGTGATGGGCAAGTACTACGTGCCCAAGCTGGGCGCCTTCATCGTCTATGTGTTGATGATCGCCATCCTGCTGTGGCGCCCGCATGGCTTGTTCACCCGGGAGAACAAGCGATGACGGCCCAAACAAGCAGCACGGCGGCCAAGCTGCTGGCGCCGTCGCGTTGGCGGGCGTGGGAGCTGGCACTGTGGGCTGCCATCTGGGCCGTGCCGGTGTTTTTTGGCCAGCATGCCGCGCTGGTGAATGAGATCGCCATCCTGGCGCTGTTTGCCCTGTCGCTGGATTTGATCCTGGGTTATGCCGGCATCGTGTCGCTGGGCCACGCCGCGTTTTTTGGCGTGGGCGCTTATGGCGCGGCGCTGTTTGCCAAACATGTGATGCCTGACCCGTTGGTGGGCCTGGCCGTGGGCACGCTGCTGGGTGCGCTGTTGGGCCTGATCACCAGCCCGATGATTGTGCGCGGCACCGATTTGACCCGGCTGATGGTGACCATGGGTGTGGCCCTGGTGCTGCTGGAATTGGCCAATAAATTTGATGCCATCACCGGCGGTGCCGACGGCCTGCAGGGTGTGGTGATGGGCCCGTTGACCGTGCCGTTTGTCGGCCATTTCGACTTTGACCTGGGCGCCCGGGTGGCCTCCCTTTATTCACTGGCGGTGTTGTTCATCGCCTTTGTCTTGTTGCGCCGCATTGTGTTTTCACCGCTGGGCATCTCGCTGCAAGCGCTGCGTGACAACCGCTTGCGCATGGGCGCCATCGGTTTGTCAGTGCAGGGCCGGCTGGCGGCGGTCTACACACTGGCTGCAGGCTTGGCTGGTGCGGCGGGTGCGCTGCTGGCGCAGACCACCGGCTTTGCATCCCTCGACGTGCTGGAATTTCACCGCAGTGCCGACGTGATGCTGGCGCTGGTGATCGGCGGTGCCGGCTGGTTGTGGGGCGGCCTGGTGGGCGCCATTGCCTTCAAGGTGCTGCATGACGTGATCTCGTCCTTCACCGCCCAGTACTGGACCTTCTGGATCGGCCTGTTTTTGGTGGTGCTGATGTTGGTAGGGCGTGACCGGTTGTTCCGGCCGTGGCAGTGGTTCAAGCGGGGTGGGCCATGAGCGGTGAGGTGAGCAACGACATCGTGCTGCAGACCCACGGCCTGGTGATGAAGTTCGGCGGCATCACCGCCACCAACAAGGTGTCCATGACCATCCGGCGCGGCGCCCGCCATGCCTTGATCGGCCCCAACGGCGCGGGCAAGACCACGCTGATCAACCAGCTCACCGGCGTGCTGGCGCCCACGGCTGGCCGGGTGGTGCTGGGCGGGCGCGACATCACCCAGCTTGCGCCGCACAAGCGGGTGGGCTTGGGCCTGGTGCGCACCTTCCAGATCAACCAGTTGTTTGGCACCTTGACCCCGCTGCAAAGCCTGGCGCTGGCCGTTGCCAGCCGGTTGGGCCGGGCGCGCCGCTGGTGGGCGCCGATGGGGTCAGACAGCCAGATTGCGGCCGAGTGCGAGGCCTTGCTGGCCCAGTTCCGCCTCACTGACCTGGCCGACCAGCCCACCCACACCTTGCCGTACGGCAAACGCCGCCTGCTGGAGATTGCCCTGGCCGTGGCCCAACAACCCAGCGTGTTGCTGCTGGACGAGCCCGCCGCCGGTGTGCCCGGGTCTGAGCGCGCCGACATCCTGGCCACCGTGGCTGCATTGCCCGACAGCGTGTCGGTGGTGCTGATCGAGCATGACATGGACCTGGTGTTCAGCTTTGCCAAAAGCATGACGGTGTTGGTCAACGGCACGGTGTTGACCGAGGGCACACCTGCGCAGATTGCGGCGGACCCGCGGGTGCGGGCGGTCTACCTGGGGGATTCACTGGCCAAACCGGCGCAAGGGGCCAACCATGGCTGATGTGGCGAATGACCTGTTGCTGGACGTGCAAGGCCTGACCTGCGGCCACGGTGAGGCGGTGGTGCTGACCGATGTCAGCTTCACGCTGCAAGCCGGCCGCTCACTGGCCTTGTTAG
>JAYVLI010000359.1:0-2784 GCA_043759535.1 Betaproteobacteria bacterium | reverse complement strand
GGCCAAGGTCGAGCTGTTCGGCGCCCAGGCCGAGAAGGTGTTTGTCGAGATCTCGCAAAAGCGCCTGGCCCAGCTGGGCCTGGACATGGGCCAGGTGCTGGCCCAGTTGGCGGCCCAGAACGCGGTGGAGGGTGCCGGCCTGCTGGATGCTGGCGCCCAGAGCTTGCAGGTGCGGGTGGCCGGTGCCTTCCGCAACATCGACGACATCAAGCGCTTCCCCATCCGCGCCACCAATGCCGCCACCGGTGCGGCCAGCACGCTGCAGTTGTCCGATATTGTCGAGGTGCGGCGAGGCGTGGTCGACCCACCGGCCGTCAAGGTGCGCCACCAGGGCCAGGCGGTGATCGCCATCGGCGTGTCGATGGCCAAGGGCGGCGACATCATCGCGCTGGGTGACGCGCTGCGCCTGCGCAGCGACCAGATCAAGGCGGCGCTGCCGGCCGGCATCACGCTGTCGCGGGTGCAGGACCAGCCGGCGGCGGTGAGCAAATCGGTGGGTGAATTTGTGTGGGTGCTGGTCGAGGCGGTGGGGGTGGTGCTGCTGGTCAGCTTTGTGGCGCTGGGCCTGCACACCCGGCCCGGCAGCTGGAAGCTGCGCCTCGACATCTGGCCCGGCATGGTGGTGGGCATCACCATCCCGCTGGTGCTGGCGATCACCTTCGTGGCGATGTACTACTGGGGCGTGGGCCTGCACAAGATCTCGCTGGGCTCGCTGATCATCGCGCTGGGCCTGCTGGTGGACGACGCCATCATTGCGGTGGAGATGATGGTGCGCAAACTGGAAGAAGGCCACGACAAGATGTATGCGGCCACCTTTGCCTATGACGCTACATCCATGCCCATGCTGACCGGCACCTTGATCACCGCCGCCGGCTTTTTGCCCATCGGCTTGGCCAAGTCGATGACGGGCGAATACACCTTTGCCATCTTTGCCGTCACCTCGGCCGCGCTGATCATCAGTTGGGTGGTGTCGGTGTACTTTGTGCCCTACCTGGGCGCCTGGTTGCTGCACACCCGGCCGCGTGCTGCAGGGCAGGCGCATGAGCTGTTTGACACACCGTTTTACAACCGTTTCCGCCAACTGTTGGGGGCGTGTCTGCGCCACCGCTGGATCACGCTGCTGATGACGGTGGCCTTGTTTGCGGCGGGCGTCGTGGGTCTGGGCCAGGTGCCGCAACAGTTTTTCCCCGACTCCAGCCGGCCCGAGATCCTGGTGGACCTGTGGTTGCCCGAAGGCACCACGCTGCGCGAGAGCGAGGCCGTGGCGCGCCGCTTTGAGGCCCGCATGGCGCGTGAGCCAGACACCGCCTCGGTCACCACCTGGGTGGGCAGCGGCGTGCCGCGCTTTTACCTGCCGCTCAACCAGTTGTTCCCCCAGCCCAACCTCAGCCAGATCATCCTGCTGCCCAAAGACCTGGCGGGCCGAGAACGCCTGCGCAGCCTGCTGCCCACCGTGCTGGCGTCTGAGTTCTCTGACGTGCGGGCCCGCTTCACCGTGCTGCCCAACGGCCCGCCGGTGGCCTACCCGGTGCAGTTCCGGGTGATGGGTGGTGACCTGGCTCAGGTGCGCTTGATCGCCGACCAGGTCAAGGACGTGTTACACGCCGACAAGCGCATGCGCGGTGTTAACGACAACTGGAACGAGCCTGTCAAGGCCTTGCGGCTGGAGGTGGACCAGGACAAAGCACGTGCGCTGGGGGTCACCAGCCAGTCCATCGCCCAGGCCTCCCGCACCGTGCTCAGCGGAAGCACCGTGGGCCAATACCGCGAGGGCGACAAGCTGGTCGATATCGTGCTGCGCCAGCCGCTGGAAGAGCGCAACGCCATCACCGACATCGGCAACGCCTATCTGCCCACGGCCAGCGGCCGGTCCATCCCGCTGACACAGATTGCCCGCATCGGTTTTGCCTGGGAGCCCGGCGTGCTGTGGCGTGAGGGCCGCAAATACGCCATCACGGTGCAGGGCGATGTGATCGAGGGTGTGCAGGGCCCCAGCGTCACCGCCACCGTCTGGGCGCAACTGGCCGACATCCGCAAACAGCTGCCGCCTGATTACGAAATTCGCATTGCCGGCGCGCAAGAGCAAAGCAGCAAAGGCCAGGGCTCCATCGCCGCCGGTGTGCCGGTCATGCTGTTCATCATCTTCACCCTGTTGATGCTGCAGTTGCAGAGCTTCTCGCGCGCCATGCTGGTGTTTTTGACCGGCCCGCTGGGCATCGCCGGTGTGGCCGGCGCGCTGCTGCTGCTGAACCGGCCGTTTGGTTTTGTCGCGCTGCTGGGCGTGATTGCGCTGATGGGCATGATCATGCGCAACTCGGTGATCCTGATCGACCAGATCGAGCAAGACCGCAAACACGGCCTGCCGGCTTGGGACGCCATCATCGAAGCGGCGGTGCGGCGCTTCCGGCCCATCGTGCTGACGGCCGCCGCAGCGGTGCTGGCGATGATCCCGCTGACCCGCAGCGTGTTCTGGGGCCCGATGGCGGTGGCCATCATGGGCGGCTTGATCGTGGCCACCGTGTTGACGCTGGTGTCCCTGCCGGCGATGTACGCGGCCTGGTTCCGGGTGCGCCGGCCGGAGCCTGCGGTTGAGGCCGGTCCTGCCGGCTAGAATCGCGGGTTTGCCGTTTGGGCTGGGCCTGCTGTGCAGGTGGGTTTGATCGGTGATCAACAAGCAACGCAAGCATTCCAGGCCCTGTCGCCCAGGCATTTGCCCCCCGGCAGATGGCAAGGCCCCAGGCGAGACAACCGCGCGGGTGGCGAAATTGGTAGACGCACCAGGTT
>JAYVLI010000358.1:0-8170 GCA_043759535.1 Betaproteobacteria bacterium | reverse complement strand
TCAGCCCGATGCGGTTCGAAGAAAACTGGCGCGCGGGCCAGGCAAAGAAAGCCGCGTAATCGAGTGGCTATGGACTACGTCGTTCAAGGGCAAGGTCAGACTGGCGGTTCTGGCAGCCACAGAGGCGGCAGCAGCACTGGCTTGCGGCCGCTCCACTGCGCGACACCCAAGGCGAGCAGGGCTTGCAATCCGTCCAGCACCGGTGCCGCTTTGTTGTTTGGATTCACGGCTTGTCCTGTCCCGCCTGGCTGACCGTCAGCCCTGCCGCAACAACCGCGCCGCATCCAGCGCAAAGTAGGTCAGCACCCCATCCGCGCCGGCGCGCTTGAAGGCCAGCAGGCTTTCCATCATCACCGCGTCATGGTCCAGCCAGCCGTTGGCGGCCGCCGCCTTGAGCATGGCGTATTCACCGCTCACCTGGTAGGCGAAGGTGGGCACGCCAAATTCATCCTTCACCCGGCGCACGATGTCCAGGTAGGGCATGCCGGGTTTGACCATCACCATGTCGGCGCCTTCGGCGATGTCCAGTGCCACTTCGCGCAGCGCTTCGTCGCTGTTGCCGGGGTCCATCTGGTAGGTTTTTTTGTCGCTTTTGCCCAGATTGCCGGCGGAGCCCACGGCGTCGCGGAAGGGGCCGTAAAACGCGCTGGCGTACTTGGCGCTGTAGGCCATGATCCGGGTGTGGATGTGGCCCGCGCCCTCCAGTGCGGCGCGGATGGCGCCAATCCTGCCGTCCATCATGTCGCTGGGCGCCACGATGTCCACACCGGCCTGGGCCTGGGTCAGGGCTTGCTTGGTGAGCATGGCCACCGTCACGTCATTCAGGATGTAGCCGCTGTCATCCAGCAAGCCGTCCTGGCCGTGGGAGGTGAACGGGTCCAGCGCCACATCGGTCAGCACACCCAGCCCGGGGAAGCGGTCTTTGATGGCCCGCACCGTGCGTGGCACCAGGCCGTCGGGGTTGGTGGCCTCGATGCCGTCGGGTGTTTTGAGGCGGGCGTCGATCACCGGGAACAGCGCCATCACTGGCACACCCAGCGCCACGCACTGCTCGGCCAGCGGCAGCAGTTTGTCGATGGACAGGCGCTGCACGCCGGGCATGCTGGGCACGTCATGGCTGAGGCCATGACCGTCTTGCACAAACACCGGAAAGATCAGGTCGCTGGGGTGCAGCCGGTGCTCACGCACCAAGTCGCGGGTAAAAGCGTCGCGGCGCAGCCGGCGTGGGCGGCTGGCCGGATAGGGGGCGGGGCTGGTGAATGCGCGTCGCGTGGCCATATCGAATGTGGTCCTGGCAAGGTGGTTTTGAATCGCCAACAGCGTAGCCGCAGGCCGTGTGTAAAGCACAAATATGGGGTCTGGGTCTACCCCAGCCGTCCTTCTTTTTGAGGAGGGCAATCTGCTAATATTGTTACTGAGTGTTTGCTGCGAAGCCGGCGCTCCCTGCTTTTCCTCCCTGAGCAGGTGCCTGGGTGCTTTTCAGCGCCAAGGCTTGCTGCCCCGGCCCTTGTGGTCGGGGTTCTTTTTTTGGGCGCTTGATAATCCCTGCCCATGACTTACCTCTGGATCAAAGCCCTCCACATCGTGTTGGTGGCGAGCTGGTTTGCCGGCTTGTTTTACCTGCCCCGCATCTTTGTCAACTTGGCCATGGTGCCCAACGACAGCCATGCCGAGCGTGAGCGCTTGCTGCTGATGGGCCGCAAGTTGTACCGCTTTTCCAATGTGCTGATGCTGGTGGCGCTGGGCTTGGGGCTGTGGCTGTGGTTTGGTTTTGGCGCGGCGCGTTTTGCGGGCCAGTATTGGCTGCATGCCAAGCTGCTGCTGGTGCTGGTGGTGTTGGGTTATCTGCACCTGTGCCGTGGCCATTTGCGCCGCTTTGAGCAGTTCAGCAACCGGCGCAGCCACCGTTGGTTCCGTGTCTTCAATGAGGTCTCGGTGCTGCTGTTTGCGGCCATCGTGGTGCTGGCGGTGGTCAAGCCGTTTTAGGCCTGGCCCCGACGCAGCGTCACGCACACCGCCGCAGCCACCCGCCACCAACACCTGCCCATGCTGCGCGCAGGTGCTCGGTATTCAGCGCAAGAGCGCAGCTCGGCCGTGCCACTGGCCTGGGCCTGGGTGGCGTTGATCGTGTATGCCAGCTTGTTTCCGTTCAGCGGCTGGCGCTGGCCGCCCGGTTTGGCGGTTTTGGATCTGCTGCGCCTGCCTTGGCCGCGTTATTTCATTCCGTTTGATATCACCAGCAACCTGCTGGCCTACGGGCCGCTGGGCTTGCTGCTGTGTGTGGCTCGGCTGCGCCACGGCGCCGGGTTGCCGCTGGCGCTGGCCAGCGCGGTGTTGGGCGGCGCAGGCTTGTCGTATCTGATGGAGCTGACCCAACATCTGCTGCCGCAGCGGGTGCCGTCGGCACTGGATTGGGTGCTGAACGCTGCCGGTGCGGCGCTGGGCGCGCTGGCGGCCTGGCTGGCCCAGCGCGTGGGTTTGCTGCGGCGCTGGCAGGCCATGCGCGAGCGCTGGCTGGGCCGTGGCAACGGTGGCGCGCTGGCGCTGCTGGTGTTGTGGCCGGTGGCTTTGTTGTTCCCCACGCCGGTGCCGTTGGGTCTGGGCCAGGTGGGCGGTGCGCTGCGTGGTTTGGGTGTGGCGGGTCTGGCGGGTGTGCCCTGGGCTGAGCCGGTGGCCGGCTGGTTGGCGGCCACTGCGGGCAGCGCGGCGCCTCCCTTGTCGCCCTTGGCCGAGGGCCTGGCGGTGGCGCTGGGATTGCTGTCGCCCTGCCTGCTGGCGTTTGCCGCTGCGCGCCCGGGTTGGCGGCGTGTGGGCTTGGCGCTGGGTGCGCTGGCGGTGGCGGTGGCGGCCACCACCTTGTCCACCGTGCTCAATTTTGGCCCGGACCATGCACTGGGCTGGCGCACACCGGCGGTAACCGTGTCATTGGCGGCTGGCCTGTTGGTGGCGCTTGCAGGCGTGTGGTTGCCGTCCCGCCTGGCCGGAGCCTTGGCGCTGGTGGCACTGACTGGCCTGGTGGTGCTGGTGCATCTGGCGCCCACCGACCCCTACTTTGCGCAAAGCCTGCGGGGATGGGAGCAGGGCCGTTTTGTGCGCTTCCACGGCCTGGCGCAATGGGTGGGCTGGTTGTGGCCGTATGCCGCGCTGCTGTGGTTGCTGGGGCGTTTGGGGGCCAGGTGATGGCGCGGCCCGAGATCAGGGTTTGCCCGGCCTCTCTACAATCTTGGTCCCATGAGTTATTACCGCCACCACATCTTTTTTTGCCTCAATCAACGCACCAACGGCGAGTCTTGCTGCAGCCAGCAAGGCGCGCAGGCGGCGTTTGACCACTGTAAAAAGCGGGTCAAGGCTGATGGCCTGGCGGGGGTGGGTGGTGTTCGCGTCAACAAGGCGGGCTGCCTGGACCGCTGTGCCGGCGGCCCGGTGCTGGTGGTCTACCCGGACGAGACCTGGTACACCTTTGTGGACGCCAGCGACATCGACGAGATCGTCGAATCGCACCTGAAGAACGGCCAGCCGGTGGAGCGTTTGCGCCTGCCGCCTGATGTCGGTCGGTGAACAAAGCCCCCCGAAACGCCTGCGGCGCGGGCGCGGCTGTTGTTCTGCGTTGACTGCCAGCTTGCCCGCCATGCCTGCCCGCCGCGCTTGCCCGCTGCGCTGTATGCCCCAATCCCCTCTCTGCTGAACCCCGGATACCGATGAAACGTCTGATCACTTTTGCCCTGGCCTGCGCCACGCTCACCACCGCGCTGGCGCAAGCCCCGCAGCCGCCCGAGGTGGCTGCCAAGAGCTACGTGTTGCTGGACATCAGCAGCGATCAGGTGCTGGCCGACCGCGCTGCCGACACCCAGGCCGACCCGGCCTCGCTGACCAAGCTGATGACCGCCTGGCTGGTGTTTGATGCCCTCAAGGCCAAAAAGCTGACGCTGACCCAGACCCTGCCGGTATCCCAGCGCGCCTGGGGTGAGCGCAAAGGTGGTGGCTCATTGATGTTCATTGACCCCAAGATGACACCCACGGTGGACGAGCTGCTGCGCGGCATGATTGTGGTGTCAGGCAATGATGCTGCCGTGGCGTTGGCCGAGGGTGTGGCCGGCTCGCTAGACGGGTTCGTTGCCATGATGAACCGCCAGACCCAGGCCTGGGGCCTGAAGAACACCCAGTTCAAAAACGTCACCGGCCTGACCGAGCCTGGCCACTACAGCTCGGCACGTGATTTGGCCGCCATTGCCGCCCATGTGGTGCGGGACTTCCCCGAGCAATACGCTGCCTACTACGCGTTGCGCAACTACAGCTTCAACAGCATCAAGCAGGACAACCGCAACATGCTGCTGGGCCGTGACCCGGCGGTGGACGGCATGAAAACCGGCTACACCGACGCCGCCGGTTATTGCCTGGTGGCCAGCGCGGTGCGTGAGCTGCCCAACGGCAAACGCCGTCTGCTCAGCGTGGTGATGGGCGCCACGTCGCGAGAAGGCCGCGCCAGTGAGAGCCAGAAGCTGCTGAACTGGGGCTACACCGCCTGGGACGCGGTGCGCCTGTTTGAGCCTGGCAAGGCAGTGACCCAAGTGCCGGTGTGGAAGGGTGAAAAAGCCACTGCCGGTCTGGGCGCTGACCGGGCCGTGGTGGTGGCCGTGCCCAAGGGTGAGGGCGACAAGCTCAAGACCACCATCTCGCGCACCGACCCGTTGGTGGCCCCGCTGGCCCAGGGCCAACGTGTGGGCACGCTGGAGGTGACCACCGCCGCCGGCACCCGCATTGCCAGCGTGCCGCTGCTGGTGCTGGATGCGGTGCCACAAGCCGGTTTGTTGGGCCGGGCCTGGGATTCGATCCGGCTCTGGATCAAGTAGCCAGCGCGGGCGCAGTCGATGGCGCGTGTGGCGCCCCCACGCGGGCCAGATCAAGCCCCGGGCGCCAGCCATCCGCTAAGCTGACAAGCCAAACCTGCTGGGGCCACCATGACGCTGATTCCCGACACCCTGTGCCACCTGAACGGCCAGACCCTGCCGCTGTGCGATGCCAAGGTGTCGGTGCTGGACCGGGGCTTCATCTTTGGTGATGGCGTTTATGAGGTGATCCCGGTCTACGGCCGGCGCCTGTTCCGCTTTGACGAGCACATGGCCCGCCTGGCCCGCAGCCTGGGCAAGCTGCGCATCAACAACCCGCACAGCCGTGACGGCTGGCTGGCACTGGTGCGCACGCTGGTGGCCGCGCAGCCGGCTGAAGACCAATTGGTCTACCTGCAGATCACCCGTGGTGTGGCGCTGCGTGACCATGTCATGCCCGAGGGCATCAGCCCGACCGTGTTTGCCATGACCAGCGCGATGAAACCGCCATCGGCCGAGCAGCGCCACCAGGGTGTGGCCTGTGTCACCGCGCGTGATTTCCGCTGGGAGCGGGGCGACATCAAAAGCACCTCATTGCTGGGCAACGTGCTGGCGCGCCAGATGTCGGCCGACCACGGCGCCACCGAGACGGTGATGTTCCGTGACGGCTGGCTGACCGAGGCGTCGGCCAGCAATGTGTGGGTGGTGCATGAGGGCGCGCTGCTGGGCCCGCCCAAGGGCGACCATGTGCTGGAAGGCATCCGCTACAACCTGCTGGCCGAGTTGTGCCAGGAGGTGGGCATTGCCTACAACCTGCGCCCCATCGCCGAGGCCGATGTGTTTGCCGCCGATGAGCTGCTGCTCAGCTCGGCCACCAAAGAGGTGCTGGCCATCACCCGGCTGGACAACCAGGGCGTGGGCCACGGTGCTTTGCGTGGCAAGCCTGGCCCGGTCTACGCCCGCCTGTATGAGGCCTACCAGCAGGCCAAGCTGGAGCAATCCATCTGATCCGCCGATCTAAAACCACCATGGCTGACATCCCCCCCGAGATTCCCCCCGAACAATCGCTGATCACCTACCCCAGCGCCTTCCCCATCAAGGTGATGGGTGAACACGTGGACGGTTTTCTGGACGCGGTGGTGGCCGTGGCCCGCCAGTTTGACCCCGGCTTTGACCACAGCACGGTCGAAAAACGCCCCAGCAGCACGGGTAAATACCTGGGGCTCACCATCACCATCACCGCCACCAGCCGCGCGCAGCTGGACGCGCTGTACCGCACGCTCAGCACGCACCCGATGGTCAAGGTGGTGCTGTAGCGCCGGGCTGTTGCAGGATGTTGTCGGATTTCCCAGCGGTGCAATGCAAATCCTGACCTTGGGGCCCCGGCCCTACACGCCCACCGTGCAGGCCATGCAGGACTTCACTGCAAGCCGCAGCGCGGACACGCCCGACCAGCTCTGGCTGGTGGAGCACCCGCCCGTCTACACCCAGGGCCTGGCCGGCAAGCCCGAGCACTTGCTGCAGGCCGGCAGCATTCCGGTGGTGGCCAGCAACCGGGGTGGGCAGGTGACTTACCACGGCCCCGGCCAGGTGGTGGCCTATCCACTGGTCGACCTGAAACGCCTGGGCATTTACGTCAAAGAATATGTCTACCGGCTGGAACACGCCGTGCTCAAGGTGCTGGCCCTGCACCAGATCACCGGCCACCGGGTGGCGGGTGCGCCGGGCATCTACGTGCGGCTGGCCGATCCCGGCAGCCACGCCGCACTCACTGGGTCGGCGCTGGGTCCTGACCCGTTTGCCGGCCTGGGCAAAGTGGCCGCACTGGGCATCAAGGTCAGCCGGCACTGCACCTACCACGGCGTGGCCTTGAATGTGGCGATGGACCTGGCGCCGTTTGCCGGCATCAACCCCTGCGGCTACGCCGGATTGCAGACAGTTGACCTGGCTAAACTTGGCGTTACCGTTGACTGGGCCACCGTGGCCCAACAACTGGGCGACCGCTTGGCGGCGCAGTTCACCCCCTGACCCCTGACTGCAGCGCGCCTGCACCCCCACCGCGCACCCATATGGCCACCCAAAACACCGTCCACCAGGCCCAGCCGGCAGCCGATTACGACGCCACCGCCAAGCAAAAAGCCCAGGCCAAGACGGCGCGCATCCCCATCAAAGTGGTGGCTGCGGAGACGTTGAAAAAGCCCGACTGGATCCGCGTCAAAGCTGGCAGCCCCAGCACCCGCTTCTACGAGATCAAGAACATCCTGCGCGAGCACAAGCTGCACACGGTGTGTGAGGAGGCGTCCTGCCCCAACATCGGCGAGTGTTTTGGCCTGGGCACCGCCACCTTCATGATCATGGGCGACAAATGCACCCGGCGCTGCCCGTTTTGTGATGTGGGCCACGGCCGGCCCGACCCGCTGGATGCCAACGAGCCGGCCAACCTGGCCAGGACCATCGCCGCGCTGAAGCTCAAATACGTGGTGATCACCAGTGTGGACCGGGACGATTTGCGCGACGGCGGCAGCGGCCATTTTGTCGAATGCATCAGCAAAATACGTGAACTGTCGCCCACCACCGTCATTGAGATTCTGGTGCCCGACTTCCGGGGCCGCGACGACCGCGCGCTGGAGATTTTGAAAGCCGCGCCGCCCGACGTGATGAACCACAACCTGGAAACCACGGCACGCCTGTACAAGGAAGCGCGCCCCGGCAGCGACTACCAGTTCAGTTTGAACCTGCTCAAAAAGTTCAAGGCCCTGCACCCCAGCGTGCCGACCAAAAGCGGCATCATGGTTGGCCTGGGCGAGACAGACGAAGAGATTTTGCAGGTCATGCGCGACATGCGGGCGCACAACATCGACATGTTGACGATTGGCCAGTACCTGGCACCGTCCATGTCGCATTTGCCAGTGCGCCGCTATGTGCACCCTGACACCTTCAAGATGTTTGAAGCCGAGGCCTACAAAATGGGATTCACCCACGCCGCCGTGGGCGCGATGGTGCGCAGCAGTTACCACGCTGATGTGCAGGCGCATGCTGCTGGTGTGGGCCACAAAGTGCCCGCCGTCTAGCAGTTTTGGCTGGTTTTTCCTGTTTTCAGGTAGTTTTTAGGTGCCTTTCAAGTCTCCGGGCCAATGTTTACATGGGTAAGCAGCTTCTGTTTTTGTAGCATACGAGTGCGCCTCAGTCAGCCGCCAATTACCGCTACAGTCAATCCATGAAGTCAATATTCAGACATTTTCAAATTCTGCTTGTACTCGCCAGCGTGGCTGCTGGCAGCGCCCCGGCTCAGGCGCAGGGTGACGAGATTGAAACGCAGTTCCGGCAGGTCAGTGCTGAAGAAG